>DATMHP010000142.1:0-5343 GCA_035554875.1 Sphingomicrobium sp.
GTGCTTGGCGATCTCCGCCGCCTTGTCATAGCCGATCTCCGGCGCGAGCGCGGTCACCAGCATCAGCGACTCGTTCATCAGCTGCTCGATCCGCTTCACGTCCGGCTCGAGCCCTTCGAGGCAGCGCTTGCAGAAGCTGTCCATGCCAGTCGCGAGCAAGTTGATCGAGCGGATGACATTGGCGCCGATCAGCGGCTTGAAGACATTGAGCTCGAGATGGCCCTGGAGGCCACCGACGGTGACGGCGACGTGGTTACCCATCACTTGGGCGCCGACCATCGTCAGCATCTCGCACTGTGTCGGATTGACCTTGCCCGGCATAATCGAGCTGCCCGGCTCGTTTTCCGGAAGCTTAAGCTCGCCGATCCCGCAGCGCGGGCCCGAGCCCATCAGGCGGATGTCGTTGGCGATCTTCGTCAGCGAAACCGCCAGCGTGTTCAGGATACCAGAAAGCTCGACTAGCGTGTCGTGCGCGGCCATTTCGGCGAACTTGTTCGGCGCCGAGGTGAAGGGCAGACGCGTGAGGTTCGCGACCTCCTTGGCAAAGGCCTCTCCGAAACCTTTCGGCGCATTGAGGCCGGTGCCGACCGCGGTCCCGCCCTGCGCAAGCCGGAACAGACGCGGCATCACTTCCTCGAGCCGGGCGACATTCGCCTCCATCTGCGCCGCATAGCCGGAGAATTCCTGCCCCAGCGTCAGCGGAGTGGCGTCCTGCAGATGGGTGCGGCCGATCTTCACGATCGAATCCCATGTCTTCGCCTGCTTTGCGAGGAGCGCCTGCATCGCCTTCGCCGCCGGGAGCAGCTTCGCGGTCACCGCGCGAGCGGCGGCGATGTGCATCGCGGTCGGGAAACTGTCGTTGGACGACTGGCTCTTGTTGACATGATCGTTGGGGTGGACCGGCGACTTGCCGCCGCGCTTCCCCGTCAGCGTCTCGTTGGCACGCCCCGCGATGACCTCGTTGGCGTTCATGTTCGACTGGGTTCCCGACCCCGTCTGCCAGATCACCAGCGGGAATTCCCGGTCGAGATCGCCGCGCGCGACTTCCGCCGCGGCCTGCTGGATCGCCTCCGCGATCTGCGCATCGATCAGCCCCAGCCTGGCGTTCACCCGCGCCGCAGCCTGCTTCACGAAACCCAGTGCGTGGACGATTTCCACCGGCATCTGCTCGCGCGGCCCGAACGGGAAATTCTCCACCGAGCGCTCGGTTTGCGCACCCCAATAGGAGTCGCCAGGGACGTCGATCGGTCCAAAGCTGTCGGTCTCGGTGCGGGTCGGTCTCATTCAAATCTCACTGGCTAATGTCATCGCGATGAGCGCAACGACGCGGCGATCCAGAAGAACTGGATTGCCTCGCTACGCTCGCAATGACGGCGCTCTGTTATTTTTTCCGAGTAAAGTCCACGCTGACGACGTTGGAGCCGTCTTCGCTCTCGCCCGCGGGAGCGTCATTCTCGGCCTCGTCATGTTCCTCGGGAACCGTCTCCGCGCCGTTGGCCTGGAATTTCAGGCTGAAGTCGACCGCCGGATCGACGAAGTCGGTGACCGCAGCGAACGGCACGCGCAGGCTCGCCGGGACGCCGCCGAACGACAGGCCGACGGAGAAGACATTCTGCTCAACCTTCAGGTCCCAGAAGCGGTGCTGGATGACGATCGTCATCTCCTCCGGGAATCGCTCCATCAGGTGCTTGGGGATTTCGACTCCGGGCATCCTGGTCTTGAAGGTGATGTAGAAATGATGCTCGCCGGGGAGCCCGCCGGACCGCTCGATCTCGCCGAGAACGCGGCCGACGACGTCGCGCAGTGCCTCCTGCACGATCTCGTCATAGGGTATCAGGCTTTCCGGAGTCTCGTCGGTCATCGCTTCCGGTGGTAACGAGGCAGCGTTCCCGGTCAAGCGGAGTCACGAATGCCGATCGACCCGACCCAACCTTATGACGACAATAACATCTTCGCGAAGATCCTCCGCGGCGAGCTTCCTTCGCGCAAGGTTTACGAAGACGAGTGGGCGCTCGCCTTCCACGACATCAACCCGCTTGCCCCGGTCCATATCCTGGTGATTCCCAAGGGGCCCTACGTCTCTTGGGACGACTTTTCGGAGAAGGCGTCCGACGAGGAGATCGCCGGCTTCGTCCGCGCGGTCGGCAAGGTCGCACGCGATCACCAGCTCGTCGTCCAGGGCTATCGCCTGCTCACCAATACCGGCAAGCGCGCCGGACAGGAGGTGCCGCACCTCCACATCCATGTGTTCGGCGGGCAACCGCTGGGGCCGATGCTGGCGCGCTAGGGCGCCGTTGGTCGATTTGACCATTGCGTGAGCGGCTGCAGCCGTTAGGTTCGCGCGCCAAAGCGAATTGAGGGGAGACAAATGGCCACAGCATCACAGCGGGGAGGCCTTCTTCTGGGCCGCGTCAAACCGCTAGACGCGATCCTGGCAACCGCCGAGAAAAAGGCACTCAAGCGCTCGCTGGGTGCTTTCCAGCTGACGCTTCTCGGCATTGGTGCGGTCATCGGCACCGGCATTTTCGTCCTGACCGCCGAGGCGGCGCAGAAGGCCGGCCCGGCGATGATGATCAGCTTCGTGATCGCCGGCTTCGTCTGTGCTGTCGCAGCGCTCTGCTATTCCGAGCTGGCAGCGATGGTCCCCGTTTCGGGCTCCGCCTACACCTACACCTATGCCGTCATGGGCGAGCTGCTCGCCTGGATGGTCGGGTGGGCCCTTATCCTCGAATATGCCGTCGGCGCGTCCGCGGTCGCGGTCGGCTGGTCCGGCTATTTTGTCGGCTTGTTGAAAAGCTGGGGCGTGGATGTCCCCCTGTCCATTGCCGTAGGGCCGAGCCAGGGCGGGCTCATCAATCTTCCTGCGGTCGTTATTTCCTTGCTGATCACGGGACTCCTCATCCTCGGCACCAAGGAAAGCGCGCGCTTCACGTCGGCGCTTGTCCTGGTGAAAGTCGTAGCTCTGACCGTGTTCGTCGTGCTGACCTTCCCGGTCCTCAACGGCGCCCATTTCGAGCCCTTCATTCCCAACGGCTGGGGCACCTACGGAGTCGTTGGCGCGGCGGCGTCGATCTTCTTCGCTTATGTTGGCTTCGACGCGGTCTCGACCGCGGCGGAGGAGACGGTCAATCCGCAGCGCAACGTGCCGATCGGCCTGATCGGATCGCTGCTCTTCTGCACTGTCTTCTACCTGCTGGTCGCAGCGGGCGCGATCGGCGCGATGGGCGCCGAGCCGGTACGCAACGCCGCCGGCCAGGTGCTCGCGCCGGGCTCGACGGAAATGGCGTCTCAGTGCCAATCCATCATCGCGAGCGGCCTCACCGAGCCTCTGGTCTGCTCGAAGGAGGCGCTGGCGCACGTCCTTCGCACTATCGGCTACGAGCGCGTCGGTGACTTCATGGGCATCGCTGCATTCGTCGCTCTGCCGTCGGTCGTGCTGATGATGATGTTCGGCCAGACGCGCATCTTCTTCGTCATGGCCCGCGACGGCCTGCTTCCGGAGAAGCTGTCGTCGGTCCACCCGAAGTTCCGCACGCCGCACGTCGTCACCGCCTTCACCGGCATCGTCGTCACCCTCGCAGCGGCCTTCCTGCCGGTCGGCAAGCTTGCCGATTATTCGAACTCGGGGACGCTGTTCGCCTTCGCGATGGTCGCGCTCGCGGTTCTCGTCCTTCGCAAGAAGGACCCGAATCGGAAGCGGCCGTTCCGGACGCCCGCTGTGTCGGTCATCGCACCGCTGGCGATCGTCGGCTGCATCGGCCTCTACCTGAACCTGCCGTTCGTGGCGAAGATGGTGCTGATCGTCTGGGGCGCAGTCGGCCTGCTGATCTACTTCGGTTACTCGCGCAGCCGCAGCCATGTCGGCCGCGGAATCGTCGAAGTGCCGGAGCTTGCACCCGAAGCGCCCGCGTCGGTCGGCGTTCCGCCGATGCCGGGGGCGCCTGCACCGGGCAGCAAGAACGAGCGGCCCTAGGCTTCCTCTTCCCGGGCGGCGTCGAGAAGCGCCGCCCGGAGCTTCTCCGCCTCCGAGTGCGAGAGCTTCTGGCCCTTGCCGCTGCTGAGATAGAAGACGTCGACGGCGCGCTCGCCGTAGGTGGCGACATGCGCCGAATGCAGTTCGTGCCCGCAATCGTGGATCGCCAGCGCCAGCCTCGCCAATAGCCCCGGCCGGTCGAGTGCGTTCACCTCGACGACGGTCGTCCTCGACGAAGCGCGCTCGGCGATCGCGACGGATGCAGCGACATGGAACGCCGCAGCCTTGTCGCCGCTCGCCGGTCCGGTGGGAAGCTCGGGCGGCTGCCCCCTGGTCAGAGCCGATTCGACCGAACGCACCAGCCGGTTGCGAAGGCGCTTGTCGGAATAAGTGCGGCCGAGCGCGTCCTGCACCAGCAAATTGTCGAGCGCCATTCCGTCGCGGGTCGTGTGGATCCGTGCGTCTATGATGCTCGCCCCGGCTGAGGCGAGACCAGCGCAGATCCGGAAGAAGAGGCCCTCGCGATCCGGCGTGAAGACCGTGACCCGGGTCGCGCCGCGCTCGGCCTCATCCTCGACGACGATGCTGGGCTTTGCCTCGCCGATATGCGCCTCGGCATCCGCGACCTGGCGCGCATTGGACAGCTGGATGTCGGCTGGCTCGGCCAGCCAGTAGCTGTCCGGAAGCCGGCGGGCATAAGCCCTCGCAATCGTCGATTTCCAGCCGAGCGCTTTCGCCAACTCCTCCTGCCGTTGGGCGACGATTTCGCTCCGCCCGCGCTGCTTGTGCCCCAGCCGGAGCTTCTCCTCGGCGGCATCGAACAGGCTCCTCAGCAGTAGCTTCTTCCATTCGTTCCACACCCCCGGCCCGACGGCGCGGATGTCGACGACGGTGAGCATCAGCAGCAGGCGAAGCCGCTCCGGGCTCTGCACCTGGCGGACGAAATCCTCGATGGTCTTGGGGTCCGCGAGGTCGCGTTTGAACGCCGTGTTCGACAGCAGCAGGTGGTAGCGGACAAGCCAGGCGACCGTCTCGGTCTCCGCCTCGTCGAGCCCCAAGCGCGGCCCAAGTTCTAATGCGACCTGCTCGCCGAGCACGCTGTGGTCGCCGCCCCGCCCTTTGGCGATGTCGTGGAGGAGCACGGCGACGTAAAGGGCTCGCCGGTTGGCGATCTGCTTGAACAGCGCCGTCGAAAGCGGATGGTCCTCGATGAGCTCGCCGCGCTCGATCGCCGCCAGCAGGCCGATGGCACGGATCGCATGCTCGTCGACCGTATAATGGTGATACATGTCGAACTGCATCTGTGCGACGACACGGCCGAAGTCCGGAATGAAGCGGCCGAACACCCCCGCCTCGTTCATCCAGCGAAG
>DATMHP010000143.1:0-4149 GCA_035554875.1 Sphingomicrobium sp.
AAGGGCATCGACATCGGGCTGAGCGAAGCCATGTCACCGCTCTCCCTCGCCATCTTCAATCTCGCTTACGTTGCGTTGGCCTATCCGGCCGGAGCGCTCAGCGACCGAATGAGCCCGCGAACGATCCTGATGGCCGGAATAGCGGTCCTAATCGCCGGCGATCTCGTCCTCGCATCAACCGGAAGCTTTGGCGGCCTCGTCGTCGGAGTCGCTCTGTGGGGCGGCCACATGGCGCTCACGCAGGGCATCTTCGCGCGGATGATCGCGGACAGCGCACCGGACAATCTGCGCGCGACAAGCTTCGGCGCCTTCTGGTTCGTCACCGGGATTGCGAGCCTGCTGGCAAGTCTCGGCGCCGGCTGGCTGTGGGACCGTGAAGGCGCCGGCGCGGTCTTCGTCACGGGCGCGGGAATCGCGGCCATGGCATGGGCGATGCTCAGCCTGCTTCCGGACGAGCGGTCAGCCGTGTCCAGATAATCCACGCCGCCACCGCGGCGATTGCGATCCCCACTACCGGTATCGAGGCGTCGATGCCGGTCCGGACCCATTCGGGCCAGGTGTCGTCGCCGAAAACGAACACCCAGAGGATGCTTCCCAATCCCACGAAAAGGCCGATGGTCAGGACGAACGAGGCGACGAGGCCGCCGGCGATCGACAGCAACAGCGCCAGCCAGCGGGTCAACGCGTAAACTTCTCGCCCGCTTCCGCCTTTTCCAACAGCAGCTTGGAGAAGCTGAACTCCGGCTTCATCCGCTCTTCCTGCTGCTTGAGGCCGGCCACGATCTTCGTCAGGCCCTCGATATTGTCGGCCCAATACATCGGCCCGCCTTTGTAGACCGGCCAGCCGTAGCCATAGACCCAGACGACATCGATGTCGGACGCGCGTTGTGCCATGCCTTCCTCGAGGATTTTCGCGCCTTCGTTGACCATCGGATAGATAGTGCGCTCGACGATTTCCTGGTCGGAGATGTTGCGGCGCTCGATGCCTTTGTCGGCCGCGAATTTCTCGATGATCTGCTGCACGACCGGAGACGGCGTGGGGCGGCGCTTCTCGTCATAATCGTAGAACCCTGCGCCCTTCTTCTGCCCCCAGCGCTCGATCGCACAAAGCGCATCGCGGAGGGTCTCGATGCGGTTGGGGTCGCGGTGCCAGCCGATGTCGACTCCGGCGAGATCGGCCATCTGGAACGGACCCATCGGCATCCCGAAATCGACGTGGACCTTGTCGACCTGTTCGGGCGTCGCGCCTTCGAGCAGCAGCTTCGTTGCCTCGATCTGCCGAGGCATCAGCATGCGGTTGCCGATGAAGCCGTGGCACACGCCCGCAACGACCGGCACCTTCTTCACCTTCTTGCCGATCTGCATCGCCGTCAGGAGCACGTCGGAGGCCGTCTTCGCGCCGCGCACCACCTCCAGAAGCTTCATCACATTGGCCGGCGAGAAGAAGTGCATTCCGAGCACGTCCTGCGGACGCGACGTCGACGCCGCGATCTCGTTGACATTGAGGTAGCTGGTGTTGGAGGCGAGGATCGCGCCGGGCTTCGCGATCCTGTCGAGCTTGCCGAAGACCTCCTTCTTCACGTCCATATTCTCGTAGACCGCCTCGATGATGAGGTCGCAGTCGGCGAGCGCCTCGAAGTCGAGTGTCGGCGACAGCAGCCTCATCGCGTTCTCGACCTGCTCGGACGTGAAGCGGCCCTTGGCGGCACTTGCTTCGTAATTCTTGCGCATGAGGCCGGTGCCGCGATCGAGCGCCTCCTGCCCCATCTCGACGATGGTCACTGGAATCCCGGCGGTCAGGAAGTTCATCGAAATGCCGCCGCCCATCGTCCCGGCACCGATCACGCCGACTTTGCGGACCGGTCGCGGTTCGGTGTTCTCGGGCAGGTCTTCGATCTTCGCCGCCTTGCGCTCGGCGAAGAAGAAATATTGCTGCGCCTTGGCCTGCTGTCCGCTCATCAGCTCCATGAACAGCTTGCGCTCTTCGATAACGCCTTCGGGATAAGGTTTCTGCGTCGCCACCTGCACGGCGCGGATGTTGGCTTCCGGCGCGTCGAAGCCCTTGAACTTGCGCGCGTTCGCTGTGCGGAATTCGTCGAAGATCGCAGGATCGACGTCCTCCATCCGGTCGGTCCGCTCCGACGATTTCTGAAGCGGGCGGACTTCGCGCACTTCCTCGGCGAAGGCGACCGCGTGCGGCAGGAGCTCGCCCTCGACCAGCCGGTCGATCAGGCCCGCGTCATAGGCTTCCTTGGCGCCGATCGGCGTGCCGGTCGCGCACATCTGCAGCGCCTTCTCGACTCCGGCGACGCGCGGCAGCCGCTGCGTCCCGCCCGCGCCCGGCAACAGCCCGAGCTTCACTTCCGGAGTGCCGAGCTTCGCTGTCGGCACCGCGACGCGATAATGACAGCCGAGCGCGACCTCGAGCCCGCCGCCGAGCGCGGTGCCGTGGATCGCCGCAACCACCGCCTTGGTGCAGTCCTCGATCCGATCCACCACCTGCGGAAGCCACGGCATGATCGGCGGCTTGCCGAACTCGGTGATGTCGGCTCCGGCGAAGAAGGTCTGGCCTTCGCAGGCGATCACCACGGCCTTCACGTTATCATCGGCCTCCGCCTGCTCGATCGCATCGACCAGCCCCTGACGGACCGCTGCGGAGAGCGCGTTCACAGGCGGGTTGTTGGACTCGATGATCATCACGTCGCCGTGGTGCCGGGTGGAAATCGGGTTGGTCACTTATGCTCTCCGAATGTCAGGCCGAGGTGCGGCCATAGTCCTGGATCGAAAAGGGATGCGAGGCCGAGAGGCCGCCATCGACAGGGATCGCCTGGCCGTTGACGTAGCTTGCCGCATCGGACGCGAGGAACAGCGCCACCGAGGCAATCTCCTCCGGCTCGCCACCGCGCTTCATCGGGTTCAGGCGGCCGATGCGGTTCTCGCGACCGGTCGAGCGCGCCCAGTCGTACAATTCCTTCGTCATGCCGGTCTCGATCAACCCCGGGCAGATGGCGTTCACGCGCACGTTCGAGCCCGCGAGCTGGGTCGCCGCGACTTTGACGAGGCTGATCACCCCGGCTTTGGAGGCCGAATAGGCGGCGCCGCCCGCCCCTGCGCGAAGTCCGGCCACCGACGCCGTGCAGATGATCGAGCCGCCGCCGCGGTCCTTCATGCGCGGCGCCGCATATTTGATCAGAAGGAACGGTCCGATCAGGTTGACCTGCAGGATCTGCTGCCAGTCGGCGCTGGTCTGCTCGAAGATCCCGGCCATATCGCCGGAAATCCCGGCGTTGGCGAAGACGATGTCGATTCCGCCGAAATCGGCGACGGTCTTCTCGACGAGCGCCTCGACCTCGGATTCGGAGCCCGCGTTGAGCGGCGTGATTCCCGGGCCTTCCGTAACATCAGCGGCGACCACGGTCGCGCCTTCGCAGCGGAACAACTCGGCCGTCGCCCGGCCGATTCCGGATGCGGCGCCGGTGACGATCGCCACCTTGTGGTCGAGCAGGCCCATCAGTTGCTGTCCCGCGGCCGATGCTTCTCGAACTCGTATCTGGCGATCGAGCGGTTGTGGACCTCGTCCGGCCCGTCGGCGAGGCGCAGCGTACGGACATGCGCCCAGCTCATCGCCAGCGGCGTATCCTGGCTGACGCCGGCGCCGCCGAACGCCTGCACCGCGTCGTCGATGATTTTCAGCGCCATTGCCGGAGCCTTCACCTTGATCATCGCGATCTCGGCCTTCGCCGCCTTGTTGCCCGCCCGGTCCATCATGTCCGCGGCCTTCAGACACAGGAGGCGCGTCGCCTCGATCTCCGTCCGCGCCTCGGCCACCCTTTGCTCCCAGACGCTCTGCTCCGACAGCCGTTTCCCGAACGCCACTCGGCCCTGCAGCCGCTCGCACATCAGCCCGAGCGCCTCCTCGGCCGCGCCGATGGTGCGCATGCAATGGTGGATCCGGCCCGGTCCCAGCCGGCCCTGCGCGATCTCGAACCCGCGCCCTTCGCCGAGCAGCAGGTTCGACGCCGGAACCCGCACAGCCTCCAGCCGGATCTCCATGTGCCCGTGCGGCGCGTCGTCATAGCCATAGACGGTGAGCGCGCGCTCGATGGTCAGGCCGTCAGAGTCCATGGGGACCAGGATCATCGACTGCTG
>DATMHP010000144.1:0-10616 GCA_035554875.1 Sphingomicrobium sp.
GGCTGGCGGCCGACCGCACCCGCCAACGAACAAGGCGAAACGCAGACCGTCACCGGCAACCGCGCCCTTCAGCTCGAGGAGCCTCTGCTGTTCGAGCGCGGGCGGCTGGACCAGACCGGCGTGGACCTTCCGGATGCCAAAATTTCCGGAAAACGACTGAGTGGGCTTGAACGCAACCGCGACATCGGGCTCCCGGGGCTCAGCGAGCCGGAAGCGGTGCGGCACTACACGCGCCTGTCGCGGCAGAATTATGCGATCGACCTGGGCCTCTTCCCCCTCGGGTCGTGCACGATGAAGCACAATCCGCGCCTCAACGAGAAAGTCGCGCGGATGCCGGGCTTTGCCGATGTCCACCCGCTGCAGCCGCAGGAGACGGTGCAGGGTGCACTGCAGGCGATCAACGAGCTCGCCTTCTGGCTGCTCGATCTCACCGGGATGTACGGCGTTGCGATGAGCCCCAAGGCCGGCGCTCACGGCGAGCTGTGCGGGCTGCTGTGCATCCGCTCGGCGCTCGAAGCGCGCGGCGACGCCCGCGAGGTCGTGCTGGTCCCGGAGAGCGCGCACGGCACCAATCCGGCGACCGCGGCTTTCGCCGGCTATCGAGTCGAGAGCATCCCGGCGAACAAAGCCGGTCGTGTCGACCTCGAAGCGCTCAAGGCGCGGCTCGGGCCGGACGTCGCCGCGGTGATGATCACCAACCCGAACACCTGCGGGCTGTTCGAGCCGGAGATGATCGCAATTTCGGAGGCGGTCCACGCCGCTGGAGCCTTCGTCTATTGCGACGGCGCGAATTTCAACGCGATCGTCGGCAGGGTTCGGCCGGGCGACCTCGGCATCGATGCGATGCACATCAACCTGCACAAGACCTTCTCAACCCCGCACGGCGGGGGCGGGCCGGGTTCCGGGCCGGTGGTGCTGTCGGAGGCGCTGGCGCCGTTCGGCCCGCTGCCGTTCGTCGCGAAGATGCCGGACGGATCGTACAAGCTGGTCGAAGAAGAGAATGCGGGCGAGGAGCATCCCAATGCCTTCGGCCGGATGACGGCCTTCCACGGGCAGATGGGCATGTTCACCCGGGCGCTCACCTACATCCTCAGCCATGGCGCAGACGGACTTCGGCAGGTCGCCGAGGATGCGGTGCTCAACGCGAACTACGTGCTTCGCTCGCTTTCGGACGTGCTCGATGCGCCGTTCGCCTCGGCAGGCCCGTGCATGCATGAGGCGATCTTCTCCGACAAAGGCTTTGCCGAGGGGTTGAGCACGATCGATCTCGCCAAGGCGCTGATCGACGAAGGATTCCACCCGATGACCATGTATTTCCCGCTGGTCGTCCACGGCGCGATGCTGGTCGAGCCGACCGAGACGGAATCCAAGGCTGCGCTGGACCAGTTCATCGCCGCGATGCGCTCGATCGCCGAGCGGGCGAAGGCTGGCGACCAGAGTCTGAAGGCCGCGCCCATCTACGCACCGCGGCGACGGCTTGACGAGACGCTCGCGGCAAGGAAGCCAGTCCTGGTCTATCGCGAGCCGGAACAGGCGGAGGCGGCACAATGACGGTCGAACAACCCCATGGCTGGCTTGCGACGCTGCTGCCGTTCGCGATCATCGCGATCGTCGTCGCGCTTCGGCTTCGGACCATGCGCAGCGAGCGCAAGCTCGACCTGAAGACGATGTGGGCTGTGCCGATCGTCTATCTGATCCTCATCGCCTTCATGTTCACCGCGCTTCCGCCGACGATTTTCGGTTGGGAGCTGATCCTTGCCGGCCTGGCCATCGGCCTGCTGGTCGGCTGGTACCGGGGCCGGATGATCCAGATCCGCCGCGATCCGGAAACGGGCGAGCTTCGTCAGAAGGCGTCGCCGCTGGCGATGCTCCTGCTGGTCGCGATCATCGTCCTGAAGCTCGGGGCGCGGCAGGTGTTCGGCGAAACGGCTGCATCGAACGCGTCCAGCCCGGCGATGCTGATGACGGATGCCTTCATCGGCTTCGCGCTCGGGCTCCTCACCGCGACGCGCCTCGAAATGTACACGCGGGCCAAAAGGCTGCTCGCCGCCGAGTGACAGGCAACCGGCGATTTTATGAGGCTCCCGCCGATGCCGGACGGCGGTCGGCTCCGGCGGCGCTGCGAAATCGCGATCCGATCGCGGACGTGCTTGCCGAATGGCTGCCCAAGAGCGGCCTTGTGCTCGAAATCGCCAGCGGCACCGGCGAGCACGGCATCTTTTTCGCCGAACGCTTCCCGAACCTGGAGTGGCAGCCGAGCGACGTTCATCCCGATGCGCTCGCATCGATTCGTTCCTGGCTGGCCGCGGCAGAGCTTCCGAATATCCGCGAACCTCTGGTGATCGACGCCGCGGCGCCCGATTGGCCGATCGACCGCGCCGACGCGATCCTCAACATCAACATGGTGCACATCAGCCCGTGGCGGTCCGCGCTGGGGCTTCTCGACGGGGCGGCGCGGCTGCTTCCGCCGGGCGGACCGCTGATCCTCTACGGACCGTGGCTGAGCGCCCGGATCGAAACCGCGCCAAGCAATCTCGCTTTCGACACCGACCTGAAGAGCCGCGACCCCGAATGGGGCCTTCGCAAGGTCGAGGATTTCGCCGTCGAAGCCCAAGCGCGGGGCCTGAGGCCGGTCGAGCAGCGGGCCATGCCTGCGAATAATCTTATGCTTCTGTTCCGAAACGGCACGGGCGCAACAGCGGCTTAAACCTAGCTTTACTCCGTGCGTATATTCGCAAGGAAAATGGACCAGACACCCGTAATGCAGAACCGGCGGCATCGCCGGTCCAACGTCATGTTGAAGGCGACTCTGGAGACTCCGGGCGGGTCTCTGGCCGTCACTCTGCGCAATCTTTCGCAGGACGGTGCGCTGATCCGGGGAGAGGACCTTCCGGAGGCAGGCAGTCGCGTCCTGTTCCACCGCGACGGGCTCAGCGTGCCCAGCCGCGTCGCCTGGTCGCACTGCGGCCATGCGGGGCTGGCCTTCGATTTCCCGCTCTATCCGAAGGAAATGCTCCGCCACGTGCCGGAACCGCAACCCAGGCCCGAGATCCCGATCAAGCGGCGGCCGGGGTTGTCCTGCAAGCCTTTGACGGCGGCGGAGCGGGCTATGATCGAGCGTTGGGCGACCGAGGGCAATCCGCTCGGCGAATGAGAATCAGGCGTTCGACCGGCTCTGGAGCCAGCCGGTGAGCCCGGCCAGCGGAAGTACGGTGTTGAAGCTGATTCCGTAGCGCGAACCTTCCGACCAGCGGACCACGGCAGCCTGCGGCGCCATGCCCGGCAGGGTAACGGTCACATCGCCGCCGATGGTGAGGCTGTTTTCGCTGTCGAGGCTGAGGCCACCCTGCGAAATGTTGATCAAGGTGGCGCGGTTGGTCGTCGCACCTTCGCGGACGAAGACGACGCATCGCACCTCGACGCGTGGCATTCTAGGCCGGGGCCCGTCGCCGTTCGATTTCAGAAGCTCGACGACGTCAACGCGCTCGTCGAAGGTGATGCCCGCGTCGGTGCCTTTGACCCAGTTCACCTTTCCGGAAATCGGCTGCTGTTCCTTCAGCTCGATCCGGAGCTCCAGGTCGGGCTGCAGGCGGCAATAAGCGCGGATCAGAGCGCCGCCCGCGGAAATATTCTTGACCAGGCACAGCTCCCGGCGCCCGTCGAGCAGGATCGACCCAACCCGGAACAAGGTCAGGTGACGTTCGTCAGTTCGCCGCTCCGACTGGGCCGGCGGCTCCGACGACATCGAATAAACTGTCGTTTCGATCGGCAGTTGTTGCAATGGTCCACTCCGAGCCAGGCGCGACTCCCCGCGACACTAGCAGCGATCATAGAGCCCAAAAGGGGTTACCATCCGGTTTAGGATTGCTCCGCGGCGGCGCCGGATTGGACCCCGCCAGGCGAAAGCTGTTCCAGTCGTTCCGGCTACTGTACACATCTGTGACCATGTCGAGCGCAACGCGATCTCTGGTGATCCGGTCGGCTGGAGTGCTGATCCTCCTGCTCGCGGTCGGGGCGGCGCTGCTGCCGATGGCGAAGGGCTATCCGGCGCGGGTCGAAATCGGGCTGCTGCTTACCGCGGCGGGCGTTTTCGAGCTTGCTGCGGCCTTTTCCCGGCGCGGCCATCATCTCGCCGCGGGTGCAGCCGCGCTCGCCAGCCTGCTCGCCGGCCTGAGATTATTGCTCGATCCGGACATTAATTTCCTGACGATCCTGAATTTCGTGATCCTGTGGCTTGTCGTTCGAAGCGGAGCGCTGCTGGTCTCGTCGCGCCATTCCCCGAGTCCGCTCTGCACATGGGTCTATCTCGCCGCCGCGGTGGATTTCGCGCTGGCGGTGCTTCTCCTCGTCGGACTTCCCGTGGCGGTGCTGGTCTACGGCCTGTTCGGAACGACTGACGAGATCGTTGCCACCTTCGCCTGGGTGCTTGCGGCAAGCTTCGTTGCCGCGGCGTGGTTGCTGATCGCAGCCGCTCCGCTCGAAGCGACAGAGCCAGCCTAGGGGTAGATCGCCTCGACGAAATAGAGACCGTGCGGGGGTGCGTTGAAGCCCAGGGCTGCGCGGTCGCGCGCGTCGAGCGCGGCCTTGATGTCGGACGGCTTCCACTGGCCGCGCCCGACAAGCGCGAGGCATCCGACCATCGAGCGGACTTGGTGGTGCAGGAAGCTTCGGGCTTCGGCCCTGATCAGGATCTCGTCGCCTTCACGGCTAACGTCTAGCCGGTCGAGCGTCTTCACCGGGCTGTCCGACTGGCACTGGACCGAGCGGAAGGTCGTGAAGTCATGGCGCCCCACGAGAAACGCGGCGCCCTCGGCCATCGCGTCGACGTCGAGTGGGACCGCGACATGCCATACCCGGCCGCGGTCCAGTGCAGGCGGCGCGCGGCGGTTGAGGATTCGGTACAGGTAGCGCCTTCCGACGCAGGAAAAGCGGGCGTGCCAGTCGTCGGGCACATGCTGCGCCGACAGAACCGAGATGGGGTGCGGCCGGACAAGGGCGTTCACGCCCTCGCGAAGCCGGTGTTCAGTGAGCGTCTTCTCGATTTCCACGTGGGCGCTCATCGCCAGCGCGTGGACACCTGCATCGGTGCGGCCTGCGGCGTGAACCGTCGGCAATTCGCCGGTCATCCGCGCAAGCGCTTCCTCCAGGCTCTGCTGGACGGAAGGGCCATGCTCCTGCCGCTGCCAGCCCATGAACGGGCCGCCGTCATATTCGATGATCAGCCGCCAGCGGGTCACTGCAGGATCGTGCCTTTCGGGATTCCGAAGCCGCGCAGGAGATCGCCCGACGTCATTATCCCGCGACCGGCGCGCTGGACCTGGAGCGGACGAATGAAGCCAGAGCCGCACGCTACGCAGAGGCAATCGTCGAGCACTTCGCCCGGCTTGCCCGATGCGTCGTTGCCTGCGTCGGCGCTGAGCAGCTTCACGCGCTCGCCATTCGTCTCGAACCAGGCGCCCGGGGCAGGCGCGAACGCGCGGACCTGCCGCTCGATCTCCTCGGCGCTTTTCGACCAGTCTATGCGCGCCTCGGCCTTGTCGATCTTGGAGGCGTAGGTGACGCCCTCATCAGGTTGCGGTTGCGGCGGCGTGGGCGTGTTTAACCAGTCGACGAGAGTTTCCGCTCCCAATCGCGCTAGCTCGTCCGTCAGCTCTCCCGCGGTTTTCCGGTCGACCGGCGTCTCGCGCTTCAGGAGCATCGGCCCGGTGTCGAGCCCTTCCTCCACGCGCATGATCGTGACGCCGGTCATCTTGTCTCCGGCGAGGATCGCGCGTTGGATCGGCGCTGCGCCTCGCCAGCGGGGCAAGAGGGAGGCGTGGACGTTGATGCACCCGCCTCTCGGCGCGTCGAGGATCGGCTTCGGGAGGATCAGCCCGTAAGCCGCGACAACCGCCAGATCGGAGTCGAGCGCCGCGAACCGGCCCTGCTCGTCATGGTCGCGAAGCGTTCGCGGGGAGCGGACCTCGATGCCCAGCTCGTCGGCGCGCTTGTGAACCGCGGTCTTCTGCTCGCCTTTCCCACGTCCGGCGGGCCGCGGCGGCTGCGTATAGACGCAAAGCAGCTCGTGTCCCGCCGCCACCAAAGCGTCGAGGGTCGGCACGGCAAAATCCGGCGATCCCATGAAGACGATGCGCATGGCGGTGCCCTATGGCGCGAGAGCGGCGAAATTCCTATCTCAACTGCCGTGGCAAGCCAGGAAATCGAGACTTTGGCGAACGCACTGGCGCGGCTCCCGGGTCTGGGGCCGCGTTCGGCGCGCCGTGCAGTGCTCCACCTGATGAAGAAGCGCGAGAGCACCCTGCAGCCCTTGCTTGCCGCGCTCCAGAAGGTGTCGGACACGCTTTCGACCTGCTCGACCTGCGGCAATGTCGACACCTCCGACCCGTGCGGAATCTGCCGCGATCCGCGTCGCGACGAGCGCTCGCTGTGCGTAGTCGAGGAAGTCGCGGACCTGTGGGCGCTCGATCGGTCGCGGCTGTTTCCCGGCCGTTATCATGTGCTCGGCGGGCGGCTGTCCGCGCTCGACGGGGTGCGGCCGGAGGATTTGACCATCGACCAGCTCGTCAGCCGCGTTTCGAAAGGCGGGATCGACGAGGTGGTGCTGGCGATGAACGCGACTCTGGAAGGCCAGACGACCGCCCATTATCTCGCCGAGCGGCTGGAGGGATTTCCGGTCCGCCTGACCCAGCTCGCCCACGGCCTCCCGGTGGGCGGCGAGCTCGACTATCTCGACGAAGGCACACTAGCCCAGGCACTAAGAGCGAGGCGGCCCGTTGCTTAACCCGATGGCAGCAGCACCCGATTGGCAGCATCTGGCGGTCTACGCGATCGGGATCGCGGTGATCGTCATCATCCTGCAGCGCCTGCCCTACGTTGGCGGAATCATCCGCTTCCTCTTTTCCTTCGCGATCCTCGCCTTCGCCGTGTTCCTGCTCCTGCAGCAGGCGCCGTACCAGCCAACTCTGGCGCGGCTGACGGAGCAGCTCGGGCTCGACAACCAGACCGTCGCCGGCAACGAGCTTCGCGTTCGGATGTCACCGGACGGGCATTTCTGGGTCAATGCGAGCATCAACGGCGTCAAGCGCCGGCTCCTGATCGACAGCGGAGCGACGGTAACCGCGCTTTCGTCGGACACGGCACGTGCGGCGGGGGTCAATACCGGCATGGGCCTCACCCCGGTCATCCTGCGCACCGCCAATGGCGCCGCTCCTGCGATGACGGGAAGCATCGACGAACTTCGCGTCGGCAACATCGTCGCCAAGAATTTGAAGGTGGTCAGCGCGCCCGGGCTCGACCTTGACGTGATCGGGATGAATTTCCTCTCCGAACTCGAATCCTGGCGGGTCGAGGATCGCACCCTCATTCTCGTGCCCCACCACCCGCAACAGGCCTCGCGCGGCTAGTTCATTCGGTTGAAGAACCGAAGGCGAGCGCTTAAATCCTCGTCGATGGCCATTCGCACGATCCTCGAGGTTCCGGACCCGTTGCTCCGGCAGAAATCGACACCTGTCGAGAAGGTGGACGATGAGGTCCGCGCGCTCATCGCCGATATGTTCGAGACGATGTACGACGCGCCGGGAATCGGCCTGGCCGCGATTCAGGTCGGGATTCCGAAGCGAATCCTCGTGATCGATCTTCAGGAGCCGGAAGAAGAGGGCGGCGAGCCGGTCAGGGACCCGCGGGTCTTCATCAACCCCGAAATCCTCGATTCATCGGATCAGGAAGTGCCCTACACCGAGGGCTGCCTGTCGGTGCCGGATCAATATGCCGAGGTTGATCGGCCCGACCGCATCCGCGCGCGCTGGCTCGACGAGAATGGCGAGCAGCATGAGGCGGACATCGAGGGGCTGCTGGCGACCTGCCTGCAGCACGAGATGGACCATCTCGAAGGCGTCCTCTTCATCGATCATCTGTCGCGGCTGAAGCGCGAAATGATCCTCAAGAAGCTCGCCAAGCTTCGGAAAGAACAGGAAAAGAGGGCGGCGTAAGCCTTAGCCCTGGGGCGCCGCCTCGTTTGTTGGCGCAGCCTCGTTCGCCGGCGCTGCCGCGTTCACATCGTTCCCCGCAACATTCCCGGCCGTCGCGTTGACGTCGTTCGCCGCTGGCGCGGTCGCAGTCACGTCATTTGTAGCCGCGGCGCTCGGGTTGGCCTCGTTGGCGAGCTCGGCCTGTTGATTTTCCCAGCTTGAGCGGCTGTTGCAGGCGGCGAGCAGAAGCAGTGTGGCGGCAAGGATTGCACGGCGCATTCGTTTTTCCTCCCGAGGATTCAGGCGACGGCTGTATGCGGCGGGGCCAGGATGTCGGCAACCCCGTGTGTCAGACGTCGCGGCCGCAGAAGATTAGGCCGGTGTCCGCAATCGATTTCGAGCTGAACAGCATCGCCTTGGCCGATTCGGCGAAGCGGATCTGGAGCGTATCCGGCGCCGACGGCCCTTCGGCAGTGCACGTCGCCTTCACTTCATAGCCGCCCGGCACCTCGGTCACCTGGTCGAAGCTGCAGCTCGACCCGGCCGGAGTTCGCAGCGTCGTCTGGGTGAATTGCCAGGCGGCCGTATCGCAGGACTTCTGGTCGGCGGCCCACTTGCCGACGAAGCGCGGCACCGGCCCCGGGGGCGGCAGGTCGCCGGCCTGCACCGCCGCCGCTTCGCCTCCGCTGACGACATTGTTGGTATCCGTGCGCCCCGTCGCCAGCGGTCCGCTCGGGGCGCCGGCTACAGGACCGTTCGGCTCGCCGGTGGAGGGAGCCTTGTTGCAGGCGGCGATGATGGCGAGGCAGGCGATGGAAACCAGGATACGCACGCTCAACTCTCCGGAGTGATGCTCGCTGCCGCGTTTCGGCAATCTTCGGCGCATTCCCGGCACATCTGCGCGCACAGCTTGCAATGCTCGTGGTCGTATTTCTCGCATTCTGCCGCGCAGGCTTCGCACATGCGCGCGCACAGCTCGAGCATCTCGCGAACCATCCGGTCGTCGTCGCCAGTCTGGCGCAGGCTCATGTTGCAAGCCGTGTCGCACATGTCCGCGCAATCGAGGCAAAGCCGGATGCACTGAACCATGTCCAGGTCCTCGCCGAGGCAGGAATCGGCGCAGCTCCGGCACATCTTCGCGCAGTACATGAGGTGATGCACGGCATCGGCGAGCGGCTGGTTCACATGGCCGCGCACCTGAGGATGCAATGAGATCATCTTGCGGATGGACATCGGCTTCTCCTGCTCTCCCGAACCGAACCTGTGGAAAGGATAGGGGTTCCACTTGAGCGTGGCCATCTCCAAGCGTAGGGTTCCTATTCTGTTCCGCAGGGGGAATGAGTATGGATGTGAGCCTGATCCTAGCCGTGATCGTCGCCTTGGCGGTCGGCGCCCTGATCGGATGGCTGGTCGCGGGGCGAAACTCCGCGGGTGCGGCTCAAACGGTCGAGAACCTGCGGATGCAATTGAACGGAGTGACCGCCGAGCGGGACGACGCGCGGACGAACCTCGACTCAACCTCACGCGAATTGGCCGCGCTGCAGGCCGACGCCCGTAACTTCGACCAGCGGATGAAGGATCTGGCGGAGTCCAAGGACGCGCTGATCGCGCAGTTCCGGGAGATCGGCGACCAGCTTCTCGACAAGGCCCACAAGGAATTCCTCGAGAAAGCGGGCCAGAGCTTTTCGAAAGCGGACCAGCAGAGCGAAGCGAAGCTCAAGCAGCTTCTCCAGCCGGTCGAGGCGACCTTGAAGCGCTATGAGGAGGGGCTCCAGCGCGTCGAGAAGGAGCGCATCGACCATTATGCGGGACTGAAGGCGGTCGTCGAACAGGTCCGCGAGGGGCAGGGCAGGGTGCGCGACGAGACTCGCAACCTCGTCAATGCGCTTCGCTCGTCGCCCAAGGCGCGCGGACGCTGGGGCGAGCAGTCGCTCCGCAACGTGCTGACCCAGGCGGGCCTGGTCGAAGGCGTGGACTTCGAGATGGAGGTGTCGGTCAATTCCGACGACGGGCGGTTGCGGCCCGACGTGGTGGTGAATCTCCCGTCGAACCGCAAGCTGGTGATCGACGCCAAATGCTCGCTCAACGCGTATCTGGAAGCCTGCGAAGAGGTCGACGACGAGAAGCGCCTCGCCTGTTTCCAGGCGCACGTCGCCTCGATGCGCAACCACGTCCAGCAGCTCGGGTCGAAAGCCTATTGGGCGCAGTTCGGCGACGCCGCCGACTATGTCGTCATGTACATTCCGGGCGAGCATTTCCTGACAGCCGCGCTGGAGCAGGATCAGGGCCTTTGGGAATGGGCGTTCGAGCGGCGCGTGCTTCTCGCGACGCCGACCAATCTTGTCGCGATCGCGCGCACCGTCGCGACGGTGTGGAAGCAGGAGAAGTTGGCAGCCGAGGCCGGCAAGATTGCCGAGCTCGGCAAGGAGCTTCATTCGCGGCTTGCGACGATGGCCGAGCATGTGGCGTCGGTCGGAACGAACCTCGGCCGGATGAACAACGCCTACAACAAGATGGTCGGGAGCCTCGAAAGCCAGGTCTTCACGCAGGCCCGCCGCTTCGAGGAGCTAGGCGCGGGAAGCGCAAAGGAGATCGAGGAGCCGCCGGTCATCGAAGCTTCGCCGCGGACGCTGACGAAGCTCGCGGCAA
>DATMHP010000145.1:0-4764 GCA_035554875.1 Sphingomicrobium sp.
ATAGACGCCGGCATCGGTGCCGAAGATCATCTTCACGCCCGCCTTGACCGCTTTCTGGAACGTCTGGCGCTGCTTCAGGCCGACCATCCGCTCCTTGTCGAGGCTCTCCTGCTCGGTCCCGTTCGCGGTGCCGGTCGCGAGGATATAGTCGTCGTTATAGATATCCATGTCGAACCAGGTGCCGTGCTGCTTGGCGAGCTGGATCGTCGCGTCGGATGCGAGGCTCGCGTGCTCGATCGTGTCGATCCCGGCCAGGATCGCCGTGCGGATTCCCTCGTCCCCGTGAGCGTGCGCGGCGACCTTCATGCCCAGCATGTGCGCCTCGTCGGCGATCGCCTTCATTTCCTCGAAACTGAGCTGCTGCGCGCCGACACTGTCGCCCAGCGAGAAGACGCCGCCAGTCGCGCAGATCTTAATGACCTCGGCGCCATACTTATGGACCCAGCGCACCTTCTCGCGCGCCTGTTCCGGGCTGGTGACGATCCCCGGCGCGTCCTTGTCGGCGCCGAGCGACGGCGGGAGCCCATTGGTGTCGTCGCAATGGCCGCCGGTCGCTCCGAGCAGGTAGGTCGCAGGAACGATCCGCGGACCTTCGACCCAGCCGCCGTCGATCGCCTCTTCAAGCGCGACATCGTCGAAATCGGGCGAACCGACGTTGCGCACGGTGGTGAACCCCGCCTCGATCGTCTTCTTCGCGTTTGCGGGGCCGATCGTCGCCCAGAAGCTGTCGGTATATTTGAGGCCCTGGTAGCCGCCGATCTCGGCGAGGCTGTTCAGGTGGACGTGCATGTCGATGAGGCCGGGGAGCAAAGTCTCGCCGGGCATGGCGATATGCTTGGTCCCGGCTGGGAGCTGCATCGAGGCCAGCGTGCCGATCTCATCGATCCGCCCGTCGTCGCCGACCAGGATCGCAGGATTTTCGATGTAGCGGCCGGTCTTCACGTCGAGCATCCGGTCGGCGGTGATGACCGTCGCCGCGGTCGCGGGCGCAGCAATCGATACGGCCGCGGCGGCGGCCAGCAACACATGCTTCATTCGGGACTTCCCTCCCCTCAAATATGAATGACCCGCCCGAACGCGGCGAGGACGCTCTCGTGCATCATTTCGCTCAAAGTCGGGTGGGGGAAAACAGTGTTTATGAAATCCTGCTCGACCAGCTCCGCGGTCTTGCCGATCGTATAGCCCTGGATGAGCTCGGTGACCTCGGCGCCGATCATGTGCGCGCCGAGCAATTCGCCGGTCTTCGCGTCGAACACCGTTTTCACGAATCCATCGGTCTCGCCGAGCGCGATGGCCTTGCCGTTGCCGATGAAGGGGAATTTGCCGACCTTCACCTCATAGCCCTTGTCCTTGGCGGCGGATTCGGTGAGGCCGACGGACGCGACCTGCGGCCGGCAATAGGTGCAGCCGGGGATGTTCCTCGGGTCGGTTGCATGCGGGTGGGCGTCCTTGTTGCCCAGCTCCTTCGCGATTGCTTCGGCCGCGGTCACGCCTTCGTGGCTGGCCTTGTGCGCGAGCCAGGGCGGAGCGGTGACATCGCCGATTGCCCAGACGCCCGCAACGTTTGTCCGGCAATGCTCGTCGGTGTCGATATGCCCCTTGGTCGTGCCGACACCGAGCGCCTCGAGCCCGATAGTCTCCGTGTTCGGGACGATGCCGACGGCGACGATGGCGTGGCTGAACTTGTGCTCGCTCGTCTTGCCGTCGCTGGTCTTGATGGTCGCGGTGACACCGTTCGCATCGGCCTTCAGGCTTTCGACGCCGGCGCGCGTGTGGATGGTCAGCCCCTGCTTGGTCAGCTGCTTGGCGAGGAAATCGCCGACCTCGGAATCCTCGACGGGCACGACGCGGTCGAGCATTTCGACCACCGTCACCTTGGCGCCGAGATCGGCGTAGAAGCTGGCGAACTCGATCCCGATCGCGCCCGACCCGATGACCAGCAGCTCGGTCGGCATCTCCGGCGGAGTCATCGCGTGGCGGTAGGTCCAGATGCGCTTGCCGTCCGACTTCGCGAAGGGAAGCTCCCTCGCCCGTGCGCCCGTCGCGACGATGATATGTTTGTACTGGAGCTCGGTGGCCTTGCCGTCGGATGCGACGCTGAGCTTGCCTTTCCCGCTCAGCTTCCCCTCACCCATGACGACCGTGATCTTGTTCTTCTTCATCAGGTGCGCGACGCCCTGATTGAGCTGCTTCGCAACCGCACGGCTGCGCTGGACCACCTTCTGGAGGTCGAAGCCCGTCTTGTCCGCGCTGAGACCGTAAGCATCGGCATGCTTCATCAGGTGAAGCACTTCGGCCGACCGAAGCAGCGCCTTGGTGGGGATACAGCCCCAGTTGAGGCAGATGCCGCCCAGAGTCTCGCGCTCGACGATGGCCGTCTTCAGCCCCAGCTGCGCTGCACGGATCGCGGCGACGTAGCCCCCCGGTCCCGACCCCAGGACGACGACATCATATTGCTCGGCCATGTGCGATGCTCCGGTTGCGCCCGCTCTCAAGAGAACTGGCGCTCCCTTATTGCATCAGTGGCTCAGTGCAACCCGCTCAGCCCCGCGCTTCGGGGAGGAAGCCTTCGTCGACGCGGTCGGAGAATTTGGTGATCCGGCTGTCGAACTTCACCCGCACCTTGCCGGTGGCGCCGTGGCGCTGCTTGGCGACGAGGATTTCCGCGAGGCCGTAGACCCGCCCCATCTCCTCCTGCCAGGTGGCGAATTCGGGATGGTCCTCCGCCGGCTGCTTGGCGGCGAGATAATAATCCTCGCGGTAGATGAAGAGGACGATGTCGGCGTCCTGCTCGATCGAGCCCGACTCGCGAAGGTCGGAAAGCTGCGGCCTCTTGTCCTCGCGCTGCTCGACTGCACGGCTGAGCTGCGAAAGCGCGATGACCGGGACGTTGATCTCCTTGGCGAGCGTTTTCAGGCCGCGGCTGATCTCGGAGATTTCGTTGACCCGATTGTCGTTGGAGTTGCGGCCCGTGCCCTGGAGCAGCTGCAGATAGTCGACGATCACCATGCCGATATTCTTCTGCCGCTTCAGCCGGCGGGCGCGGGCGCGGAGCGCTGCAATGGTCAGGCCGGGCGTGTCGTCGATGTAGAAAGGCAGGCTCTCCAGTTCAGCGGCAGCACGGGCAAGCTGGCGGAACTCCTGCTTGCTGATCTTGCCCATGCGCAGGCTCTCGGAGCTGATCCCCGATTGCTCGGCGAGGATGCGAGTCGCCAGCTGGTCGGCCGACATTTCGAGACTGAACAGGGCGACCGGCGCACCGCCCGATTTCTCGGGCGCAATCCCGTCCTCCATGTCGCGCAGGTACCGCTGGGCGGCGGCGAAACCGATGTTGGTGCCGAGCGCCGACTTGCCCATGCCCGGACGGCCCGCGACGATGACCAGGTCGGAATGGTGGAGGCCGCCGATCTTGGCGTTGAGGCTCTCGAGGCCAGTGGTGATGCCCGACAGCCCGCCGCTGTTGAGCGCTTTCTCCGCGGTCTCGAGCGCCTCGCGAGTCGCCTCCGCGAAGCTCTTCGCCTTGCCGTCGGCGCCGCCCTGCTCCGCGACCTTGTAAAGCTCGCTCTCGGCCTTCTCGATCTGCTCGAGCGGAGCGACGTCGTCGCTCGTATCGAGAGCGCTTTCGACCATGTCGCGGCCAACCCCGATCAGCGAGCGGAGAAGCGCCAGGTCGTAAATCTGCTGGGCGAAATCCTTGGCCGCGATGAGCGTCGCGCCGGAGCCGGTGAGGCTGGCGAGATAGCCGGCGCCGCCGACCTGCTTCATGGCCTCGTCGGCTTCGAACATAGGCCGCAGGGTCACCGGGTTCGCGACCATGTTCTTGTCGGTCAGCTTCAGGATCGAATCGTAGATTCGCCCGTGAAGCTCCTCATGGAAATGGTGCGGCTTGAGCTTGAGGCCGACGTCCTCGACAAGCCGGTTGTCGAGCATGAGCGCGCCCAAAAGCGCGGCCTCCGCCTCCACATTGGAGGGGAGCGAGGGGGTCCCGGCGGGCTCCGCCGGGTCGGAAATTGGAACGACTGATGCCATGCGGTTGGTCTACGCCCCACCGGCGGATTGCCAATGAGAACGAAAGTAGCACGCCTGTGGATAGAATGTGAATCCCGCAGTTTTCAGCAGCGGCCCTCATCCACAGAAATAATCCAGCCCGATTGAAGGCCTCCAAAGTGCCGGTTACGCAGCGCCATGCCAATTCTTTCCGACCGCTGGATTCGCGAGCAAGCCCAGAACCACGGCATGATCGAGCCGTTCGTCGAGGCGCAGCGGCGCGAAGGCTGCATCAGCTATGGCCTTTCGTCCTACGGCTATGACGCGCGGGTCTCCAACCACTTCAAGATCTTCACCAATGTCGACAATGCGATCGTCGACCCGAAGGACTTCGCGCAGAACAGCTTCGTCGACCGGATGACCGACGTCTGCATCATCCCGCCCAACAGCTTCGCGCTCGCCCACACGGTCGAATATTTTCGCGTGCCGCGCGACGTGATGGTGATCTGCCTCGGCAAATCGACCTACGCCCGCTGCGGGATCATCGTAAACGTCACGCCGCTCGAGCCCGGCTGGGAAGGGCATGTGACTCTGGAGTTTTCCAACACGACGCCGCTGCCCGCCAAGGTCTATGCCAACGAAGGCGCGTGCCAGTTCCTCTTCCTGCAGGGCAACGAGCCGTGCGAGGTCAGCTACGCCGACCGGGCGGGCAAATATATGGGGCAGAAGGGCGTGACCCTGCCCAAGCTCTAGCCAGCCGGCGCTATTTCTCTTCAA
>DATMHP010000146.1:0-8833 GCA_035554875.1 Sphingomicrobium sp.
TCCTCCTCCGCCGTCGGCGCGGGCGGGCTCGAGACATATTCCGAGACGCCGACGAACAGCGAAATCAGAAGGACTCCGGCGAATGCCAGTCCGACGAGGAAACCGATAATCCGGACCATGTGCTTAGGCTTTCCCCCTGACCCTTAACCCGCGACGGTGGTGGTTTTCTTGCCGGTTTTCACTCCGGCGGGCGCGCTTTCCTGCTCCTCGCCGTGAAGCACGGAGTCGGTGATCGACTTCGGCAGCGGCAGCGGCTGCTCGTATTTGGATACGAGCGGCAGGATGATCAGGAAGTGCACGAAATAATAAGCGGCTGCGAACTGGCCGAGCGCGATGTTGAACGGCGTGATCTCCGCCCCGCCGATATAGCCGAGGATGAGCACGTCGACGACGAGCGGCCAGAAGAAGCGCTTGAAGATCGGCCGGTAGCTTCCCGACCGGACCGGCGACTTGTCGAGCCATGGCAGGAAGAACAGCAGCAGGATCGACGTGAACATCGCCAGCACGCCCCACAGCTTCGCCGGCAGGATGAAGTCGACGGTGAAGGAGCGGAGGATCGCGTAGAACGGCCAGAAATACCATTCCGGAACGATGTGCGGCGGAGTCGCGAGCGGATTGGCCGGAATGTAGTTGTCCGGGTGCCCGAGATAGTTCGGCGCGAAGTAGACGACGATCGCATAGACCAGCACCACGCCGGCGGCAAACCAGCCGTCCTTCGCCGTGTAGAACGGGTGGAAGGGCAGCGTGTCCTTCTCGTCCTTCACGTCGACTCCGGTCGGGTTGCCCGACCCCGGGATGTGAAGCGCCCAGATGTGGAGGATGACCACGCCGGCGATCACGAACGGCAGCAAATAGTGGAGCGAGAAGAAGCGGCTCAGCGCAGCCTGGTCCGGCGCATAGCCGCCGAGCAGCCACACGCGGAGCGGCTCTCCGAAGACCGGGAAGGCGCTGAAGAAGCCGGTGATGACTTGCGCGCCCCAATAGCTCATCTGCCCCCACGGGAGGACATAGCCCATGAACGCCGTCGCCATCATCAACAGGTAGATGACGAGGCCGAGCATCCACACCAGCTCGCGCGGCGGCTTGTACGATCCGTAATAGAGGCCGCGGAAAATGTGGATGTAGGTGACGAGGAAGAAGAAGCTCGCGCCGTTCATGTGCGCGTAGCGGATGATCCACCCCGCATCGACGTCGCGCATGATGTGCTCGACCGAATTGAACGCGCCGTCAGCAGTCGCATAGTACCACATGGCGAGCACGATCCCGGTGAGGATCTGGACGGTCAGGAAGATCCCGGCGAGGACTCCGAAATTCCACCAGTAATTGAGGTTGCGCGGAACGGGATAACCGCCGCCGACCGCTCCGTAGACGACGCGCGGAAGCGGCAGCCGCTCGTCCAGCCAGCGCATGAACGGCTGCTTGGGTTCATAAGGCTTGGCCCAGGAAAAACTCATTCTCGCTTTACCCCTTTGCGCCGATCACGACCGTCGTCGGCGACGAGAAATTGTAATCGGGAACGAACAGGTTCTTCGGCGCCGGCCCCTGCCGGATGCGCGCCGCCGTGTCGTACATCGACCCGTGGCACGGGCAGAAATAGCCGCCGTACGGACCCTTGTTCTCGCCCTCGCCGATACCCAGCGGGACGCAGCCGAGGTGCGTGCAGACGCCGAGCGTGATCAGCCAGTTGCTGTGGCCAGGCTTGGTCCGCTGCGCCAGAGTCTCCGGATCGCGAAGGTCTGACAGCGGCACCGCATTGGCCTCCGCGATTTCCTTGGCCGTCAGGTTGCGGACGAACACCGGCTGCTTGCGCCAGACCGTCTTGATGCCCTGGCCCGATTGGACCTTGGAAATGTCGACTTCAGTCGTCGACAGCGCGAGCACGTCGGCCGGAGGCGACATCTGAACCAGGAGAGGAGAAATAGCAGCGACGGCGCCCACGCCTGCAAAGCTCACCGCTGCGACATTGAGAAAATCGCGGCGGCGAACGCCATCGCCAGCCGTAACCGGAACGTCAGCCATGCTTACCCTATGACTATTGGCGGCCCGCCCTTCGCGAAGCCCCCGTTAAGGCGATTGGCGGCCTGATAGCGAGCACATCCCCCACTGCCAAGGGGCCGAATTGTCACAATGCCGCCGGAACCGTTCCGGAGCCGTCTTTTCCTTGCCTTCGGCCGAGCCATGACGCGCGGAACATCACCGCTGCGGCATAGAGAACGACGACGATGACCAGCCAGCGCAGATATTCGAGCGGCATGGTGACGACGAGATAGGCCGCGATCAAAACCCCGGGGATTCCGCCGATGGCAAGGCCGAGCACGACCTTGAGATCGATCTGGCCGAGCTGAATGTGCTTCGCCCCTGCCCCCGCACCCATCAGCGCGGCGCCCGCCGCCATGATCGGAAAGCAGAGTCGCGGGTCCATGCCCATCAGGCTGAGGAACACCAGAGTCGGCGCGTAATTGCCGACCCCGAAATTGAGCAGGATTCCGAATCCGAAGCTCGCGGCGATCGCGATGATCGTCAGCGTCGGCGGAAGCCCCGCGGCCGTGCCGCCTCCCGGAATGATGTGGATGTCGTAAGCGGCGGCGGCGTCGAGCGAATAGAATGTCGCCGCAAGAAGCAGGCCGATCGCGACCGTCAGCTGCACGATCCACACCCGCGCCCTCGCCACCAGCGGCGCCCCCATCAGCCCGCCGAGCAGCACCGCGACCGCCGATCCGAACAGAAGCACCGGATCGACCTTCACCCCGAGCTTCGTCAGGAAGATGATCGTCTCGACCATGACCGGCGGCGTCAAACCGACGATCATCGTCGGCGGGATCAGCCGGTCCGGCACCATCTTGCGGAACTTGAACCACGCCGCCGTCGGCGCGAACGAGCCGATCCCGAGCGTGTCGAAGAAGCAGACGACCGAGCCGAGCGCGAGCGCTTCGCCGTTGGGCTTTGCACGCCTCGCGATCGCGGAGCGGACCAGGATGAACGTAAAGAACAGGATCGCCAGGCCGAGCGGGACCAGCAACGCAATCAACATCGGTTTTCCTCCGCCAGCCCCGGTGGAAGCGCGGATGCTAGATGATTGCTTACCCATGGCAAGCTGTTCCGCCCTATCGATTCGGATCAGAATGACGTCTCGAATTTCGACGAGGGGAGTCGCGAGATGTTCAAGCGTTACAGCCTGGCCTGGGTGACAGGCGCCATATTCTTCGTCCTGCTCACCGCGCACTGGATTTCCGGCTGGGGCGAATATGTGCAGCTCCAGAACGAGCAGCACGCGACGATCCACGTCTCGACCTACCTGTTCCAGATGACCCGGAGCACGCTCGAAAACTGGCAGGCCGAGTTCTTCTCGCTGCTCTACCAGATGATCGTCTTCACCTACCTCTATTACGCCGGTTGCCCGCTCACAGGCGGAAGCGACGAGCGGCTCGAAGAGAAACTGAACGCGATCCTGAGAAAGGGGCATCCCGACAATGCCGACGAGGTGATCGCCGATCTCGAAAAGAAATATCCAAGGTGGTGAGGGCCTGACTTTCGCGCGGGCAACGGGCTAAAGGCGCCGCCATGCTTCCGCTCGACGACCAGCAACAGGCAGCGAAGGACTGGTTCGAGTCGCTGCGCGACCGGATCTGCGCCGCTTTCGAGGCAATCGAACGCGAGTCCGGGTCGAAAGCGAAATTCGTCCGTACCCCCTGGGACCGCCCCGACGAAAGTGCGTCGTCAAGCGGCGGCGGGGTCCGCAGCCAGATGAACGGCAAGGTCTTCGAAAAGGTTGGGGTCAACGTCTCGACCGTCGGCGGCGAGTTCTCGCCCGAATTCGCGAAGAGCATCTTCGGCGCCGACGAGACACAGCCGCGATTCTTCGCGACCGGGATCAGCCTCGTCGCGCACATGGCCAATCCACACGTCCCCGCCGTGCACATGAATACCCGCTTCCTGACGACGACGAAGCGCTGGTTCGGGGGCGGCGCGGACCTCAATCCGGCCATTCCCTACGCGGAAGATACCGAGGCCTTTCACGCGCGTCTTCGCGCCGCCTGCGCGGCGCACGACCCGACTTTCTATCCGCGCTTTTCGAAGTGGGCGGACGATTATTTCTTCCTTCCCCACCGCGGCGTTTCGCGCGGGGTCGGCGGCATTTTCTACGACCATCTCGAATGCCATGACGCCGGCGAGGGCGCGACGTTCGAGCAGAATTTCGCCTTCACCCGCGATGTCGGCGAGGCGTTCCTCGACATTTTCCCGAAGATCGTCCGCGCCCGGATGGAGACGCCCTTCACGCCGGAGGACGTCGATCGCCTGCTCGAATTTCGCGGCCGCTACGTCGAGTTCAACCTGCTCTACGACCGCGGCACGTTGTTCGGACTCAAGACCGGCGGCAACATCGACGCCATCTTGATGAGCCTGCCGCCGCTGGCGAAATGGAAATGACGGCATGAGCTACGAACCAGTCCCGGACGCCCAGCTCGCGGCGGTCGTCACCTTCCTCGAGATGCGGAAGGCGCCCGCCTTCCAGATCCCCGCGTCCAGCCTCTCGCTTCGCCGCGTCCAGCAGCCCGGAGTCGACGAGTACCGCCAGCTCTTCCGGCGAATCGGCCGTCACTGGCTGTGGTTCTCGCGCCTGGTCATGAGCGACGAGGAGCTTGCCGCGATCATCCAGAACGAAGGTGTCGAGCTGTACATCGTCGTCGACGACATCGGCGCCGACATCGGCATGCTCGAGCTCGATTTCCGCGAGGAAGGCCAGTGCGAGCTCGCCTTCATCGGCCTATTGCCGGAGCTCGCCGGCCTCGGCCACGGGCGCTGGCTGATGGGCGAGACGCTACGGCTGGCGTGGCGCGACGGCATCCGCCGCGTGCACGTTCACACCTGCACTCTCGATCATCCCGCCGCTTTGCCCGCTTATCGTCACGCCGGCTTCAGCGCCTACAAGCGCGCGATCGAACGTTTTCCCGATCCGCGGCTGACCGGAATCCTGCCAAAGGACGCGGCGCCTCAGATCCCGCTGCTCGGCACCGACGCCGGAGCCGCATCGCGGCCGGTGAGCTGAACGTAGATCCGCGCGAGCATCACGAAGAAGCCGACCGACACGACGGCGCTCACCAGCTGGACGATGATCGCGACCACCAGGCCGCCGACGCTTAGCCTGCTCACGTCGCCGAGCAGGGCCGCCGCCACGACGCCCATCACCGACTCGAATGCGCCGACCAGCACCATGGCGCCGATCGCGAACAGGATGAGGAAGGCGAACAGGCGCCACCAATTGCCCTTGGTCACCTCGAAGCTACGCTTCAGAAGCTCGATCGCATTGGAATTCTCTGCCGCGGCGACCGCCGAAACGAGGATGAGCCGAACCGCGAGATAGATTGCGGCGATCGTCAGCAGGAACAGCAGGATCAGCGCGGTGAGCGCCACGCCGGTCGAGCTCCCCTGGCGCAGCGCGGCAAAGGAATAGAGGACCGCCGCTGCAACCACCATCGGCACCGTCCAGATGAGGAACGCCGCGAACAGCATCACCAGCCGCCTCGCGCCGCGCTCCACGGCCTCGCCGACGCTGATGTGCGGCGCCATCGCCATGCGCGACACCGCGACTTGGCCGATGAGCGAGATGAGGAGAACCACGAGAAGGATCGCCATCCACAGGCCCGCGGGCGGAAGGCCGTCAGCCTGCGGCTCCGGCACCACGAGCCGGAGGACGATCCCCGGAAGGACGAAGAACGCCAGGGCAACCGCGGCGAGCAGCCGGCTGTCCTTCGCCATCACTGCCTTCGATTCGACCCATGCTTGCGACAAGGACAATTTCACGCGCGAGCCCCTCTTGTTTGGCGGCGTTATGCGGGGCTTGCCCGCGCCTTGCAACTTGCCGCGGCGTGCAGCGCGCGCCATCTCCAAAGGCGATGGAGACGATCGACGGAATCGAATGGCGGGTGAGCGAATCGCCCGTTCCCTATGAGGAGGCGCTGGCGTTCATGGAGTCCCGCGCCGCGGCGGTTCGCGCCGGCGAGGCCAGTGAATGCGTCTGGCTGCTGGAGCACCCGCCTTTATTCACCGCCGGCACCAGCGCCGACCCGGCCGAGCTGATGAATCCGCTCGATTTTCCCGTCTACGAGGCGGGTCGCGGCGGGCGTTACACCTATCACGGCCCCGGCCAGCGCGTCGGTTATCTGATCCTCGATCTCGACAAGCGCGGGCGCGACGTCCGCAATCTCGTCCACTCACTCGAAGGCTGGATCATCGCCACCCTCGCCGACCTCGGAGTTGAGGCGCATCGCGCCCCGGGCCGAATCGGGATCTGGGTCGGGGACGGCCCGGCCGAGGCGAAGATCGGCGCGCTCGGCATCCGCGTGAAGCGCTGGGTCACCCTCCACGGCTTCGCGATCAACGTCGACCCGGACCTGACGCATTTCGGCGGTATCGTGCCCTGCGGGATCAGCGATTTCGGGGTCACGAGCCTCGCCGCGGAAGGGAAAGAAATGCCGATGTCACGCGTTGATGCGGCTCTGAAACGGTCCTTTCATCGCTTTCTCAATGACTTGGCGGAGCCCCATCAAGTCTCTTGATGGTAATGAGCCGTTCAGACTATGCTGAGCGCGATTTGGGAGGCGGGCAACCGCTCCAGATCTAAATAATTAGGGAGTTTTGAATGCGTGCTCTGATCCTGGTCGCTGGTGCGGCCCTGGCGGTTGCGGCTTGCAGCAGCAACAACGCCGCTGACAACAACATGGCCGTCGAGAATCTCGAAGCCGGCAATCTGATTGTCGAGAACGACATGAACGCCGTTGACATGAACGCCGTCGACATGAACGCGACGACCGACATGAACGCGACGGACATGAACGCGACGGACACGAACAACACCACTACCAACATGTAATCCGCGGCTCCTTCGGGAGCCGTTCGCATGTTTTGAGGCTGCCGGGTTCGCCCGGCAGCCTCTTTTTTTGACATTGGTTCGTTGCTGGTGTGGAGAAAGACGATGCGCAAACTGATCCTGCTTTCAGCCCTCGCCCTCGCCTCGTGCGGAGGTGGCCAGCAAGCCAATAACGCCGCGGTTTCGGAGGAGAGCGGCGCCGGCGACGTCACCGCCGTCAACGACACCACAGCGATCGACGCAGCCACCGGCGAGGCCGCCAACATGGCCGCCGACGTGAACTATACGTTCAACGAGGAAGCGACGAACGAGTCCGGCAACAAGAGCTCCAACAAGAGCGAGCCGGCGTTCGAGCCCGACGAGCCGGGCACGCCGAACAACGTGACCGAGTAAGGCTAGGCCAGCCCGACCAGCTTGTGCGATTGCAGGCTGAGCCGCCAGCGCGGCCGCTCCATCGCCAGCCTGATCGCCGCATCGACCGCCGCTTCGCGCTGGTCGCAGTCCATCGGCTGCACCAGAAAATGCTCGAAATCCCAGCTTTCCAGCTCGGCCGGATCGACGCCCTCCTGCGGCCAGACAAGTTTCAGCTCGTTGCCGCTGCGCTGGACGACCTTGGTCCCGGCCTTCGGGCTGACGCAGATCCAGTCGAGACCCGGCGCGGCCGGTAGCGTGCCGTTCGTTTCGACCGCGACTCGAAAGCCGCGCTCGTGCAGCGCGTCAATCAGGGCCGAATCGAGCTGGAGCATCGGCTCGCCGCCGGTGATGACGACCAGCCTGTCCTCAGCGCCCTCGCCCCACTCCGCGGCAACCGCGTCGGCGAGCGCTTCCGCACTCGCGAATTTGCCGCCGCCCGGCCCGTCCGTGCCGACGAAATCGGTGTCGCAGAAGGTGCATTGCGCGCTCGCCCGGTCCTGCTCGCGCCCGCTCCACAAATTGCATCCGGCAAAGCGCAGGAAGACCGCGCGGCTGCCCGACTGAACGCCCTCGCCCTGAAGCGTCAGGAACAGCTCCTTGACCGCGTAGGTCATGCGTAAACCGTGGGGTCGGGAAGGCCCGCCTCCGCGAAACCCTTCGCGCGCAGCCTGCACGCATCGCACAGGCCGCAGGCACGCCCGTCCTCGGTGGGATCGTAGCAGCTGTGGCTCATCCCCGCGTCGAGCCCGAGCCGATTCGCTTCTCTCGCGATGTCGGCCTTCGTCATCGCCTGCAGCGGCGCGTGGATCGTGAAAGCTTGGCCCTCCACCCCGGCCTTCGTCGCCAGGTTCGCCAGCCGCTCGAACGCCTCGATGAATTCCGGACGGCAGTCGGGATAGCCCGAATAATCGAGCGCGTTGACGCCGATGAACAGGTCGCGCGCACCCGCCGCTTCCGCCCACGCCAATGCGAGACTGAGCAGCACCGTGTTGCGCGCCGGGACATAGGTCACCGGAATGTCCGCTCCGACCCCCGACTTCGGAACAGCGATATCGTCCGTCAGCGCCGATCCGCCGAACCGGGTGAGGTCCATCTTCAGGATTGCGTGGTCGTCGGCGAGCTCCGCCGCGATCCGCGCCGCCGCCTCCAGCTCGACCTTGTGCCGCTGGCCGTAATCCACCGTTAGCGCGAGCACGGAATAGCCCTGCTCCCGCGCGATCGCGGCAGTGACCATCGAATCGAGCCCGCCCGACAGGAGAACGACAGCCTTCGCCATGCTCAGATCTTCAAGCCCAGCCGCGGGCCTGCCCAGAACATCAACGCGTAAAGCGCCAGCGTGCCGGCAACGACGATCGCCATCGCTGCCCAGAACGCCATTCCCGATTTCAGCAGCATCGGAAGGACGACGAACAGCGGCAGCGAGGGAAGAATGAACCAGAAGGTGCTCGAAGACAGCTCCGCGACCCGCAGCGAATCGTCCGTGTCCCGCCACAGCCAGATCATCGCCAGCAACGAGGTCAGCGGAAGCGAGGCGACCAGCCCGCCCCAGCC
>DATMHP010000147.1:0-3718 GCA_035554875.1 Sphingomicrobium sp.
CGTCCTTGAATACTTCAACTCGACCCACGGCGCCCGCAAGGGTCTGGCCGACACCGCGCTGAAGACGGCGAACTCGGGCTACCTGACCCGCCGTCTCGTCGACGTCAGCCAGGATTGCGTCATCGTCGAAGAGGATTGCGGCACCGACCGCGCCCTCGAGATGCGCGCGATCGTCCAGGGCGGCGCGGTTATCGCCTCGCTCGCCGACCGCGTGCTGGGCCGGACGACCGCCGAGGACATCGTCGATCCGAAGTCCGGCGAAGTGGTGATCCCGGAAGGGGCGCTGCTCGACGAGCTGATGGTCGCGAAGATCGAGGAAATCGGCGTCCAGAGCATGAAGATCCGCTCCCCGCTGGTCTGCGCTTCGACGCAGGGCGTCTGTGGCAAGTGCTACGGGCGCGATCTCGCCCGCGGTACGCCAGTCAACATCGGCGAGGCGGTCGGCGTTATCGCCGCCCAGTCGATCGGCGAGCCGGGCACGCAGCTGACGATGCGGACCTTCCACATCGGCGGCGCGGCGCAGCTCAACGAGCAGTCGAACCTCGAGGCGCCGGTCGACGGAACCATCGAGCTTCGCGACATGCCGACGATCCTCGACCCGCGCGGCCGGCACCTGTCGCTGTCGCGTTCGGGCGAAATCGCCATCGTCGACATGGACGGGCGCGAGCTTTCGACCCACCGCGTCCCGTACGGCGCTCACCTGCTGTGCGAGACCGGTCATATCGTCAGCCGCGGCGACCGCATCGCCGAGTGGGATCCGGCCTTCAGCCCGGTCATCACCGAGCTCGGCGGTACGGTGAAGTACCAGGACCTGATCGAGAACCGGACGATGACCGAACAGGTCGACGAGTCCACCGGAATCACGCAGCGCGTGGTCACCGAGGACACGGGCCGGTCGAAGAAGGACAACCTGCAGCCGCGCCTCACCCTTACGGGCGAAGGCAAGAAGGCTGCCAAGGAAGCCGGCGTCTACCGGCTTCCGGCGGGCGCGATCATCGCGGTCGAGGATGGCCAGCAGGTCGAGGCCGGCGAGGTTCTTGCCCGTCTTCCGCGCGAAGCGGCCCGGACGCGCGACATCACCGGCGGTCTGCCGCGGGTGGCGGAGCTGTTCGAAGCCCGTAAGCCGAAGGAGAATGCGATCATCGCCAAGGCGTCGGGCAAGGTCACCTTCCTGCGCGACTACAAGGCGAAGCGGAAGATCGCGATCGTTCCCGAGGACGGTTCGGAGCCGGTCGAATATCTGGTTCCAAAGTCGAAGCTGATCGAGGTCCAGGAAGGCGATTATGTGAAGCGCGGCGACAACCTCGTCGGCGGTTCACCCGATCCGCACGACATCCTCGAGGTTCTCGGCGTGGAGGCGCTGGCGGAATATCTCGTCAGCGAGATCCAGGAGGTCTACCGGCTCCAGGGCGTCAAGATCAACGACAAGCACATCGAGGTGATCGTTCGCCAGATGCTGCAGAAGGTCGAGATCACCGAGAGCGGCGACACGACGCTGCTTCCGGGCGAGCAGGTCGACCGCGAGGAGATGGACGCGATCAACTCCCGCCTGGAGAAGAAGCAGAAGCCTGCCGAGGGTAAGCCTGTGCTTCTGGGCATCACCAAGGCGTCGCTGCAGACCCGCAGCTTCATCTCGGCCGCCTCGTTCCAGGAGACGACGCGCGTGCTCACCGAGGCGTCCGTCCAGGGCAAGATCGATACCCTGAACGGCCTCAAGGAGAACGTGATCGTCGGCCGCCTCATCCCTGCCGGTACCGGCGCGGGCATGAACCGGCTGAGGGTCTCGGCCTCGGCTCGCGACGCTGCGCTTCGCGCGCAGAATCGCAAGCTCCAGGAGTCGCTGATCGCTCCGGAAACCGCGGCGCAGGAGCATGCCGCGGAACTCGCGGAAGGGCCGGAGGCAGCGATCCACGCCGATCCGCTGGCGGACGTCGCTCCGTCGGGCCACGGCACGGATGCCGATGCAGGGGATTATCTGCAGGAAAAATAAGCCGCGGCCGAACCAGCCAAGGCAACAAAAAAGCCCCGTCGGCTCAGCGCCGGCGGGGCTTTCTGTTTATTGGCCGTCGCTTACTTGCAGCGGCCGGTGTTGATCGTGTTCTCGGTGCAGTTCGCGACTGAGTTCACGTCCGCGGCGGCGCCGCGAACGGTATTGCAGGCTGTGACTGCAAGACTGCCGAGAACGACCGCGCCGATGACCAAGGTTCGAAGCATGTCCACCCTCCCTTTCGATTGCGGAACGACAATGACGTCATGATGACTCCTTGTCGACTGTCTGGCCGATGAACGGAATCGCTTCTGCGACGGCTGACAAAAAAAAGCCCCGCAGGGGACGCCTGCGGGGCCGTTCGCGCCGTGCTCTAACTTAGCACTGACCGCCGTTGATCGCGTTTTCGGTGCAGTTCGCGACCGAATTCACGTCGCGGGCGGCACCGCGGACCGTGTTGCACGCGGCAGTCGCAAGCGCAGCGCCGACAATGAGGACCGTCGCAATCTTCTGAAGCATCATTCCTCTCCTTCGGCAGAAGAAAACGCGGCAATTGCAAATCCGCTCCGCTGCCTAGACCGCCACAGGCGCGGAAATGTGCGGGTGCGGCTCGTAATTCTCGAAGGCGAAATCTTCGGGCTCGTAGTCGAACAGCCCCTGCCCCCGGTCCTTCAGGACTAGCTGCGGAAGCGCCCGGGGCTCGCGGCTGAGCTGGAGTTGTACCTGCTCCATATGGTTCGAATAGATGTGGCAGTCGCCGCCCGTCCATACGAACACGCCCGGCTCCAGCCCGCATTCGCGCGCAAGCATGTGGGTTAGCAGCGAGTAACTGGCGATATTGAATGGCACGCCGAGGAACATGTCGGCGCTGCGCTGGTACAGCTGAAGATTGAGCCGCCCCCCCGCGACCTGCGTCTGGAAAAGACAATGGCAGGGCGCCAGCGCCATCTTTTGGATTTCGCCCGGATTCCAGGCGGTGACGATCTGCCGCCGCGACGACGGATCTTTCCTGATCAGCTCGACCAGGTCTTTGATCTGGTCGACATGACGCCCGTCCGCTGTTTCCCAGTCGCGCCATTGCTTGCCGTAAACGGGACCGAGGTCGCCGTTCTCGTCCGCCCACTCGTCCCAGATCCGGACATTGCGGTCCTTGAGCCAGCGGATGTTCGTGTCGCCGCGCAGGAACCACAGCAGCTCGACGATGATCGAGCGCAGGTGGAGCTTCTTAGTGGTGAGAAGCGGAAAGCCCTTCTGCAGGTCGAAGCGCATCTGCGCCCCGAAATTGCTGAGCGTGCCGGTACCTGTGCGGTCCGATTGGGGCACGCCCTGGTCGAGAATGGTCTGCAAAAGGTCGAGATATTGGCGCATCGCGCCGACCCTAAATCAGGGGCGCGGAAACTCAACCGGACTCGTAGCGGCGGATGGCCGCAGCGTAGCTGGCCCGCTCCTCCTCGACCCGCTCCCTGGCTTCGTCGCGCGCTTGCTCCTGCCGCCGCTGGAGGTCGCGCCGCCTTCGCTCGAGCGCCTTCACCTGCTCATCGAGCTTGTCGCGCTCTGCCGCATGTTTCTTCTCGAGAGTTTCCAGAGCCGATTCGGCGCGATTGAGAGCGGTGCGGCTCCGCTTCGGCGGTCGTTTCTTGCTCCGCTTCGGCATCACTTCCGCCTTCCGCTCCGCGCGCGCGGCCGGCTTCTGCTTGTTGAGCGCAGCGAGCTGCTCGGCGGCGCTTCCGC
>DATMHP010000148.1:0-9429 GCA_035554875.1 Sphingomicrobium sp.
GTGCTCCGCATTCCCGGCGGCTTCTTCAAGTGCGGCGACCCGTGGCATAGCCAGACCAATGAAGTGGAGTTCGTCCACAATCCGGGCTGGAAGGTGGCGGTGCCGTCCAACGCCGAAGATGCGGTCGGACTTCTGCGCGCGAGCCTGCGCGGCAATGATCCCGTCATCTTCTTCGAGCATCGCGCGATGTACGACGACGCGTGGGCGCGGCGGCCGTGGCCGGGTGACGATTTCATTCTTCCGTTCGGCAAGGGGAAAAAGACGCGCGACGGCGATGCCATCACGATCGTCACCTGGGGCGCGATGGTGCCGCGCTGTGAGGCTGCGGCGGAAGGTGTGAGCGCCGACGTTATCGACCTCAGGACTTTGATGCCATGGGACAGGGACGCCGTGCTTGAGAGCGTCCGCCGCACACGCCGTTGCCTGATCGTCCACGAGGACTTGCGGACCGGCGGCTTCGGTGCCGAGATTGCGGCGGTCGTTGCCGACGAAGCGTTCCTCGATCTGGATGCGCCGGTCGCGCGGGTGACGATGCCCGACATCCCAAGCCCGCATCATCCGAAGCTTCTCGACTGGGCAGTCCCATCGGTTGCGGATATCCGCGCCGAAATCGACCGTTTGGTGGGGTTCTGACGTGATCGAAATCAGAGTGCCGGACGAGCAGGAGGGGACGAAGGCGGTCGTCCGTTCCTGGCTGAAGAAGGTCGGCGATGCAGTCGCGGAGAACGATCCGCTGGTCGAGCTCGAAACGGACAAGGTAACTCAGGAAGTGCCGGCGCCTACGGCGGGCGTGTTGGTGGAGATTCTGCTCGACACGGACGCCGAGGCTGTGCCGGGTGCTGTATTGGGACGGATTGAACCGGGCGCGACATCCATTGCAAGTACCCCTGCGAAGGCAGGGGTCCAGCCCCAAGAAAAGCAAGAGTCTGGGCTCCTGCCTCCGCAGGAGCACAGCCAGCACGAATCTCGCCTCTCCCCCTCAGTCCGCCGCGCCTTGCAGCAGCATGGGATCGATTCGAACCGCATCCAGGGCACAGGCCGGGACGGACGGATCACCCGCGAGGACGTCGACCGTGCCGTGGCGCAAGCGACGGTCACCAGCGTCGGCGAGGCTTCAACCGCCCAGCCGCGCAACCTCGGCGATATCCCGCACGACCGCATGCGGCTGAAGATCGCGGAAAACATGGTTCGCGCGGTTTCCGAGCAGCCGCACGTCACCGCAGTCTTCGAAGCCGATTTTTCCGCGGTCGCTGCCCACAAGGCCGCGATGGCCGAGCGCGGCGTGAAGCTCAGCTATACCGCCTACATCGTCAAGGCGGCGGCCGAAGCAATGGCGGTCGCACCGGCGATCAATGGCCGTTGGGAATCCGACCGGATCGCCATCTCGCCGACGATCGACATCGGCGTCGGCACTGCGCTCGGCGAGAAGGGGTTGATCGTCCCGGTCGTAAAGGACGTCGGCAGCCTGACGCTGGAGCAGATCGGCGCAAAACTCGACAACCTCACGCGCCGTGCGCGGGAAGGGCAGCTTAGCGGCGCCGACGTCTCCGGCGGAAGCTTCACCATATCCAACCACGGCGTATCGGGTTCGCTCCTCGCCGCCCCGATCATCCTGCATCAGGGGCAGGCCGCGATTCTCGGCGTCGGCAAGCTCGAAAAGCGGGTCGTGGTCCGCGAAATCGACGGTGAGGATGCGATGCTGATCCTGCCGATGGCCTATGTGACCCTCACCATCGATCACCGCGTGGTCGACGGGCATCAGACCAACGCCTGGCTGACGAGGTTCGTCGAGATTCTGGAGACCTGGCCGGCAGCCTAGATGTTCGTCTGGTCGGCGGGGACGTTTTCGGGAATCTCCGCTGCACCTTCCGCCTCGACGCAACTAAGGTCCGCGCCGGCACCATAACAGGTCATCGATAGCGACCCCATCGCATAGCCTTTCAGGAACGGCTGCATGGGCTCGCCGGATTCTGCCGCGATGCCGGCGATGTAGAGAAGCGGAATGAAATGGTCGGTAGTCGGAACCGCGAGGCCATAATCCGGGTGTTCGGCCAGCCTGAGGATCCCGCCGGGATCGGCGGCCAGTTGCTCCTGCGCTGAGTCATCGAACCGCTCCGCCCAGTCGAAGGCGGAGTCCGGCTTGTTCCATTCGATCTGCCGAAGGTTGTGAACGACATTGCCGCTGGCGAGCACAAGGACGTCCTCGTCGAGCAGCGGCGCGAGCTTCCGGCCAAGATCGACATGATAATCGAGCGGTTTCAGGGCGTTGATGGATAGCTGCACCACCGGAACGTCTGCCGCCGGATAGACATGAGCGAGCACGCTCCAGGTGCCATGGTCGAGGCCCCACTGGTCGCGGTCGAGTCCGCACCAGACGGGTTTCAGAGCCTCCGCAACCTCTTCGGCGACCCGGGGTGCTCCCGGCGCCGGATATTGAAACGCGAACAGCTCCGGCGGAAAGCCATAGAAGTCGTGGATCGTTCGCGGTCGCTCCATTGCGGTGACCGCAGTCGCTCCGAAAAACCAGTGGGCGGAGACAACCACGATTGCGCGTGGCCGGGGCAGAGCCTTGCCCACCGCTCGCCAGCCTCGCGTGAAGCCGTTCAGCTGGAGCGTGTTCATCGGGCTTCCGTGACCGATGAACAGGGCAGGCATTCTCGCCATCTGGACACTCCTTGACTTGCACGAACGCCGTCCCGCGTGTCCGGTTCAGCCGCTCGACGTCCGGAACAGTGACGCTTCGCCGGCGCTTAGCAGGAATAATGGCTGCGGGAGCATCATTTGGCCAAAGATGACAGCGGGGCCGATAATGACCGCGACTTCGTCCGGCGGGCGCTAATCGTCCTCGCGCTCGGCGCGTTGGTCGTCCTCATCTGGGAACTTCGCTTCGTGCTCGTCCTGCTGTTCGGGGCGGTGGTGACCGCAACGGTGATCCGGGCGATCGCCGATCCGTTCACGAAGCATATGCGCGTCCCGTCGGCAGCGGCGGTGCTTATCGCGGTGCTACTCATCGTCCTTGTGCTAGCGGGTGTGGGTTGGCTGCTCGGCCGTCAGATCGCGGCGCAGACGCAGTCGCTGACCGACACCCTGCCGGCCGCGCTCAACAGGGTCGACGACTGGCTCGCGAGCTTCGGGCTGGCGCACCCGATCCAGAGCTGGCTCGACGAGCTTCACAGCCATGGAGGCGCGCTCGTGTCGCGCTTCGGAAGCTGGGCCTCCTCGGCGAGCAGCGGCGTCGCCAATCTCCTGATCGTCTTCTTCGGCGGCATCTTCATCGCCGCCCAGCCGCGTTTCTACAAAACGGGGGCGATCAAGCTCGTGCCCGCAGCGAACCGCTCGCTGGTCGCAGAGGCGATGGACGAATCCGAACACGCGCTCCGCCTGTGGCTGCGCGGGCAGCTCGCGGCGATGCTTATCATCGGAGTCATGACCGCCGCGGGCCTGTGGCTGCTCGGAATCGAATCCTGGCTCGTGCTGGGAATTCTTGCCGGCTTCTTCGAGTTCATCCCCTTCGCCGGCCCAATCCTGTCGGCGATTCCGGGTGTCCTCATCGCGCTCGTCCAGAGCCCGGAGCTCGCACTGTGGACCGCGCTCATGTACGTCTTCGTCCAGCACTCCGAAGCCTATCTGATCCAGCCGCTCGTCCAGCAATATGCGGTCGATGTTCCGGCGGTCGTCCTGCTGTTCGCGCTGCTTGCGTTTGCAATCCTGTTCGGGGTCGTCGGCGTGTTCTTCGCGGCGCCGCTGACCGTCGTTTCCTATGTCCTCGTCAAGCGGCTCTACGTCGTCGAGGCGCTCGACACGCCGACTCCGATCCCGGGCCAGGACAAGAAATAATCACACCTCGAGGAGTGCGTAGGCCTTCCCGAATTTGTCGCGGAGCACTGGCCGGGCGACATTGTAGACCGGCGTTCCGCGCATCGTCGCGCCTTCATAGCTGCCGTGGTGCGCGTGGCCGTGAATGATGAACGCGATATTGTCGAAGCGGTCGAGCGCGTCCGCAAGCCGCGCGGAGCCAAGATATTGAAAGATTTCAATCGGCTCGCCGACCAAAGTGTCTGCTATCGGCGAGTAATGAAGCACCGCGACGATCTTTTCGGTGCGAAGCGACCGCAGTGCATTCTCGAGCTTTCGAGCCTCGTTGTTGGCGACGTCGACGAATGCCTTGATCTCCGGCTCGCCGAACGGCGCCAGCTCGCCCCGGCCGAAGCCGCCAAGGAAGCCCTTCACGCCCGCAAATCCGATGCCGTCGATCTCGTGCGCCTGCTCGTCGAGGACCACCATGCCCGCCTGGTGGAGGATTCGCGCGACCTCCTCGGGATTGCCGCATTCGTAGTCGTGGTTGCCGAGCACGCCGAGGACCGGGACGGTGGCCTTGGCAATGTCCTCGCCCAGGATTTCCGCTTCCGGGATTTTCCCGAAATTGGTGAGATCGCCGCACAGGACCAGCGCGTCGGCCTCGCCCGAGGCTTCTTCGAAGATGCGCGCGTAAGGCGCGACGCTGTCTTCGGTTACATGGAGGTCGCCGACGGCCGCGATTTTCACTCGTGCTGTTCCGGATATTGTTCTTCGAGATTGCCGACCGGCTCGGAAAAGCCCCACTCGGTGACGTCGGTCACATAATCGCGCGGGCTGAAGATTCGGCCGCGGCAGACCTTCATTCCCGGCGGCGGGATGCTGTTCTGCACATTGATCCGCTCGAGCAGCTCGTCGAGCAGCCATTTCGGGACGGAATCGCGCTCGCTGGGATAGATGTAACGGAAGTTGAGGAGGTGCATCAGCAGCACCTCCCAGTGCAATTCCATATGGTTGAGCAGCCGCCGCCAGTCGATCTCCGAATGGCGCTTGAGGATCATGTGTGCGACGTCGGCGCCGTCGTAACGGTAGCGGTCCTGGACAAACATTTTGGACCAGACGAACTCCGTCGGCGGAACGAGATGCACCTCGGTCCCGAACAGCTCGGCGCGCGGCGAATTGTCGAACCAGTCTTCGGTCACATGAGTGGAAGCCGTCGGCATGTTGAAGATGACGTCGACGAAAATTTCGCTCTTGGTGATCCGCGCAAGCCAGCGGTCGTCGACGATCTCGACATCGACATTCCGGGCTTTGAAGTAGGACAGGATCTTCAGGCAATCGCCGGCGGTCGCGAACACATCCACGTCCTTCGTCGGGCGGGAGATGCCGGTGTAGAAGGCGAGCGCGTAGGTGCCCGACAGGAGAAACGGGATTTCCGAGGCCGCGAGCTGCTCGATGACGTCGGTGTAGAACTCCTCGCGCCGGCGCGGCGGCTCGTAGAGCGACTTTTCGAGCGTGGTCACCTTGTCCATTCAGCCGCCTGAACGGCGGGTGCGAGCGGCGGGTTCCAGCCGCGCCTAGCGGCGTGCCTTCCTGTAGAGCCTCACCACCTGGTCAATAGGGAGCGCGTCGATGTGGCGGCCGTTGCCGTCCATCGGGGTGGCAGCAAACAGGGAATTGATCGCAGCTTCCTCCGCCGCTTCGACGGCAGCTTCGAACAAGGGCGACATCTGGTCATTGGGGAGATCGACGACCGAGCTTGGCTTCGAACGCCCATCGGGTGTCCGACGCACGCCCAAGTTCGTCGAAAAGGCGACGGCATATTCGCCTGAGCCATTGGTCATCGGCGAACCGGTGCGTGCGATCCCCAGAAGCCCGCGATGCGCTAGCCGCTCAAGATTGCGGTCCGATAGCGGCGCGTCCGTCGCGATGACGACGATGCAGGACCCGTCGCCGCTCGCCTTCGAGAGCTCGTCTTTCAGATAATATTGGTTGAGCGCTTGCCCGACCGGGACGCCGGCGACCTGCAGGACGCCGCCGTAGTTGGTCTGCACCAGCACGCCGACGGTCCAGCCGCCGAGGTTCGCCGGAAGCTTGCGGGAGCTGGTGCCGATGCCACCCTTCCAGCTGAAGGCGATGGTCCCGGTGCCCGCGCCGACGGCGCCTTCTTCGACCCGGCCTGTCTTCGCAGCTTCGATTGCCGCGACCGCATCAGCCGGCCTTACGCGACGCGCGCGGATATCGTTCAGATTACCGTCGTTCGTCTCGCCGACGACGGCGTTGACGGAGCGCACCTGCTCGTTGCCCGGCTGGCCCAGCGTCCATTCGATGATGCCTGCCGCAGCCTCGGGCACATTGAGCGTGTTGGTGAGGAGGATGGGCGTTTCGATCTCGCCCAGCTCCTCGATCTGGGTCGAGCCCATGAATTTGCCATAGGCGTTACCGACGGCGAATCCGGCCGGGACCTTGTCCTGATAGAGATTGCCGCCGTGCGGGAGGATCGCCGTCACTCCGGTGCGGATGTTCGCGCCTTCGATGATCGTAATCTGACCGACTTTCACCCCGGCGACATCGGTGATGGCGTTCAAAGGACCGGTCGGCAGGATTCCGAAGGCAATCCCAGCCTCGCGGGTACGGGGACGATGGTCGGCGGCGCTCGCGGAAGTAGTCACCAGTGCGGCCGCTGCGAGAAGGAAAAGACTGCGCATCGCGCTTTCATCGCGCCCTACCTTGCCGGGCGCAACCGCCGTCGCTAAGTCGCTCGCCCACGCACCCGTAGCTCAGCTGGATAGAGCGTTGCCCTCCGAAGGCAAAGGCCACAGGTTCGAATCCTGTCGGGTGCGCCACATCAGCCCAGAAATTCCGCAAGTGCGTCGTGGAGCTTCGCTCGCGCGGAGCCGACGACCATGCCGACATGGCCGGAGCCCGCCTGCAGCGTTCCGCCCGCAGGCGCCGTCGCTGCGGGGGTGATCAGGTCGGCAGACGCTGTGACGTTGAGGAGCGGGCATCGGAGACGGTCCGTCATGACTTGTCCGCCGACTTCCCATTCGCCGATGCCGGGAAGGTCGCGGCCAAACAAATCCTCGATCAGCTCACGAGCCGCCGGATAGGGCAGCGGTTCGCCCTCATTCGCCCAATCCTCCAGTGTGACGAAACGGCGGGCGCTTGCACTCTCCGAATCCGCGCCGGCAAAACTCGCGAACTTGGCGACCGTGCGCTTCGGGTCGAGTGACCAAAAGGCGCTTTGCAGCACTTCCATCGGTAGAGCGCCGAGCTCCTGGGCAGCACGCTTCGTTGTTTCCCAGAGCCGCAGCAGCGAATCGCGCGATTCCTGCGGATAGGCAGAAAAGCGCCACGGCGCGGCAAGCGTTGCTACGCGGTCCACGTCGATGAGGTTCGCTGCGGCGACGGCCATCGTGCCGCCGAGGCAATAGCCAATCAGCGCCGGCGCTTCGTCCAGCTCACCGACCAGCCGCAGGAACAACTCGCTGACGTGGCCACCAAGGTCGAGCGCGGTTCGATCCCGCGCCGGTCCCCAATCGACAAGCAGGGCATGTCGCCCCATTGCCGCGACCGCGTCTGCAAGCGAAACCGATTGATCGAGATCGAGCACGTCGGGGGGATTGATCAGCGACGGGACCAGCACCGCCGGCGGTCCGCTGCCGCCGCAGTCGCGAAGAGTCGCGGGTCCGATACGCGCGATCGCTTGGCGATCAGGTCGATTTTTTCCCCTCGGCGCGGCTTCATACTTCGCCAGCCCACCTAACGCTTTCGCGGCAAGCTCCGGCTCCCGCTCCGACACCATCCGCACAAGCTCCACGAACAACGGCAGCGGGCGCGGTGCGTGACTTTGTTGCACCGCACTATCGGCGTCTGTTACGCTGCTGCGTCGATCATCGGAGCGGTTCATGGGCAAGTCTGACGGCAAGGTGGTGATCAAGAAGTACGCGAACCGGCGGCTTTATGACACCGAAAGCTCGTCCTACATCACGCTCGATCGCTTGGCCGAGATGGTTCGCGAGGGACGCGAATTCGAAGTCGTGGACGCCAAGACAGGCGAGGACATCACGCGCCAGGTGCTGACCCAGATCATCGTCGAGGAGGAAGCGCGGGGTTCGACAATGCTTCCGGTGAATTTCCTGAAACAGCTGATCGGGCTCTACGGCAATTCGATGCAGGGGGTCGTTCCGCAATATCTCGATGCGGCGATGGACGCGTTCAAGCGCAACCAGAAAGCGCTCGGCGACGCCTTCAGCGGCAACACTTTCGCCGATCTCGCCAAGCGCAACATGGCGATGTTCGAGGATGCGAGCCGCGCCTTCACCGGCGGGGCGAAGAAAACGGCCGCGCCGGCCTCCGAGAAGGAGCTCGACGAATTGCGCGCCGAGCTTGCGAAGCTCCAGGAAAAAGTCGATCGCCTGAGCAAATGATTAAACTGATGTTTGCGTTCGCGGCGGCGTCCGCGCTGCCGCTCCTTTCCGTTGCATCCGCCCAGACTCCCGCACCGATCGACCTCGAAACGGTGCAGCCGATCGGCGGCGCCTGGGGCTTTCGAACGATCGAGGGCGGCAGCGAAGCCGATTATGTCGACGCAGCGGCCACGGTGCGGCTGAAGATTCGCTGCAACCGGGCTGCGCGAACCGTGTCAATTATTCGCACCGGCGTGCCCGCCGCCGCTCCGACCCTCGCGATCTGGACGACCTCGCTCTCGCGCACGGTTCCGGCCAGATATTTGACGACGAAAGATCTGGTCGCGGACCTCACGTCTGCCGACGCTCTCCTCGACGCAATCGCCTTCAGCCGCGGCCGGATCGCGACCGCCGCGTCGGGCGCGCCGATGCTTGCGGTGGCAGCCGGTCCGGAGACGATGCGGGTAATCGAAGATTGCCGGAGCTGACGCGCTTCAAGTCGAGTCGGAAGCGCGAAGTCAAAGAAGATCGTTGAAACCTTCCTGCTTTACAAGACTTGTTCTTGTGGCTGCGGCGATTCATGTTCCGCAATAGCTTCAACGCAGCGAAAGGAGGTGATCCGATGTCTCATGGTTCAGCAGAGAGGTCGGAAAGGAGGTTCGTCAAGCCGTAGTGCTGACGGACGGCCACATCTCCGGCCGCTGACCATGTTCGAGGGAGCCGTTGCTGAGGTGGCGGCTCCCTTTAACACATCTGGACTTGCCGATTTCCTTTGCCTTTTCGTCGGCGCAACGGAACAGTTGTTGCACCAAAGTGTCTAATGCGGCGAACGCAAGGGAGGCCCGCGATGGCAAAGTCCAGCACTCGGAAATCTTCATCCAAATCATCGTCCCGTTCCAAAAGCTCCGGCAACGCGACCGTCGACAAGATCGCAAAGGCAGCGATGAGCAAGGAAATGCTCGCCGCCGGTCTGGCCGCGGCCGCCGCGGCGATCAGCGCCAGCCCGAAGGCGCGCAAGGCAATAAAGGACGCCGGAATGGACGCGGCCGACACCGCCGAGAAGGCGGCGAAGTCGGTGACCGCGAGCGCGGCTAGGCTCGGCTCGCTGATCGCCGAAGCAGTTGCCGACGCGGCGCAGAAGGTGATGTCGGGCAAATGGCCCGGTGAAGAGGCCGCTCCGGCGAGCACTTCCCGCACGTCTGCAAAGCCGAGGGCCGCAGCGAAA
>DATMHP010000149.1:0-15620 GCA_035554875.1 Sphingomicrobium sp.
TGGCTGTAGTCGAGGGTCGCGGGCATCAGGTCCGGAGTCTCGTCGCAGGCGAAGCCGAACATGATTCCCTGGTCGCCCGCACCTTCGTCCTTGTTGCCAGCAGCATCGACGCCCTGCGCGATGTGCGCGGACTGGCCGTGAAGGTGGTTGGAGAATTCGAAATTCGACCAGTGGAAGCCGGCCTGCTCATAGCCGATGCGCTTGACCGTGCCGCGAACGACTTCCTCGATTTCGTCGCGAGCGCCCGGGGCCCAGCCGCCATGCTCCGGCCAGCGCTCCTCGTCGAACACCGGCTTGCAGCGGATCTCGCCGGCGAGAACGACCCGATTCGTGGTCGTCATCGTCTCGCAGGCGACGCGCGCCTCCGGGTCCTTGGCGAGGAACAGGTCGACGATGGCGTCGCTGATCTGGTCGGCGACCTTGTCGGGGTGACCTTCGGAAACGGACTCCGACGTGAAGAGATAATTGCTGCGCATTGCTCGAATACCGTCCTTCGGCGAGTGCTTGACGAGGTGATATAAAGGATTCGTTATATGCGCCGATAGCGCCAGCCCCCGGCAAGAGCAATGCCGCCGATGAGCAGCAGTGCGCCGAGAAGCAGCGGAATGGCATTACCGAAGCGCGCGAACAGCGTCGGCTGCGGCGAATCGGGCGGCAGATAGCCGTCGATCACGCCTTCCTTCCGCCAGCCGAGCTGCTGCACGACATTGCCGCGGGCATCGATGATCGCGCTGATCCCGGTCGGGGTGGCGCGAACCACGGGGAGGCCTTCCTCGGCAGCGCGGAGGCGTGCCTGTGCAAGGTGCTGCGGCGGGCCCCAGCTTCCGAACCAGGCGTCGTTCGACGGATTGAAGATGAAGTCGGGCCGGTCCGCCTCGTCGACGACATGGCCGGAGAAGATGATCTCGTAGCAGAGCTGCAGGCCGACCTTGCCCCAGCCGGGGAGGTCGATCGTCGTGGGCCCCGGGCCGGCGTTGAAGTCGAAATCGCCGGGCGCGAGGCGGGCGAGGCCGAGCGGCTCGAGGATCGGGCGCATCGGAAGATATTCGCCGTAAGGAACGAGGTGCGCCTTGTCGTAGCGGTCGACCACGGTGCCGTCGGGGGCGAGGACGAAGATGCTGTTGGTCGCGCCGGTGATGGTGCTCCCGTCGCCGGACGTCAGGCCGATTCCCCCGGTGAGAAGATAGCTTCCCGACGCGGCGGATTGCGCGGCCCGGCGGCGCTGCAAGGCGGCGAGGTCCGCGGGGAGGCCGGCGCGCTGGTCCATCAGCGGCTCGGTGACCGCGGCTTCCGGCCAGAACAGGAGCCGGACGCTCTGGTCCCCGGGTGAGGCGGAAAGTTGCGCCAGTTTGCGGGCCGCTTCGTCGGCGAGCTCGGGCCGCCACTTGTCCTGCTGGCCGATGTTCGGCTGAACGATGCGGATCGGCTTGATGGTGAGCGGGTCGTCGGGGACCGGCGAGGAGGGCAGCAGCCAGAGCAGAGTGGTGCCGAGGACGATCAGCACGCCGGGAAGCCATTTGCGGCGCACTTCGAGCCAGATGACGCTCCCGAGCAGGACCGTCAGCGCCGACAGGCCGTAGGTGCCGATCAGCGGCGTGGTCTGGATGAGCGCCGTCGGAGCCATGGCGGCGGCAGCCGGGTTCCACGGAAAGCCGGTGAAGATTCCCGCGCGGAGCCATTCGCTGATCGCCCAGGAGCCGCCAAGGGCGAGCGCAAGCGAGGCCTCATTGCCCTTGCCGATCCGCCACGCGAGCCCGGTCGCGAGCGCGGGATAGACGGCAAGGTAGATCGACAGCAGCACCACCGCGACCCAGCCGAGCGACGGCGGCATCTTCGCCTGGTAGGTGAAGGCGGTCGCGATCCAGTTGAGGCCGACGACGAACTGGCCGAAGCCGAACAGCCAGCCGATGAGAAGCGCGGTGCGAAGCTTCGAGGTCCGCCACAGCAGCCACAGCACGACCGCGAAGGCGACCGGCAGCAGAAGCCACAGGCCCACCGGCTCGAAAGCGAAGGCGGAAACGGTGCCGGTGACGAAGGCGATGGCCGGGACAAGCTTCGGCGATTTGAGCGCTTTGATGATGTCAGCCTCCCCCGGCAATCGAGACCTGCGCATCGCTAGCCGAAGTCAGGGGCGGAACGAAAGTCTGGACAGTACCGGCGTTCGCGACCACGGGGCGGTCATGAGCCTGTCGCCGTTCCATCTCGCCTTTCCCGTCGACGATCTTGAGGCCGCGCGGCGCTTCTACGGCGGCCTGCTGCAATGCCCGGAAGGGCGGAGCGCCGAGGACTGGATCGACTTCAATCTCTATGGCCATCAGATCGTCGCCCACCTTGCACCCGGCGCGGTCCGGGCGAAGGCGAGCAACGCCGTGGATGGCGAAGATGTGCCGGTCCCGCATTTCGGGATCGTGCTTCCGATCGCGGAGTGGAAGGCGCTTGCGGAGCGGCTGGTCGAGGCGGACACGCACTTCGTGATCGCCCCGACGGTGCGCTTCGAAGGCCAGCCGGGGGAGCAGGCGACGATGTTCTTCCTCGATCCCGCCGGCAATGCGCTCGAGTTCAAGGCGATGGCGAACCCGGCGAACCTGTTCGCGACGGATTAGTCCGCTCCGCCTTCCGGCTCCGGCGCGTGGAGGCGGACGCGGAGGATCTTGCGCGGGTCGGAATCGATTGCCTCCAGACGCCAGCCCGAGGGATGCAGCACGGACTCGCCCCGAGCGGGAATGTGGCCCGCGAGCAGGAAGACGAGCCCGCCCAAAGTATCGACCTCGTCCTCTTCCCAGACCAGGCGCGCGTCGACCGCTTCGGCCAGGTCCTCGAGCTCGATCCGGGCGTCGGCTTCCCACACGCCTTCGTCGAGCCGCGAGAGCATCCCGGCTTCCTCGATATCGTGCTCGTCCTCAATCTCGCCGACGATCTCCTCGACCACGTCTTCGATGGTGACGAGCCCTTCGGTGCCGCCGAACTCGTCGACGACGATGGCGAGATGGATCCGCTGCGCGCGCATCCGGGCGAGCAGGTCGATGACGCCCATCGATTCCGGAACGAATAACGGGATCCGCATCAGCGACTGGATCGACCGGTCGCGGGCAGTGTCGATCATCGCCGAGAAGAGGTCCTTGATGTGGACCATGCCGATGATCTCGTCGAGGCTGTCGCCATAGACGGGGAGGCGGCTGTGCTCGGCCTCGGCGAAGGCCTGGACCAGGTCCTCGAAGCTGATGGTCGAGGGCACGGAGACGATATCGCCGCGGGTGACGCAAATGTCGCCGGCGGTCTCGTCGCCGAAGTGCAGAAGGTTGCGGAGCATCTGCCGCTCGACCGGTGTGAGGTCGCCCGCGACCTGGTGCGACTCCTCGGCCTCGTCGATCGCTTCTTCGATCTCTTCGCGCAGCGTCTGTTCGCTGTCCTCACCCCAGATCAGGGCGCGCATTCCGCGCCATAATCGGGAGCCGGCGTCGTCGTTATTCGTGGCCATCTTTATCGTTCATCCGAATAGGGGTCGGCGATGCCGAGCAGGGCGAGCGCGCGGACCTCGCGCGATTCCATATCCTCGGCCGCTCGGTTGTCGTGGTGATCGTAGCCGAGCAGGTGAAGCGTTCCGTGGACGATCAAATGCGCGGCATGGTCTTCCAGCGGAATCGCCTTCTCCGCAGCTTCGCGCTCGCACACGCCGCGGGCGAGGACGAGGTCGCCAAGCATCAGCTCGGGCCCGTCTCCGCCGGCGTCGGCAAGCTCTGCGGGCTCGGCCTGGGGGAAAGAGAGGACGTTGGTCGGTTTGTCCTTGCCGCGCCAGCTGGCGTTGAGGGCCTTGACCTCATCGTCGCCCGTCAGCCGCACGGACAGTTCGACGGGCCGCTCGGCCCGGGCAAGTTGCGGAAAGGCGCTTTGCGCTATCGCCGCTTCGGCTGCGGTGCGGACGAGCGCTTCCCAGCGGGTGCTACTGTCCCACTCCGGATCGGCGTCTATGTCGATGTCGAGAGTCATGGCTCAGGCCCCGGGGCCTTCATAAGCCTCAACGATGCGTCCGACCAACGGGTGCCTCACGACGTCTGCCGCGGTGAACGGCACGACCGCGATTCCCTTGACTCCGCGCAGTCGCTCGACGGCGTCGTGGAGCCCGGACTTTCCGCCGTCGGGAAGGTCGATCTGCTTCGGGTCGCCGCAGATTACCATCCGGCTGCGCATTCCGAAGCGGGTCAGGAACATCTTCATCTGCGCGGGCGTGGTGTTCTGCGCCTCGTCGAGGATGATGAAGGCGTCGTTGAGCGTCCGGCCGCGCATGAAGGCAATCGGGGCGATCTCGATCTCGCCGCTGGCGATACGTCGCTCGACCTGCTCGGTCGGGAGCATGTCATAAAGCGCGTCGTAGAGCGGGCGGAGATAGGGATCGACTTTCTCCTTCATGTCGCCGGGTAGGAAGCCGAGCCGCTCGCCGGCCTCGACCGCAGGACGCGACAGGATCAGCCGGTCGACGCTTCCGGAGATGAGCTGCGACACCGCCTGGGCGACGGCGAGATAGGTCTTGCCGGTGCCCGCCGGGCCGAGTGCGAAGATCATCTCGTCGCGGGCCAGCGCCTCCATATAGACCGTCTGCGTCGGCGAGCGCGGGACGATCGTCTTCTTGCGCGTGCGGATCATCACGCGCGGCGGCGTCGTGACCTCGTCGTTGATGATCCCGTCCAGGTTCGGCTGGGCAGCCATTCCGAGTACGGCTTCCACAGCTTCGGCATCGATGTCGTGGCCCTGCTCAAGGCGCTTGTAGAGGCCGACCAGGACGTCGCGGGCGCGGCTTGCCGCATCGGGCTCGCCCTCGATCTGCACCCGGTTGCCGCGGGCGGCGATGTGGACTCCGAGGCGGCTTTCGATCGTGATCAGATGCCGGTCGTAATCGCCGAACAACGGGCCGAGCAGGTAAGGCTCGTCGAATTCCAGCTCGAGCCGGGCGCGCCCCTGCTCGTTTGCGGCAACGGCGGCGAGTTCGGGTTTACGGCCCATCAGGCGGCGTCTTTCTGGCGAAGGGCGCCGGTCATGCTGTTGGGACCGGCGGCGGTGAGGGTGACGTCGAGCATCGTTCCAGGCTCGGCGCTGGTTTCGACATGGACGGACTGGAGCCAGGGCGAGCGGCCGATCATCTGCCCGGCGTGGCGGCCGGCGCGCTCGATCAGCACCTGCGTGTCGCGGCCGACGGTCGAACGGTTGAACGCCAGCTGGTTTTCGGCGATGCGCGCCTGGAGGCGCTTGAGACGGTCGTCCATGACCTCGGGCGCGATCTGGTCCTCCATTTGCGCAGCGGGCGTGCCTGGGCGCGTGCTATATTTGAACGAATAAGCCGCAGCGTAGCGGACCGCATCGACGATCCGAAGCGTGGCCTCGAAATCTTCCTCAGTCTCGCCCGGGAAGCCGACGATGAAGTCGCCGGAAATGGCGACGTCCGGACGGGCCGCGCGCATCTTCTCGATGGTGCGGAGATAAGTCTCGGTCGTGTGGCTGCGGTTCATCGCCTTCAACACGCGGTCGCTGCCCGACTGCACCGGAAGGTGGAGGTAGGGCATCAGTTTCCCGACCTCGCCATGAGCGGCGACCAGCGCGTCATTCATGTCGGCGGGATGGCTGGTCGTGTAGCGGATCCGCTCCAGCCCATCGATGCGCGCGATCTCGCGGATGAGGTCGGCGAGTCCGTGGCCGTCATGCTCCCACGCATTCACGTTCTGGCCGAGGAGAACGATCTCCTTCGCTCCGCCTTCGACCAAAGCCTGCGCTTCGGAGACGATGTCGGCGCGTGGGCGGGAGATTTCCGCGCCGCGCGTATAGGGCACGACGCAATAGGTGCAGAATTTGTCGCAGCCTTCCTGCACCGTCAGGAACGCGCTCGGGTTCGCGCGCCGCCGCTTCGGGAGCGCGTCGAACTTGGAGATCGCCGGCATGTCAGTGTCGACCGGGCGCGCGCCCCGGCTGACCTGAGAGACCATTTCCGGAAGACGGTGATAGGCCTGCGGCCCGACGACCATGTCGATCATCGGCGAACGGGCTTTCGCCTCCGCGCCCTCGGCCTGGGCGACGCATCCGGCGAGCGCGATCATCGGCCGCGAGCCGTCCTCGCGCTTCAGTCGCCCGACGTCCGAATAGGCCTTCTCCGCCGCTTTCTCTCGGATGTGGCAGGTATTGAGGACGACGAGGTCCGCGTCTTCGCCGTCCGCTGCGGCGGCGAGTCCGGTGTCGGTCAGGAGCTCGGAAATCCGTTCGCCGTCATAGACGTTCATCTGGCAGCCGAAGGATTTGATCCGAAAGGTCTTTGGGGTCATCGCGGCGGCTATACGCGAGGGTGCCCGGGACTTGAAGACAGCGCCGCCTCGATCTCTTCGCGCGCCGCCTGGGCGAGCGCCTTGCGGTCCTCCATCGGTTCGAGGGGATCGAGGATGCGGATGGTCACCGGCACTGGGCGCACTCTGCCGAGGATCCGCAACACATTGTCCTTGCCCGGTTCACCGTACCAGCCGAACTCGGGCGCTGCCTCGCCATAATCGATTGCGACGGGGCGCACCTCGACCCTTGGTGCGGCGGGCGCGACGGCTTCGAACAGGCTCGAGCGGAACGGCAGCATATGCGTTCCCGGACCGGTCGTGCTTTCCGGAAAAAGCGCCAGCGGTTGCGGATCGCGAAGCTTGTCGGCGATTTGCCTAGCCTGGTCAGGAGCTCCGCGTCGGTGGTCGCGCCGGACGTAGAGCGTATCGTTCTGGTCGGCCATCCAGTGGACCAGCGAATGGCCCAGCTCATTCTTCGAAACGAACGCGCAACCGGTCGCGCCGCCCAGGATCGGAATGTCGAGCCAGCTCGTGTGATTGCAGACGAGCAGCGTGTGCGGCCGGATGCGCTTGCCCGTGATCCGGACGCGGGCGCCGCAAATCCACGCGGAGGCGCGGAGGAAACGCCTCGGCCAGTCCGACCAGCCGAAAATCAGCTTCGTCGCGACGTGGACCGGCACGCAGAAGGCCAGGAGGAGGATGAGCGCGGCGATGCGCGCTCCGGCGATGATCATCGAGGGGCGGCTACTGCCGGTTACGGTTGAGCGAGACGCCGTACAGCTCCATCCGATGATCGACGAGGCGATAGCCGAGCTTTTCGGCAATGCGCTTCTGAAGCGCCTCGAGCTCCTCGTCGACGAACTCGACCACATTGCCGGTCTCGACGTCGATCAGATGATCGTGATGCTCTTCGGACGCAGCCTCATAGCGGGCGCGGCCGTCGCCGAACTCGTGCCGCTCGAGAATTCCCGCTTCCTCGAACAGGCGCACGGTCCGATAGACCGTCGCGATCGAGATCCTCGGGTCGATTGCGGACGCGCGCTCGTGCAGAGTCTCGACGTCCGGGTGATCTTCGGATTCCGAGAGGATTCGGGCGATGACTCGCCTTTGCTCGGTGATTCTTAGGCCCTTGTCGGCGCAGAGTGCCTCAACGTCGATAATTGTCTGGGTCATAGGCCTTACAAGGTAGGCGCGACCGCTGCGGGGGTAAAGAGAAGGAGCGTCCCGGCGCTCCTTGGTTCTTTACTTGGCCTTGCGCGTCCTGCGGCGCTTGGTGCCAAGCCCGATCGACTTCGCAAGTGTCCGGCGCTGCTCCGCATAATTGGGCGCAACCATCGGATAATCCGACGAAAGTCCCCACTTCTGCCGATAATCGACAGGGGTCATTTCGTGGTTAGTCATCAGGTGCCGCTTCAGCATCTTCTGCTTTTTGCCGCACTCCAGACAGCTGATATAATCAGGCTTCACCGACGAACGGATCGACACCTTCGGTTCCGGTTTCGCCTCCGAGCCCGTTCCCGCAGCAGAAATTCCGGTAAGCGCCTGATGCACATTCTGAATCAGGTTCGGAAGATCGTTCACAGCGACGCTATTGTTGCTCACATGCGCAGCAACGATGTCAGCAGTAAGCGTTAGCAGAGTGTCTTCAGCACTCTCATTTCCAGCCATTTCGGTCATTCTCCACTTATTTTCATCCACATTGCATTTCTATGCTGAAGGGGAAGGCCCTAGCTACTTGTAACTAGCTCGGCAATAGTAGGAGAATAGTGATTTCAGTTAATCACGCATTGTCCAAACGAAAGTCAACGCGTCGAACTGCGCACCGCCGGTGCCGCGATAATAGTTTCGCCGCCGATTGACCTGCGTGAAGCCGGCGCCCTCGTACAGCTTCGTCGCGGCATTGCCGTCGCGAACCTCGAGATGGATTCGCTCGGCGCCGTTCTTCTGGGCATCGTCAATGAAATGGTCGAGCAGCTTGCGGCCGATGCCCTTTCGCTGGGCCTTCGGATCGACGGCCAGGAGCAGAAGCTCCGCATCGCCTGCGACCGTGCGGTACAAGGAGAAGCCGAGGCCGCTCTTTCCCTCCTGCGCGAGCACGAGCCTGACGCCGGTCATCGGCAAGATTCCCGCGCATTGCGATCGGGTCCAGGCTTCGCCGTAACGGGCCGGGAAGGCCGCGCTCATCACCTCCATGACCGACTCGAGATCGTCGGCGGTGCCGGGCAAGATGCGCACGCTCATGCGGCGCTCGCCTTCGCATCGGGCGCGCGGGCGTAGAGCGGCGCGGGGCTGAGGCTGCGGAGCGATTGCGGAAGGCGAAGCGCTTGTTTCGCGCTTGGCCAGGCCTCGACCGCCGTTCCATGGCCGCGGGCTTCAACCAGCAGTTTCGCCGCCGGGCCGACTACCGTCTCGGCGGAGATGACCGAAGCCGCCTCCGCCGGAGGCAGGTTGAACAGGCCGCTCGCCGGTTCGAGCGCGGAATCGAACTGCTGCACGAAAATCTCGCCGTGGCCGCCGATCATCGCGGCGGCGACCTCGCCATCCACCTCGGCGGACGGGGCGAGAAGAGCGAGTGAAGAGAGACCGCGGACTTCCGCCTTCCACCCGATCGCGAGGCCATGGGCAGCAGCGATTCCCACCCTGATTCCGGTGAAGCTTCCCGGGCCGACGCCGACAAGGATCGTCTCCGCGGAGCGGCCATCGAGAAGCTCGGCGAGCATGGGCGCCAGCCGCTCCGCATGGCCGCGGCCGATCAGCTCGTCCCGCGCGGCGACGCACTGCCTTGTCTCATCGAACAGGGCCGCCGTGCAGGCTGCGGTGGATGTGTCGAGCGCAAGAATCACGAAGCGAATAGTCCACAGAAGACCATTCCCCGCAATCCTCTGGGTTAAATCGCTTCGACGGATTCCACTTCGGGTACGTAATGTTTGATGAGGCTTTCGATCCCGCGCTTCAGGGTCACGGTCGAGGACGGACAGCCGGAGCAGGCGCCGTGCATCGACAAATAGAGATGCCCGTCGCGATAGCCCTTGTAGATGATGTCGCCGCCGTCGTTGGCGACCGCCGGGCGAACTCTCGTCTCGATAAGCTCCTTGATCTGGTCGATGATCTCGGAGTCCTCGGGGTTGTCCTCGAACGCCTGATCGGCATCGACCTGGATCGCGGCAGCGGATCCGGCTTTGAACAAGGGGGCGCCGGTCACGAAATGGTCGAGCAGGGTCTCGAGCACGACCGGTTCGAGATCGGTCCAGGACACGCCCGGAGCGGCGGTCACGGAAACGAAGTCCCGGCCGAAGAAGACGCCCTCGACCATTCCCGTATCGAACAGCGCTTCAGCGAGCGGCGAGGCTCCAGCGCTCTCCGCGTCGGGAAAGTCGCGCGTGCCGGTTTCCATCACGGCCTGGCCGGGGAGGAACTTGCGCGTCGAGGGGTTGGGCGTTTGCTCGGTACGGATCAGCATGGCCGCGATGTGGCCCTTAAGCTCCCCACCTGCAAGTGAGGGGAATTACAGAGGCGGCGCCCCGAGCATGACCCATGCGGTCGCGGCGAGCGCGACCAGCACGCAGACGATTGCGACCAGCGGCGTTGCCGGACGCATCGGCTCCATCCCGCGCGGAAGGTCGGCCTTCCCGCTGATCATCGGGCCGAGCAGGTTGCGGCCGAGCGCCAGCCGGTAAAGCAGGATGGCGGCGATATGCAGGCCGATGAGGATGAGGAGCCAGTCGAACAGCTCCTCGTGAAGCTCGGTCAGCGTATCCGACGTGCCGATGCCGACCAGGTAGGCGAGCGGGCCGCCGAACAGCCCGTCTTCGTCCATCGCGAACAGGCCGGTTCCGACCTGGACGATCAGCAGCGCCAGCAAAGCGAGCACGCTGAGCGCGCCGAGCGGGGCATGGCCCGCGAGCGGCCAGCGGAAGCGGTTGCGGACATATTCGACGACCGCCCGCGGGCCTCGAACGAAGGCGGAGAACCGCGCCGTCGAGCTGCCGAGGAAGCCCCACAGGACCCGGAAGACCAGCAGGAACAGGACGCCGTAGCCGAGCCACAGGTGCAGGTCGTCCTGATCGGTCTCCGCTGTCCACCAGCTCAGGCCGATCAGGAGCACCAGGGACCAGTGAAACAGCCTGGTCGGAAGATCCCAGACGCGCTGCTTCACTTCGCTCAGTCTTTTTTCGGAGCTCGATAGAGGTCGTGACACGCCTTGCAGCTTTTGCCGAGCGCGCCGAACGTGGCGTTGATCTGGCTCAAATCGCCGCTCTTGGCGGCAACGTCGAACTGGTTGGCGGCGGTTTCGAAATCGTGCGCCTTGAGCGCGAAATCCTCTGCCTTCTGCCAGATCTCGGCCTTGGCGCGTGTCTTGCCGACTTCGGGTCCGGTGCCCGCCGGGAACCAGGAGAGGAGCTTGGGCGCGAGCGCGTTGATCTTCGCAGATGATTGCTGGATCGCGGCGACGTCCGGAGTCGACGCCTTCAGTGCGTTGCCGACCTTCTTCGTCTCATCGCCGAATGCTTCCATATGGTGCTCGCGCTCCTTCATCAGCGCGAGAGCCTGATCCTTGGTCAGGGGTGCGGCGGACGCCGTGTTCTGCGTCTCCGCGGAGGGAATGACGGTGTTGGCCTGGTTGGCGGGTTCCTGCGCCTTGCAACCGGCAAGCAGCGCGATTGCGCACAGAGCGTAGGCTGTTTTCGCGACCATCATTCCCCTTTCTCGTCAGTTGGCCTTCCAGCTTCCATCGATCATTGTGATGAGCCCAGAGAAATCCTTCGAACCGCCGCCCTTTTCGACGAACTCCTCGTAGAGCTCTTCGGCTTCCTCGCCCATTTCGGCATCGACGCCGGCCTGCTTCGCGGCTTCCATCGCCAGCTTCAGGTCCTTGAGCATCAGGCCCGCGGCGAACCCGCCTTCGTAATTGTTGTCAGCCGGGGTTTTCGGGCCGACGCCGGGGACGGGGCAGTAGCTTGTCATCGACCAGCTTTGGCCCGACGCCTGCGAGCTGATGTCGAAGAAGACCTGCGGGTCGAGCCCGAGCTTCTGCGCGAGCACGAAGCCTTCGCAGGTCGCCGCCATGGTGGCACCGAGGATCATGTTGTTGCAGATCTTCGCCGCCTGCCCCGCGCCGGGGCCGCCGGCGTGGATCACGGCTTTGGCCATCGGATCGAGGATCGGCTTGGCACGGGCGAAAGCCTCGTCGGAGCCGCCGACCATGAAGGTGAGCGATCCGCCGGCTGCGGCCGCGATTCCGCCCGAGACCGGAGCGTCGACCATGGTGAAGCCCTTGGCGCTCGCTTCTTCCTCGACCGTTCGCGCGCTCGCGACGTCGATGGTCGAGCAATCGATGAGAAGAGCGCTTTTCGGTGCGCTGTCGAGAACATGGCGGCGATAGACTTCGAGGACGTGCCTGCCCGCGGGAAGCATGGTGATGACGGCGTCGGCGTGCTGGCAGGCTTCTTCGGTCGATCCGGCGCGATTGCAGCCCGCCTTCACCGCCGCGTCGAGCGCGGCGTCGCTAAGGTCGAAGGCCCAGACATCGTGGCCCGCCTTGACGAGGTTCGGGGCCATTCCTCCGCCCATGTGGCCAAGCCCGATGAATGCGATCCGCGCCATTTTACTTTCCCTTCCAATTCCCCGGCCGCTTTTCGACGAAAGCGGTCATGCCTTCCTTCTGATCCTCGGTCCCGAACAGGCCGTGGAACAGCCGCCGCTCGAACCGGATGCCCTGGCTGAGCGGAATTTCGAACGCAGCGTTGACCATTTCCTTGACCGCGATCGCGGCCAGCGGCGGCATCGAGGCGATCGCCTCCGCCGTCTTCATCGCCTCTTCGATCAACTGACCGGCGGGCACGACTTTCGCCACCAGGCCCGAATGCTCGGCCTCAGCGGCCTCCATCATCCGGCCGGTGAGGCACATCTCCATCGCCTTGGCCTTGCCGATCGCCCAGGTGAGGCGCTGGGACCCGCCCATTCCGGGCGTGACGCCGAGCTTGATCTCGGGCTGGCCGAACTTCGCGTTTTCGGACGCGATGATGAAGTCGGCCATCATCGCGACTTCGCAGCCGCCGCCCAGCGCAAAGCCGTTCACCGCCGCGATCCACGGCTTGCGGGTGGCGGTGACTTTCTCCCAGCCGGCGAAGAAGTCGGAGGAATACATGTCAGCGAAGCTCTGCAGCTGCATCTCCTTGATGTCGGCGCCGGCGGCGAAAGCTTTCTCGCCGCTGCCGGTAAGGACGAGGCAGCGCTGGCCATCGTCCGCGTCATAGGCGGCAAAGACGGTGGTCAGCTCCTCGAGGACCTTGCTGTTTAGCGCGTTCAGCGCCTCCGGGCGGTTGAGCGTGACAAGGGTCACGGCTCCGCGCTTCTCGACGAGGACGGTCGTGTAGTCGGTCATTCGGCGGTCTCCGGGAACGGGGTCCACTGCTCCGAAGCGGGAAGCGGCGCGAACAATGCATCGAGCATCGCGTCGGTCACGCCTTCCGGCACCGGCGGGTCCCACTTCGGCTCATTATGCTTGTGGATGAGGAGCGCGTGCACGCCTTCCTTGAAGTCGTGAGTCTTCACGACGCGGCCGGCGAGCGCATATTCGGCGCGCATCTCGTCGGCGAAAGTCTCTCGGTTCGCGCCCTCGGCGAGGAGCCGGAGCGAGACTTTGCACGACAGCGGGCTCTTGGTGCCGAGCGTATTGCGCTCCTTGGCCGCCCAGTCGCTGTCGTCTGCCTCGAGCGCGGCGATCACATCCTCCAGATGGTCGGAGGCGAAGAGGCGATTGATGAGCGTCAGATCGTTCGAAATCCTAGCGTCGGGAGCGGATTGGGAGGCTGCTCCCAGCGTGCCCTTCAGGCGGTCGGGCGCCTTGACGATGCGGTCGACCAGCTCCTCGATTCCGCTGCTGGCGATGTAATGGGTCGCGAGGCCGAGATAGGCGCATTCGGCGCCGTCGAGCCGCGCTCCGGTCAGCGCCATGAACTGGCCGACGCGGCCAGGAAGGCGCGGCAGATACCAGCCCCCGCCGACGTCCGGGAACAGGCCGATGCTCGTTTCCGGCATCGCGAGGCGCGTGTTTTCGGTCGCGACCTTGAAGGTGCAGGGCTGCGAGATTCCGACGCCGCCGCCCATCGTGATCCCGTCCATGATTGCGACGGTCGGCTTTTCGTAGGTGAAGAGCAGATGGTTGAGCCGGTATTCGGCGAAGAAGAATTCGCGTGCCTTGTGGCCGTCGCCGGCGCCGCTTTTCGCCAGCATGACGACGTCGCCGCCGGCGCAGAAGCCGCGGCCTTCGGCATGGTCGATGACCACGCATTCGATGTTCGAGTCCGTGCGCCAACGGAGGAGCGCAGCGCTCATCGCCTCGCACATTTCGGTGGTCAGCGCGTGAATGGCCTTGGGCCGGTTGAGCCGCAGGCGGCCGACGCCGCGCTCGGCTGAAATCAGGACGTCATCGGTCACTGGCGGAGTAGGTCCCGGCTGACGATCACCCGCATGACCTGGTTGGTGCCTTCCAGGATCGAGTGGACGCGGAGGTCCCGCCAGAAGCGCTCGATCGGATAATCCATCAGATAGCCGTAGCCGCCATGAAGCTGCAGCGCGCGGTCGACCACTGCCGAGCCGGTGTCGGTCGCAAGCCGCTTCGCCATCGCCGCGAACCGAGTCTTGTCGGGCGCGTTGGCCGTGACCTTCGCCGCGGCTACGTAGAGCAGGTAGCGCGCTGCCTGCAGCTCCGTCTCCATGTCCGCGAGCGTGAACTGCGTGTTCTGGAAGTCGGCGATCGCCTTCCCGAACTGCTTGCGGTCCTTGGTGTAGTTGATGGCCTCATCGAGGCAGCGCTGGGCGCCGCCAAGCGAGCAGGCGCCGATGTTGAGGCGGCCGCCGTCGAGGCCCATCATCGCGATGCGGAAGCCTTCGCCCTCAGCGCCGACGCGGTTGGCCACCGGCACGCGGACTTCGTCGAAATTGACCTGCGCGGTCGGCTGTGAATGCCAGCCGAGCTTGCGCTCCTGCGCGCCGAAGCTGACGCCTTCCATTTCCTTTTCGATGACGAGGCAGGTGATGCCCTTGGGCCCATCCTCGCCGGTGCGGACCATCGCCACCATCAGGTCGTTGGCGCCGCCGCCGGAGGTGAACGCCTTGGATCCGCTGACGACATAATGATCACCGTCGAGCACAGCCTTGGTCTTGAGCGCCGCCGCGTCGGAGCCGGACGAAGGCTCGGTCAGGCAATAGCTCGACATTGTCTCCATCGTGATCAGCGACGGCAGATACTTCTGCTTCACCTCGTCGCTGCCGAAGCGGTCGATCATCCACGATGCCATGTTGTGGATCGAGATGAAGGCGCTGGTGCTTGGGCAGCCGTAGGCCATCGCCTCCATGATCAGCGCGGCTTCGAGCCGGCCGAGGCCGATCCCACCACTTTCCTCGGAGACGTAGATGGCGCCGAAGCCGAGCTCGGCGGCTTCGCGGATCGTATCCTTGGGGAAGATGTGCTTCTCGTCCCATTCCGCAGCGAACGGGGTGATCGCGTCGGCGGTGAACTTGCGCGCCATCTCCTGGATCTGGAGCTGGTCGTCGGTGAGCTCGAACTGGTGCATGGCCGGGCGTCTAGCTTGGGAGTCCGGACTCGGCCAGCCCCCGGACGCGGTTCACTCGCAGCGGACGTAGCTGAAGCTTGCGACCGGGTCCCGCTCGGTGCGGATCAGCTTGTCTTTCTGAAGCTCCAGAGTCTCGTATTTCTCCCACGCCTGGCCCTCGCCACTGAAGGCGAAATTGCCGCTGACGGAGTCCGCCGAGGTCATCAGGCCCGGCGACGGCACCGCGCGGGATTCGTAAAAGCGCAGCTCGTCCGAACTGACGATCAGCAGGCCCTTGGCGTCGCCGAGAGTCGAGGTGCAATCGACCGGCGTCAGGCCCCAGCGTCCCTGAAGAGCAGCAGGGATTCCGGCGGCGGGAGCGGGAGCGGCTGTTGATGCGGCGGCATTGGCGGGCGGCGCGCCGGTCGGGCTCGGCGTCGGCGTGTTCACCGTCGGCAAAGCGTCGACATTGTTTGCGTCATCCGCGACAGGGTCCGGCCGGCCGCAGGCGGCAAGGGCAAGCACGGTCGCGAGAACAATCCTACGCTTCATGCTTGCTCAACCGCCCGACCGCGGCCGAGGTTTCAAAAGGTCGGGATGTGGAACGCGCTCTTGTCGTCGGCGTCGGCGATGCCGTCGGGCCAGCGCTGGGTGACGACCTTGTTCTTGGTCCAGAAGCGGATGCCTTCCTGTCCGTACTGGCCGATGTCGCCGAAGCCCGAGCGCTTCCAGCCGCCGAAGCTGTGGTAGCTGACCG
>DATMHP010000150.1:0-31276 GCA_035554875.1 Sphingomicrobium sp.
ACACCTGGCCCGAATGGGTCCGCACCGGGATCGACGCCTCGATACCAACGGTGGGGATCGCCATCGCCGCAGCGGCGGCGTGGATTATCTGGACGCGGCTGACCGCTCGTCCGGAAGCAGGCTGAGCATCGCCCAGGCAAGCGCGGCAACGCCCGCGCCGGTGGCGAAGACCGCGCTGGCGCCTTCGCGGTCCCACAGCCAACCCGCGCCGAGGCTCGCGAGAAGGCTCGCGATCCCGGTGACGAACCAGAAGGCGCCGAAGCTCGTCGCGCGGAGATGGTCCGGCGCGCTGTCGGCGATCATTCGCGCGAAGATCCCTTGGGTGAGCGCCATGTGGCCGCCCCACAAGGCGACTCCGACGACGAGGCCACCAAAGCTTCCCGTCGAAGCGAGCACCAGATCGCCGGCGATGAGAACGGCAATTCCGGCCATCAGGATGGTTCGCGGGCTCATGCGGTCGCTGAGCGCTCCGGCCGGATAGGCCAACGCAACGTAAGCGAGATTGAAGATGGCGAGGGAGAGCGGTGACATGGCTTCGCTCAGCCCGATGTCGATGCCCTTCAGGATCAGGAAGCCTTCGGAAAAGCGGGCGAGGGTGAACAGGAAGCCGACGCCCAGAAGCCGCTTGGTGTCCTTGTCCAGCTCGCGGAAACCGTGAAAGAACGGCGATCCGTTCTTCTTCACGACGTGCGTCTCCGGCTCGCGAAGCGCCAGCCAGGCAAGCAGGAACGAGATGGCCGCCGGAATGATCGCGACCCAATAGACGGCGCGGATGTCGCTCATGAAGAATGCCATCAAGGCGATCGCGGCGAGCGGCGCCAGCAATGCTCCGGCGGTGTCGAGCGCCTGCCTCAGGCCGAAGGCGCGGCCGCGCATTTCCGGCGGCGCTTCGTCGGCTACCATCGCATCGCGCGGTGACCCGCGAATGCCCTTGCCGATTCGGTCGGCGAAGCGGGCGACCATCAAAGCGGGTGCGCTGGCCGCGAGAGGGAACAGGATCTTCGAGGCCGCGGCGAGTCCATAGCCGCCCATGATCCACGGCTTGCGTCTCTGGCTGCGGTCGGAGAGCCGGCCGGAGAAGAGCTTGGCGAAATTGGCCGTGGCTTCGGCGATGCCGTCGATCGCACCCAGCGCCGTCGCGGGCAGGCCGAGAACGATGGTGACGAAGGCCGGAAGCAGAGCGTGATAAATCTCGCTCGACAGGTCCATGAACAGGCTGATGAAGCCGAGGACCCAGATGTTGCGCGGAAGGCGCGGGCGCGGCGCGGTTCGGCTCATTGGCAGGGCATTGCGGCGCGGAGCGAAAAGCGCAAGCTTCGCGGCCACTTGACTCGAACAACCTTATTGCTGTTCAAACCATTGCCGTGCAGCAATTTACGCTCTCGCACAGCCCGTCGGCACTCGCCTCGCGGTTCACGGAGGTCGCCCACAAGTGGGTGGCGGACGGACCGGCAGAGCGCGCCGACGCCGCTCGCCGCAAACTTCTCACCGCAATCGGCGAAAAGGAGCCGGCGACGTTGAACGAAGTGGCCGCGGCCGTGGAGCGCGGCGCTCCGGCGGTCAGCCGCTCCGTCGACGCGCTTGTCCGGTCCGGCCTTGTCGAGCGGCAGCCCGATCCGGATAATCGCCGCCGTCTCGCACTTCGGCTTTCGTCGGCCGGGCAAGACGAGATTTCGCGGAGCCCGGCCTCGAACCGGATGCTTCGGACCAAATTCGAACGCCTTGCCCATAGTGAGCTTCGCGCCGTCGAGCGTGCGATCGAGATCCTGGAACGCGGCTTGTAAATCGGGGCTTTCGGCCCATGTTGCGTTGCAACAATGCGGCGATTCCTGTAGGGGCGCCGTTCAAATTTTCAGGAAAACCCAATGAACCTGCGTAACGTGGCGATCATCGCCCACGTCGATCACGGCAAGACGACCCTTGTCGACCAGCTGTTCCGGCAGTCGGGCACCTTCCGCGACAACCAGCGCGTGGAAGAGCGCGCGATGGATTCGAACGACCTGGAGAAGGAGCGCGGGATCACCATCCTCGCCAAGTGCACCTCGGTCGAATGGCAGGGGACTCACGTCAATATCGTCGACACGCCGGGCCATGCCGATTTCGGGGCCGAGGTCGAGCGCATCCTCTCCATGGTCGACGGAGTCATTCTTCTTGTCGACGCTGCCGAAGGGCCGATGCCGCAGACCAAGTTCGTCACCGGCAAGGCACTTTCGCTCGGTCTCAAGCCGATCGTGGTCGTCAACAAGATAGACCGCCCGGACGCCCGTCCCGCCGAAGTGCTCGACGAGGTCTTCGAGCTGTTCCTCAACCTCGACGCCAATGACGAGCAACTCGACTTCCCGACGCTCTATGCGAGCGGCCGCGCAGGCTATGCCGGGACCGAAGATACGGTTCGCGAGGGCGACCTGACGCCGCTCTTCCAGGCGATCGTCGATTACGTTCCGTCGCCCGCGCTCGATCCGGCGGGCGAGTTCAAGATGCTCGCGACTTTGCTTGATCGCGACAACTTCCTCGGGCGCATCCTGACCGGCCGCATTGAGAGCGGCACGCTTAACGTCAACGACCCGATCCGGGCGATGGACGTCAACGGCAACGTCGTCGAGGACGGCCGGGTCACGAAGCTTTTCGCCTTCCAGGGCCTCGAGCGGGTTCCGGTCGAGACGGCGAAGGCGGGCGATATCGTCGCAATCGCGGGCCTGATGAAGGCGACCGTTTCCAACACGATCGGCACGCCGCAGATCGCCGAGCCGCTGCACGCGCGCGAGATCGATCCGCCGACCCTGGCGATGAGCTTCTCGGTCAACGACAGCCCCTATGCGGGACGCGACGGCGACAAGGTGCAGAGCCGCGTCATCCGCGAGCGACTGGAGCGCGAGTCCGAAGGGAATGTCGCGATCCGCGTGACCGTGGCGTCCGACAACGACAGCTTCGAGGTTGCCGGTCGCGGTGAGCTCCAGCTCGGCGTTCTCATCGAGACGATGCGCCGCGAGGGCTTCGAGCTGTCGATCAGCCGCCCGCGCGTGCTGTTCCGCGACGGTCCGGGCGGCCGCGAGGAACCGTACGAGACGGTGGTGATTGACGTTGACGACGAATTCTCCGGAACCGTTGTCGAGAAGATGGCGCAGCGCAAAGCGGAGATGACGGATATGCGTCCGTCGGGCGGCGGCAAGACCCGCCTGACCTTCTCCGCGCCGTCGCGCGGCCTCATCGGCTATCACGGCGAGTTCCTGTCGGACACGCGCGGCACCGGCATCATGAACCGGCTGTTCGAGAAATATGGCCCTTACAAAGGCCCTATTACCGGCCGCCAGAACGGCGTCCTCATCTCGATGGAGCAGGGCAAGGCCGTCGCTTACGCGCTCAACGCTCTGGAAGAGCGCGGCGTGCTGTTCGTGTCGCCCGGCGAGGACCTCTACGAGGGCATGGTCATCGGCGAGAACGCCAAGCCGCAGGATCTCGAGGTCAATCCGCTGAAGTCGAAGCAACTCACCAACTTCCGCGCATCGGGTAAGGACGAGGGCATCCGCCTGACGCCGCCGCGGCGAATGACCCTGGAGCAGGCGATCGCCTACATCCAGGACGATGAGCTGGTCGAGGTCACGCCGAAGAACATCCGAATCCGCAAGCGCTTCCTCGACCCGCACGAGCGCAAGCGCGCTGCGCGCAAGCTGGAAGCGGCCTAAGCCTTACAGGGTTTGATCGCGCTGGGTTTCGGCCGTTCGCCGACCGGAGCGAAGGCGGCGAAATAGGCGTCCCCGTCCTCGATCGGGTGGAAGTCGCGCATCTGCAGCCCGACCGCAGCGAATTCGCAGCGCAATGTTGCGGGCGGAATGCCATGCCTCTGCGGGGGGCGATCGGCATCGACGACGATGATCTGCCCGCCCGGCTTCAGCGCATCGCGCACGTGCCACAGGAAAGCGTAAGGCGAGGTGACCTCGTGATAGACGTGGACGAGGAAGACGCGGTCGAGCGAATTGGCCGGAAGCTTCGGATCGTCCGGCTCGCCTAAAGTTACCGCGACATTATCGAGATTCTGGCGCTGCACGCGCTGCGCGAGCTGGTCGGTCACGTCGGCCTGAATGTCTTCGGCGAGCACACGGCCACGCCTTCCGACGACCGGCGACAGGCGCACGGAATAATAACCTTCGCCCGCGCCGACATCGGCGACCCACATTCCCGGCTTCACGCCGGCGAGGGCGACGACCTTCTCGAACTCGCCCATCCGGTCGCGCGCGTCCTCGGTCGAGAAGGTATCGCCGACGATGGCGGCGACGGGACGGTTTGCCTTGGGAAAGCGCTGCTCTTCCGGAGCGGCGCGGCAGGAGGCGAGGAGCAGCAACACAAGTGCCGCCGCGCCCCCGCTCTTAATCAACGTCTTCAACCTCGACCTTCTCGCCGGTCACCCGCTGCGACAGCGCCGCCGCCATGAAGCGGTCGAGGTCGCCGTCGAGCACATCGCCGGGCGCGGTCGACGTGACGCCGGTGCGGAGGTCCTTCACCAACTGGTACGGCTGCAGCACGTAGCTTCGGATCTGATGGCCCCAGCCGATATCGGTCTTGGCCGCATTGGCTGCGTTGGCCTCGGCTTCGCGCTTCTGGAGCTCGGCCTCATAAAGGCGCGCTCGGAGCTGCTTGAAGGCCTGCGCGCGGTTCTTGTGCTGGGATCGTTCGTTCTGGCAGGCGACGACGATTCCGGTCGGCAGGTGGGTGATCCGAACGGCGCTGTCGGTCGTGTTGACATGCTGCCCGCCCGCACCCGAGGCGCGATAGGTGTCGATGCGAAGCTCGGACTCGTTGATTTCTATGTCGATGTCGTCGTCGACCTCGGGATAGACCCAGACGCTCGAAAAGCTGGTGTGACGCCGGGCGTTGGAATCATAGGGGCTGATCCGGACCAGCCGGTGCACGCCGCTCTCGGTCTTGAGATTGCCGTAGGCGTTCTCGCCCTTCACCAGGATCGTCGCCGACTTGATCCCGGCCTGCTCACCGGCGTGATAATCGATGCTCTCGACCTTGTAGCCGTGCCGCTCTCCCCAGCGCGAGTACATGCGCAGAAGCATCTCGGCCCAGTCTTGGCTTTCGGTTCCGCCGGCACCGGCATTGACCTCGACATAAGCGCTGTTGGCGTCGGCCTCGCCCGCCAGCAGCGCAGCCACCTTGTCCCGCTCGGCGCGGTCGGCGAGCTCGGACAGGCTCTTCACCGCATCGTCGACCAGCGCATCGTCGCCTTCGCTTTCCGCAAGCTCCATCAGCTCGACGGTGTCGTTGAGCTCGCGCTCGATCGCCCGCGTCGCGCCCATCGCCTCATCCAGCCGCCGCCGTTCGCGCATGACCTCCTGCGCGGCCTTGGGGTCGTCCCAGAGCGTTGGGTCCTCGACCTTGGCGTTGAGCTCGTCGAGCCGGCGCTGGGCGCGGTCCCAATCGAGGAACCGGCGCAGGAGCGCGGTCGCGGCATTGATCTGGTCGACATGGGCTTGCGCTTCGGCGCGCATGGTTCGGCTTTCGTCAGCTGTTCCTACCGCGCGCTAATGAGCGGCAGTGGTGTTTTGCAAGGGGGCAGGTTGTGGCGCCTGGTACGCCTGGACTGGCGCGGGCATCTGATATTGGGGCCGGAGAGGCTGGCGTGAAGGGGCCTGCGGAGTCAGCGCCTGCTGGTCCGTTTCCTCGTCGCCATGGCGGCGGCGGAAGCTTCGCCTCGGTTCGGTTTGCGGCTGGAACGCTTCCCAGATGACCGGCGACTGCGGCTCCTCGGTGGTCGGGAAGACTCCATAGACCCGCTTGCCGCTCGCGCGGTCGATCCTGACCCAGCGAATTCCCGGCGGCGCAACAAACGGCACCTTGGGCTGGTCCTTGAACGCGACTTTCGCCCATTGCTTCCAGATCGGGGCTGCGACGCTGGCGCCCTGGACATGGCCGAGCGGGCGCGGCTGATCGTAACCGACATAGACTCCGGCGACGATGTCGGGAGTCCCGCCGACGAACCAAACGTTGGTCGGGCCGTTGGTCGTCCCGGTCTTGCCGAACAGCGGCCGGTTGAGGTCGCGCAGGATCACTGCGGTGCCGCGGGTGATCACGCCTTCCATGACATGGACCATCTGGAACGCGGCCATCGCATCGACCAGCTGCTTGGTCCTGAGTGGCGGCCGCGGCATCGGCTTGCCGTTCCAGTCCGGCGCGTTGCAGCCCTGCATGATCGCGCAGCGGTTGTCGGAGCGGTAAATGACCTTACCCCCGCGGTCCTCGACATAATCGATCATCGTCGGGGTGACCGAGCGGCCCTGGTTGGCGAGGATCGCATAAGCATTGACGAGCCGGGCGACGGTGGTGTCGCCTGCGCCGAGCGCGATCGACAGATAATTGGGATAATCGCCGACCCCGAGCTTGCGCGCGGTATCGGTGATCTTCGGCATGCCGATCTCGGATGCGGCGCGCACGGTCATCAGGTTGCGCGACTGCTCCAGGCCCCAGCGCATCGTGTGCGGGCCGGCATAGCGGCGGTCGAAATTGGTGAAGCACTTGTTGCCCAGCCCGGCGCCCTGCCAGACGCAGAAGGGCGCATCGAGCTCGATCGTCGCCGGGGTGAAGCCGTTCTCGAGCGCCGTTACGTAAACGATCGGCTTGAAGGCGGAGCCGGGCTGGCGCGAGGCCTGGATGGCTCGGTTGTAGGAGGATTCGACGACGTCGAAGCCGCCCTGCATCGCCAGGATCCGGCCGGTGTGAACTTCCTGCGCAAGCATTCCGCCGGACACCAGCGGGATCGAGCGGAGCGCATAGCTGCCGTCGCCCTGGTCCTTGACGACGATGATCATGCCGGGGCGGAAATTGTCGAAAGCCGAGCCGCCGCCGCCGCGCTTCGGCATCGATGCCGCGGAGGCCGGAAGCTCGGCGGTCTTGCCATTGGCGAAGCCGATGGTGGCGGAGTTCGAATCCTTGGTCAGGATCACTGCTTTCAGCCAGTCGGCGAAACCCGTTCCGACCGGCGTGCGGTCGAGCCGCCCGGCCCAGTCGCCGTCGATGTCGATGCTCTTGCCCAGATCGCGCCAGCCCCGCCCACCGTCGAAGCTGGCGAGGCCTTCCTGCAGCGCCCCGGCCATCGCATCCTGCATCGCCGGGTTCACCGAAGTGCGCACCCACAGGCCGCCGGCATAGACGCTGTTCGGCCCGTCCTTCGCGGTTTCGCCGAAGCGTCGCAGGAGCTCGCGCCGGACCGCTTCCATGAAATAGCCGCCCATGTCGCGGAAATGCTCGCCGGCCCCGTAGCGGATCGTGTCGAGCGGCATCGCGGCCGCCGATTTCCAATCACCTTCGCTGATGTACCCGTTCCGGTACATCTCGCGCAGGACGTAGTTCCGGCGGTCGAGCGCCCGCTGTGTCTCTCGCACCGGGTCGTAATTGGCAGGCGCCTTCGGAAGCACGGCGAGATAGGCCGCTTCGGGAAGCGTCAGCTCGGTGACGTCCTTGTCGAAATAAGCGCGCGCCGCGGCCTGGATCCCGTAGGCGTTCCGGCCGAGGAAGATCTGGTTGAGGTAGAGCTGGAGGATCTGCTCCTTGGTCAGCACCGATTCGAGCCGGAAAGCGAGGATCGCCTCGCGGATCTTCCGGCCGATATTGTAGCTGCTGTCCTGCAGAAGGCCCTTGGCCACCTGCTGGGTGATCGTCGATCCGCCCTTCGCGCGCCCGCCGCCGGTGACCGTCTTGATCCCGTAATCGGCGACGGCCCCGATGAGGCCGGTGTAGTCGATGCCGTGGTGCGAGAAGAAGGTCTTGTCCTCGGCCGAGATGAAGGCGTGGACGACGACCGGCGGGATCTCGTCATAGGCGAGCTCGACCCGTCGCTCGCGCGCGAAGCTCTGAACTGGATCGCCTTCGTAGCCGCGGACGTAAGAGGGGAGCGGAACCTTGTAGGCGAGCAAAGTATCGGTTGAGGGGATGGTGCTGGCGAAAAACAGCCAGACGGCGGCGAAAAGCGTGAACAGCACCGCTCCGACGATGGCGAGCCGTTTCACCCACCGAGGCTTGAAGTACGGGTCGAGCCACTCGTGGACGCGCTCGTTGAACGCGACGAGGTCAGGCATCGGGATCGAGGGAGGCGACAGGCGTTCGAACTTCATGTGTCCGGCGGGGTCTAGCCGCTTAAGGGCAGCGCGAAAAGCGGGAAAGGCCTAGCGGAGTGAGCGCGCCGCGATGTCGGCTTCGATGGCCCGTGCAAGCGCGGCGACGATCCGCGTGCGCTGCTTGGGATCGCGAAGCATCGCTTCGTCATCGACATTGCTGATGTAGCCGGCCTCGAACAGCACCGCGGGAACTCCCGCGCTTCTAAGCACGTGGAAGTCCGCGAAGCGGTGCGCCTGTGGCCTCAGCTCGACGGAGCCGCTGGCGTTGCGGACGAGCCGCTCTGCCAGCGTCGCCGAGGCGCGCATCTGGCTCTGCACGACGAGGTCGGAAAGGATCGCCCGGACCGAGCCGTCCGAACCGGCGGCGCGGGCCGCGGCGCTGTTTTCGGACCGGGCGAGGCGGGCGGCCTCTTCATCGGAAGCGACGTCGGAGAGCGAATAGATGGTCGCGCCGCGCGCCAGCGGGTTGGGCGCGCTGTCCATGTGCAGCGACACGTAGAGGCTGGCTCCGAGCTCGCGAGCCAGCGTCGAGCGCTGGTCGAGAGTCAGAAAGCTGTCGCCGTCGCGGGTCATCGCGATCCGCACCCGGCCGTCGGCTGCAAGCTTGTCGCGAAGCTCGCGGCCAAGCTGCAGCGCAAGGTCCTTTTCGGCGACGTCGCCGGAAACCGCGGTCGCTCCGGGATCCTGGCCGCCGTGCCCGGGATCAATCAGCACCAGCGGGCGGCCGGGAGTTCGCGCTTCGACGATCGGCACCCGCTCGACGGCGCTCGGAAGAGTGACGGTCACGCTATTGCCGGACCAGGCTGGCTCGACCCCGGCGGCGGCCGCTCCGCCGAGCGACAACAGGCCGAGCGCAGCCGCGACCACAGCTGCGGCGGCGGCAACGCCCGCTCCAGCAATCAATTTCTTGGTTTCCCAACGCCCTGGCATTGGCTCTCCAGACGCCCCACTCGGTCAGCTGATTATCACAAGTTTATGGTTAACAGCTACTTACCCAATTAAGCGACTTACTATTCCCAACTTTGTTGCCCTTGCCCGCTGCCGATGCTAACCGGCTCAAATCCTCGGTTTTCATTAACCGCAGGGTTGCGCCGCGCCTACCTGGAACGCGGCATGACACAGGTTGACGCTGCATGACGCCACTTTCTTCCCCCCGACAGCACCCATCCGGGCAGCGGGGCGGCATTCCCGCGCCAATGGCGGGACACGCGCGCGCAGCAGACACGCTTTTCACCACTTTCGCCAGCATGAGCGGCCGACACCCGCTCCAGCAGGCCCAGTCAATGGCGCGCCCGCCGGCCCAGGAACCGGTCCGCCGCGCCCGGAGAATTTTCAATGTCCATGCGCATGCTGATCGATGCGCGCCACCCGGAAGAGACCCGGGTCGCCGTCGCCAAGGGAAACCGGATTGAGGAGTTTGACTTCGAATCCGCCGAGCACAAGCAGCTCAAAGGGAATATCTATCTCGCCAAGGTAACCAGGGTCGAACCGTCGCTGCAGGCGGCATTCATCGACTACGGCGGCAACCGCCACGGCTTCCTGGCCTTCAGCGAAATCCACCCGGATTATTATCAGATCCCCAAGGCCGACCGCGACGCGCTCCTGAGGGAGGAAGCGGAGCAGGCGGCCGAGGAAGAGCGCCTTCGCAATGCCGAAGCCGACAGGGCCGAGGCTGCCGAGGCTTCGGAAGCCGTCGAATATGACGGCGGGGAAGAGGAAGCCGGCCACGCTGACGATGCCGACGAGGCGGGCACGGGCTCGGCCCGTTCGCCGGTCGACGAATCCGCCGCGGACGAGCTTCGCAAACGGCGCCAGTCGCTTCGCCGCCGCTACAAGATCCAGGACGTCATCCAGCGCCGCCAGGTGCTTCTGGTCCAGGTCGTCAAGGAAGAGCGCGGCAACAAGGGCGCGGCGCTGACCACCTATCTGAGCCTCGCCGGCCGCTATTGCGTGCTGATGCCCAACACGTCGCACGGCGGCGGGATCAGCCGGAAGATCTCGAACGGCGCCGACCGCAAGCGGCTGAAGTCGATCATGAGCGACCTCAACCTGCCGAAGACGATGGGGCTGATCGTCCGCACCGCCGGCCTGTCGCGGACCAAGACCGAGATCAAGCGCGACTTCGACTATCTCGCCCGGCTGTGGGACGAAATCCGCGAGCGGACCCTGAAGAGCACCGCGCCGATGCTAGTCTATCGCGACAGCGACCTCATCAAGCGCGCCATCCGCGACCTCTACAACCGCGACATCGACGAAGTCGTGGTCGAGGGCGAGGAAGGGTACAAGGCCGCGCGCGGGTTCATGAAGCTGCTGATGCCGAGCCACGTCCGGCGGGTGCAGCAGCACACGGATTCGACGCCTCTGTTCCAGAGGTCCGGGGTCGAGGACCAATTGTCGGCCATGTACCAGCCGGTCGTCCAGCTGAAGTCGGGCGGCTATCTCGTCATCAATCCGACCGAGGCTTTGGTTTCGATCGACATCAACTCGGGCCGGTCGACGCGCGAGCACAATATCGAGCAGACCGCCTACGCCACCAATCTCGAAGCCGCCGCCGAGATCGCACGCCAGCTTCGGCTTCGCGACATGGCGGGCCTCATCGTCATCGACTTCATCGACATGGAGCAGTCGAGCCATGTCCGCAAAGTCGAGAAAGCGATGAAGGACGCGCTCAAGAACGACCGCGCGCGGATCCAGGTCGGGCGAATCTCCAGCTTCGGGCTGATGGAAATGAGCCGGCAGCGGCTGCGCACGGGGGTTCTGGAAGCGTCGACCAAGCCCTGCCCGCATTGCGAGGGCACTGGGCTGATGCGGACCGCTGCTTCGGCGGGTCTGTCGGCTCTCAGGATCATCGAGGATGAAGCTGCGCGGGGCCGCGGCGAGCGGATCCTGCTTCGCGCCGGGCGGGATGCAGCGGTGTACGTGCTCAACAAGAAGCGCTCGGAGCTTGCCGAGATCGAGCATCGCTACGGAGTCATGATCGAGATCGCGATCGACGAGAGCTTCGAGGGCGCACGGATGACGGTCGAGAGCTCCGGCCCGCGGCCGGTGCCGGCCCAGCCGAGCGCTCCCGTGATCGAGAGTCCCGAGGAGGAAGAGGAAGAGCTGGAGGCGGCGCTGATCGGCGCCGAGGCCGAAGAGGAAGAGGAAGAAGAAGAAGAAGAGCGGGCCGAAGCGCAGGAGGAGCGCGGCGGACGCCGCCGGCGCCGCCGTCGCCGTGGAGGCCGCAGCCGCAGGCGCGGAGGCGGCCAGGAGGGCGGTCTTCCCGCCGACGAGCTGCCGCCGTCCGTTGAGGAAACCGGAGCTTCGGAAGCGCCGGTCGAGGAAATAGCCGAGGCCGAGGCCGCACCCGAAACGGAAGGCGAAGCCAGGCCGAAGCGCAGCCGCCGGAGGCGCAAGCCCAGGGCTGCCGCCGAAGGCGAGGCGCCCGAGGTCGAGGCCGACAGCTCGCCTATGGTTGAGCGGCCGACGGACGAGGAGCCGCCGATCACCGCAACCGAGGCTCCGGCCGAGGTCGAACCCGCCGTCAAGCCGAAGCGCTCGCGCCGCAAGAAGGCCGAGCCGAAGGAGGAGGCAGCGCCTGCTCCGGTCGAAGCAGCGGAAGAGGCTCCGGCCGAAAAGCCGAAGCGCCGCAGCAAGGCCAAGCCGAAGGAGGAAGCTGCCGAGGCGGCTCCGGTCCCCTCCGCCGACAATGATCCAAATGGCGGCGGTGACGAAGCCGGCAAGCGAAGCGGGTGGTGGCAGCGGACGTTCGGCTAGCCTATCGACGCCACGATCCGGTCCACCATGCCGCCGGCATGGCGGCATGGGTATCGTTTCATGGGAGGTTCAGCCCGCGGATGAGATTGGCGCCGTGATGACCTCAGCACTGTCGCGGTTCTTGCGCCTCTTCATGATGGCGCTGATCCTGTCGGTTTCTTTCGTGCAGCCGGCGGCGGCCGATGACAACGATCCGACGGTGCTCCGCGACACCGAAACCGAGGCGTTGCTGCACGACCTGGTGACCCCGCTGGTGAATGCCGCGGGGCTCGACCCGAACAATGTCGACGTGATCCTGCTGGGCAGTCCGCAGATCAACGCCTTCGTCGCGACCGGCCAGCACATCTACGTCTATTCGGGGCTGATCCTCGACCTCGACAATGTGAACGAGCTCCAGGGCGTGCTCGCGCACGAGCTTGGGCACATTACGGCGGGCGACGCGATCCGCGCAGGTCAAGGGGAAAAGACCGCGCTCGGGATTCAGCTTGCGACCCTGGTCCTCGGCGCGATCGCCGTTGCCGCAGGCGCCGGAGATGCGGGCCTCGGCGTCATGATGGCGGGCCAGCGCGCCGCGCTCGGCAAGTATCTCGCCTTCACCCGGGCACAGGAATCGACGGCGGACGCTTCGGCGGTGAAATTCCTGCACATTGCCGGGATCAGCGGCAAAGGCATGCTGCAGTTCTTCGGCAAGCTGCAGCAGGAGGAATATCGCCTCGCCATCTATTCTACCGACAGCTTCGACAGCACGCACCCGCTCTCGAGCGAGCGTATCCAGGCGCTCGAGCAGAATTTCAAGAACGACCCTGCCTGGAACAAGCCCGTCGATCCCAAGCTCGAAGAGCGCTTCGAGCGGGTCCAGGCGAAGCTCTACGGCTACATCAATCCGAAGCTGGCGCTGACCAAATATCCGGAAAGCAACAAGAGCATCCCGGCGCACTACGCCCGCGCCTATGCCTATCACCTGGGCGCTTATCCGGAGAAGGCGCTGTCCGAGGCTGACACTTTGCTCGCGGCCGAGCCGAACGATCCCTATTTCCTCGAGCTCAAGGGCCAGATTCTGCTCGAAAGCGGGCGGCCACAGGAAGCGATCGCGCCATTGAAGGAAGCGACCAAGGTCTCGGGGGACGCGCCGCTCATCGCCTCGATGTACAGCCACGCGCTGATCGCGACCGAGGACCCGAAGAATTATCCGGAAGCCAAGCAGGTGCTGAAGGCCGCGGTGGGCCGCGACAACCAGAATCCGTTCGCCTGGTTCCAGCTCGGAATGATCTACGATCAGGAGGGCGACCCCGCGCGCGCTGCGCTTGCGACTGCCGAGCGCAACAACCTCGAAGGCAAGCCGAAGCTGGCGCTGACGAGCGCGCGGACGGCGATGCGCGGCATTCCGCAGGGGACTCCCGATTATCTGCGGGCCCAGGATATTGCGATGGTGTCCTGCACCGAAATCAAGCAGGACAAGGACAGCAGCAAGAAGGACAAGGCCGCACTGTGCAACAATTAGGGAGTTCGTCCTCCGGACGGCTTGGAGCGGCAGTCCTGGGGGGCGTCATCGGCGCGGTCGTCATGGCCGCGCTTCTGCTATTCGCGGCGCCGCAGCTGGTCGGGGCCAAGCTGGTCCGCGCGGGAATGATGGCCGACCCGCAAATCCTCGTCGACACGAGCGAGGCGCTTCGCGACCAGCAATATGCGCCGACCCTCGCCCAGCATCGCGCCGAGATCGAAACGCCGTTTGGGACGTCGTGGAAGGGCTCGGCCAAGCCGGACGTGACCCTGGTTGAATTCTTCGATTACGCCTGCCCCTATTGCAAGGCGAGCAACCCCGCGATCGAGCGGCTGCTGAGCGAGGATCCGGGCCTCAGGGTCGTGTATCGCGAGCTTCCGATCCTGGGCGACGAGAGCGTCGAGGCGGCGCGCCTGTCGCTGGCGGCGTCGAAGGCGGGGCGGTTCGCGCAATTCCACGATGCTTTGTGGGAGGCGGGGCGGCCCGCACCGGCGACTCTTGCGGCGGCCACGCAAGCTGCCGGGATGCCGGCCAAGCCGGCGGACAGCCCGGACATCGAAGCCGAGCTCAAGAAGAATTTCCAGCTTGCGGGCGCGCTCGGCGCGACCGGGACACCGCTGTTTGTGATCGGCAACCGCGTGATCAACAGCGCGGTGAGCTACGAGGAATTGAAGAAGGCGATCGCCGACGCGCGGGCGAGAGGCTGATCAGCCGCCCTTAAAGTTCTGGGCGATCACGTACCATTCGGATGAGTCCTTGCGGCTCGCGGGCGGCTTGGCGTGTTTCACTGAAGAAAAATGGCGCTTCAGCTCTGCGACGAGCTGGTTGTCGGCTCCACCTGCTAGCACTTTGGCGACATAGGCTCCGCCGGGGCGAAGGACTTCCTTGGCGAACTCCAGCCCTGCTTCGACCAATGCCATGGTCCTTAGATGGTCCGTCTGAGGATGGCCGACGGTGTTCGCCGCCATGTCGGAGAGGACGAGGTCGGCGGGGCCGCCCAGCGCGGCTTTGAGCTTGTCCGGCGCGGTTTCGTCCATGAAGTCCATCTGCAGGATCTCGACGCCTTCGATGGGATCGGTCGGCAATAGATCGATGCCGACCACTTTCGCCTTGGAGGCGCGGCGGCGCAGGACCTGGCTCCATCCGCCCGGGGCGATCCCGAGGTCCACAACAGCGCCGACGCCCTTGAGCAAACCAAACCTCTCGTCGAGCTCGAGCAATTTATAGGCTGCGCGGCTGCGGTAATTCTCCGCTTTCGCGCGGCGCACATAGGGGTCGTTGAGCTGGCGTTCGAGCCAGCGGGTCGAGGAGGCGGTGCGGTTTCGGGCAGTTCGAACGCGCTGGCGCGGCCCGCGGCCGCCGGTCACAGCACATATCCGTCGCGCGCCATCAGCGAGCGAAGGATTCCCTCCCGGATTCCGCGGTCGGCAACGCCGAGCTTCTTCGCCGGCCAGATTTCGAGAATGGCTTCGAGGATCGCGCAGCCGGCGACGACCAGGTCGGCCCGGTCGGGGCCGATGCAGGGCAGGGCCGAGCGCTCCTCATAATCCATCTCGGCGATCATGGTGCTGATCGCCTTCATCGCGCCGATTGGCACATGAAGCCCATCGACCGCCCGCCGATCGTAGCTCGGAAGCGCGAGATGAACGCTGGCGAGCGTCGTCACCGTCCCGCTGGTACCGAGCAGGCGAATGCCCGTGCGGCCCTTGGGAAGCATGGCTTCGAACTGGTCGAACGACCGGCGGACGCGCTCGCGCATGCGCTTGTAGGCCTTGACCCGGTCTTCGCCCTCCAGCGCCTCGCGGCCTTCGCTTTCCGTCAGCGAGACGACGCCCCAGGGCGCGCTCCACCAGCTGCGGATCTTGGGGATTCCGCTGACTTGGTCGATCAGCACAAGCTCGGTCGAGCCCCCGCCGATGTCGAAGATCAGGGCGGGGCCGTCGCCCGGTTCGAGCAATTTGTGGCAGCCGAGCATCGCCAGGCGCGCTTCTTCGGCCGGCTCGATGATCTCCAGCGCGATTCCGGTCTCGTCGCGTACCCGTTCGATGAACTTGCGGCCGTTGGCGGCGCGGCGGCAGGCCTCGGTCGCGACGGAGCGCGACAGCGAGACGTTCCGGCGGCGCAGCTTCTCGGCGCAGACCGCCAGCGCCCCGACCGCCCGGTCCATGGCTTCGTCGGAGAGCTTGCCGCTCCGCGACAGGCCGTCGCCGAGGCGAACGATGCGCGAGAAAGCGTCGATGACGGTGAAGCCGCCGTCGTTGGGACGGGCGATGAGCAGCCGGCAATTGTTGGTGCCGAGATCGAGCGCACCGTAGGTATGGCGCTGCTGCTGCTTATGCGGCTGAGCGGCCCGCCGCTCGGGGGGGCCTATGATGGCCGGCTCGTGCCGCGTCTGCGGCGCCGGCGCGCTGGCGACATTCTGCGCCATCAACAACGCCCGTTCTTATCCTTCCACCGTCGGACATACCGGCGGCTGACCTGTCCCGAATGTAGGCATGATTGGGGTAAAAGGGCAAGATTGCGCGATTTTTGGATGGTTTTTATGTGGCCGGCCCCATCCTCGCCAACCGAGGCCGGCGGCGACTTTTGTTCCCCTTGCGCCGGTTGACACCGGCAGGGGCCAATCTCTATCTCGCCCGCTCGCCGACACCGGCATTGCCCCGTCGTCTAATGGTAAGACTACGGACTCTGACTCCGTCAATCGTGGTTCGAATCCACGCGGGGCATCCAGCCTTTCGGCTTCAGCATCCCGCGTTGGGCACGCATACGCCCATCTGGATCTTTTCGGTCAGCTCGCGAGCCTGCTGTTGCCGGGCTTCCCAGGAAGACAGCGGACCGCAGACCTTGTGCGCGCCCAATTTCGTGCCGGGAAAGTCTTCGTAATGGCAGACCATCCTGTTCGCGTCCTTGGCATATTGCGCTTCCAGGGCGGCCCATTGCGCCTTGGACTGGCACAATTTGTAGGGCAGCGCCCCGGGATCCGCGGCAAGGACAAATTTGCACACCGGCTGGGAATCGTCCGTCGATTGCGACGTGGCGGAGGCTCCGGCTGTGGTTGCCGCCAGAGCAGCGAGGATAAGGGATAGCATGGTCTACGGCCTCCCTGATGTTGACGACTGATATTGCTCCTCGTGAGGAGCGGGAGTCAAATTACCAACTCGGAATAATGCGCAGCCGTCCGGTTCCGCGATGCGCGGGCCAATGTCGCTCGGATGCTCTTGAGAAGCTCCGGCGAGCCGGTGTCGCCCGGATGGATGCCGATCCTGAGCGCGTGCTGTGGAGCGATCCGGCTTAGCACCGCTGCCGCGGCGATCGACGAATAAAGGCGGGCCGGGCTTCTGCTCGCCCAGGTGATGACGGGGCCGCCGGCGACCTTCCGGCCGCTTGCCGGCGACCAGACGCGGAAATGGTCTTCGGCCAGCTCCATGCCGCAGTCGAAGAGGGCTTCGCGGGCGCCTTGGCCATAAAGCCAGGCGGGAGCGACGAAGCCGGTCACGGGGCGGCCGATCACGTCCTCGAGCAAGGCGCGGCCCTTGACGATCCGCTTTGCCGCCTCGGCGCGGGACAGGCCGAGGAACTCTCCCTCGTGCGCCGTCATCGCACCGGCGCGAAGCCTGTCGAGCCCGCGATGCTGCCGGTGATCGCGATGATAGAAACCGTGGAGCAGGATCTCGACACCCGAGTCCGCCCAGCCGCGAAGGCGGGTGGCGAAGGGCGTACCCGGCCGGATCGGATAGGTGCCCCAGTGATCGGGCACGACCAGCATCGCGTAACGGCTCCCCACCCACGGCTCGAGCTCAGCGGCGAGACGATCGACCTTCGTTTCGAACCGCGGCGAAACGTCGTGGATCGACGCTAGCAGCAGGCGGCGCTTTTCACTGGTCACGGTCACCCTCTGCACCAGCGGCGGCGCAAGGGAAATTGAACAAAAGTTCACTTGATGTTCGACCGCCCGAATCCAATTCCGGCACCGTTCCAATGGGAGCGATGCGGTGAGGATTGTCGACGTTTGCGCCTTCTACAGTCCGTCCGGGGGCGGCGTCAGGACCTATGTCGACGCGAAGCTGAGGTCGGCATCGTTGCTTGGGCACCAAATCGTCGTGCTTGCCCCGGCGGAGAATGCGGAAGTGGTCGAGGTGGCGCCTGGCGCGCTCCTTGCCGGGGTGCCTGCCCCGACGATGCCGTTCGACCGCCGCTATCGCTATTTCAACGACCCGGCCCGCCTTCATCGCGAGCTCGATGTCTGGCGGCCCGACCATGTCGAATGCTCCTCGCCCTGGTCGAGCGCTTCGGCGGTCGCGCGGTGGCGGGGCGGCGCTACCCGGTCGCTCTTCATGCACAGCGACCCGATGGCAGCCTATGCATATCGGTGGTTCGGATTCCTCAAGCCGGCGACAGTCGACGGGCTCTTCTCCCGCTTCTGGGACCATATGCGATTCCTGGGCCGGAGCTTCGACGCTGTGGTCAGCCCGAGCCGGCAGCTGGCGGAGCGGCTACGGCTGCGCGGATTGACGAATGTCGCGACGATCCCGCTGGGCGTCGAAAGCAGCTTTTCGCTGACGCACCGCGATCCGGCGCTGCGCCGTAGGCTGCTCGCCAACCTCGGTCTGTGCGAGACGGCGACGCTGCTTCTGTCGGTGGGGCGGCTGGCGCCGGAAAAGCGCCCGGACCTGATCGCGAAAGCCGTCGGCGGCCTGGCTCCGGGCCGGGAGGCGGGACTGGTGCTGGTCGGCGAAGGGCCGCTCAGGGGAAAGCTGGAGCGGATTGCGGCGGCAAGCGGGCGGGTACGGCTGCTCGGCCAGGTTTCCGACCGCGAACTGGTCGCGCGGCTGATGGCGAGCGCCGACGCGCTCGTTCATGGATGCGAGGCGGAGACATTCGGGCTGGCGGTTGCCGAGGCGCTGGCCTGTGGAACGCCGGTGATCGTTCCCGACCGCGGCGGCGCCCGCGAGCAGCTGCGGCCCGGCTGCGGCCTGTCCTATGACGCGGGAAGCCGGGGAGAGCTGACGGCTGCGATTGCGCGCTTCATCGATTTACGCGGCGTGGTGACCGGATCGATCCCGCCGCAGCGGCTGATGGACGATCACTTCCGCGAGCTGTTCGCGCTCTATGACGGGTTCGGGTGCGCCGAAGCGGCTTAGCGCTGGTAAGCCGCGATCCAGTGGCCGAGGCGGGTGCGGAGTGACAGCTTCGAGGGAATGAAGCCGCGGATTTCGACAATATCCTCGGGCGAGTCATAGACCTTGAGATTGCGGGGGATGCGCGCCCGGTGTGCCTGCCTGCCGCGGAGCCTGTCTTCCGCAAGCGCAAGCGCGCGGTGCACGTCCTCGGCGGTGAACGGCTTCATCAGGCAGCCGAGCGCCAGGTCCGGCATTGCGAAGCTCGGCGCCTTGCCGCTGACGAACAGGCAAGGGACGTCGAAATCGCTGAGGCGAACCGCGACCGAGAAGCCGGTCGAGCCGCGCGCGAGGTGGAGATCGACCAGCGCGAGGTGTGGCTGGTGCCGCTCCGCCGCCGCAACGGCCCCGTCGGCGTCGTCGGCAATGGCGACGACCCGATAGCGTGGATTGTCTTCGATCAGGAAACGAACTGTGGTTGCGAGCTGCTTGTCGTCTTCAACGACCAGGATCTTCAACACGAAAACGCCCTCCCCGACACATCACGCGATGTGAGAGGGGAGGGAGTCAGAAGTTCGAGCGGAAGCGAATCCCCCGTAAACGAGGTTTACGCCGAAGCGGGGCGATCCCGAGTCAGGCCGAAAGCTGCTTCCCTCTCCGTCAGCCCGATTGGCCTGCCACCTCCCCCGATGGGAGGAGCTTAGGCGCTGAAGAAGATGTGGGCGCCGATCCGCTCGTACTGGGTGAGGCGGCTGCCCCACGACGGGTGGACGTAATTGGCGTGGTACCACAGCACGCCCGAGGGAAGGCTGGGGTAGATGTTGGCCATGGCGACCCGGGCGACGCCCCGCGCCGTCTTCCACGAATCCATGTCGGTGATCGCCGGGAACTGGCCGTTCTGGACGAACGAGAACTGCCACGGCTGCTTCACGACGTCGCACCAGGTCGACGGATACTGGCCCGAAGCGGCGCGGTTCATGACCACGCGGGCGACGGCAAGCTGCCCTTCGACCGATTCACCGCGCGCCTCGAAATAGACTGCGGTGGCGAGGCAATTCGCCTGCTGATCGAGCGCGACGCCGGTGCTGTAGCGATCGACCAGGGCGTAGAGTGGCCATCCGGCATTGTAGAGCCAGCGGCCCTCGCGCGTCACCTTCTGGAGCTCGGCCTGCTGCGGGGTCTGCTGCTGTGCGCCGAACACCGCTCCAAGCGTGCTGGAGAAGGCCCGGGTGGTCGAGCTGATCGTGCGCTGCACCGCCGAAACGACCGGAAGACCGCTGCCGAGCGGCTTTGCCGAGCTGTCGACGGCGCCTGCGTTCAGCGAAAAACTGGTGTTGGCCAGCGCAGTCGACTGGGCGGCGGCGCTTCCGGCGCCCAATGTCAGCGTGGCACACCCCACGGCCGCGACGAAGCCGCGGGTAAAAAACTTGTTCAACTAATGTCTCTCTTGCCCTTGGCGGCCGACCGCACAGGGATCATCGCGGCGCCGGGCGGCGTCTCGATGATCCGATTGCGAAGGGGTCGTCCGTCTTGCCCGGGGCCCGGCGTCTCTCGCGCTCTTAGGCCCGCTCGCTCTCGTTAACCGATGAGTGCCAAATACGGACTTTCCGTACTAATCCAAGTCAGTCAGCGGCGAGTCGAGCAGTCCGCGGGACGAATGGCGGAACCATTTGATATCTCACAAGAAAAACAACAGTTTGGTTTTGGAGTGGGAGCTGTTTAGTGCGGTTTTCCGAGGAGGAACGGAATGGCGCACTGGCTGATGAAATCGGAACCTTCCAACTACAGCTGGCAGGACCTGGTCCGCGACGGCTCGACCGAATGGGACGGCGTCCGGAACAATGCCGCGCGGCTCCATCTCAAGGCGATGAAAGCCGGCGAAGAGGCATTCTTCTACCACAGCATGGATGAACGTGCGGTGATCGGCATCATGCGCATCGTCCGCGAGGCGGCGCCGGATCCTAAGAACGCGGACTGGGTGTCGGTGAAGGTCGAGCCGGTGCGGGCGCTGGAGCATTCGGTGACGCTGAAAGACATCAAGGCCGAGCCGCGGCTCGCGAAGATGGAGTTCATTCGGCAGTCCCGGCTGTCGGTCGCGCCCGTGCGGGATGAGGAATGGGTGGTGGTGATCGAACTCAGCCGGAAGTTGTCGACCGGGGAGCCTCACGCGAGTGAATCGTGAGACGTCGCTACTGTCGAGCTGATGCTGGCATATTGCGCCCCGAGGCAAAAGATAAAGACGCGTGAGCTTCGAACTCAAATGGCGGGAGATGAGGCTGATATCGGAAACGCTCAAGGCGGAGAGGAGCGGATCATCGGCGAGATTCCGCGCGATGGCCGAGGCGAGCGGAGTGCCGCGCCTCGCCGGGAGGCATAGCGATCAGGTGAAATGGAAATGAAATAGAGCCTGGGGCGGCTCATCTGGTCACTTGAAGCAGAGGCCAAATCACTTCGGGCGATAACCGGAAGGCATGGACGCGTCCGAGCGCGAGTTCGCCTGGTGCTCTCCAGCTTCTCGATTGCGCCGCATAGGTGTCTGTCGAGCCTTCGCCTGTGGCATCTTTACGTCCCGGTGGATCAGTGCCTTCGCGATTCAGCGTTGTTAGACGACCAGATGGTCCGCGGTGCACAAGGATAATTCGCGAACCCGATGGGCGTGCCAGTGCCGATTTCGGAGCGGTCTTCACATCTCCAACATCCTGTCGGCGGTTCGCCAGAATAGGCGATGCCCCGATAATCTAAACGGCTTCCGCTACAGTGACTTGCATGAAGTTGTACATGCGAATTGATGCTTTTCAGCAACAGCTTCAGCTGGACGCCGGTTGCACGGAATAAACCCCTCTCATAAGAGAATCACGGCAGTTCTTTTACGAACGCGTTTGAAAGGGGACTTTTGTATGCGCAAGCTCGCCATTTCACTGGCGCTCGCTTCATCGGCGCTGGCGACACCGGCGCTTGCCCGCGACCACAGTTTTTATGCGGGTATTGAGGGTGGCGCGATGCTGGTTGAAGATACCGGTATCGACGTCACCGACAGCACGGGTGGGACGACAATCAACAACGCCGCAATTCTGGACTTCAAGCCAGGCTGGGATGTCGATGTCGTTGCAGGTTACGATTTTGGGATGATCCGGCTCGAGGGCGAGCTTGGTTACAAGCATGCCAGTCTTGATGAGGTCGAACTGGCGGATCCGACTGGGCTCGGGTTCGGCGCGCATGTTCCGGCCGACGGCAGCGCCCGCGCGCTCTCGTTCATGGTCAACGGCCTTCTCGACTTCGGTGATGAGGACAGCTGGAGCGGCTACGTTGGGCCGGGAGTCGGCATTTCCAGTACGAAGTTGAACGTCGATTCCCTTGCCGGCGTCGGCATCGATTCGTCAATTTCCGATACGCGTCTAGCCTGGCAGGTTGTGGCGGGTGTTCGTACTGCGATCACGCCGTCGATCGATCTTGGCCTAAAGTATCGCTTCTTCAACGTTCCGAACATGAAGGGCGATTTCGAAGGCGATGGGATCCGGACGAGGTGGCGGTCGCACAGCCTGCTGCTCAGCCTGATCTACAACTTCGCGCCTCCGCCGCCTCCTCCACCGCCTCCGCCTCCGCCTCCGCCTCCGCCTCCGCCGCCTCCAGCGACGCAGACGTGCCCGGATGGAACGGTGATCCTGGCGACCGAGGCATGCCCGGCTCCGCCTCCTCCGCCGCCTCCGCCGCCGCCGGCTCCTGAGCGCGGATAAGCGGACCGTCGGCAGTAGCTGGAGAGCCGAAAACGCCGGTCCGGTGGGCAACCACCGGGCCGGTTTTTCTTTTCCTCCGTGAAATGGGAGTGACATTAAAGCCACAATGATCATTTAATCTGACCGATTGCAGCCAAATCAGACGTAAAATATTGTAGGGCCGTGAGGCTCTACTGGCGGAGTCGCGACAGGGGACGAAGAGATGCGCAAGCTCGTAATCGCATTCGCACTGGCATCAACGGGCATAGCTGCACCGGCGATTGCCCGTGACAATAGCTTCTATGCAGGTCTCGAGGGCGGTGGAATGCTCATCGAGGATTCATCGATCACCTACACCGATGCAACCTTCGGAACGATCAAGAATGCATACATTCTCGACCACAAGCCCGGTTGGGACGTGGACCTCATTGCGGGCTACGACCTTGGGATGGTCCGCCTCGAAGGCGAGCTTGGTTACAAGCGCGCATCGATCGACGAGATCGAAGTCAGCAATCTGATCACGCAAAATCTGTTCGGCCCAGGATCGCACTTTCCGGCGACCGGACACAGCAGCGCCTGGTCGGTGATGTTCAATGCTCTCCTAGATTTCGGAGACGAGGACAGCTGGAGCGGCTACGTTGGTGCCGGTATTGGTGCCGCGCGTGTCCACGAAGGCTTCGACATCGACAGTATAGACAAGAACTTCAGCGGCAGCACCGGCCGGATTGCATGGCAGGCCGTCGCGGGTGTTCGCACTGCCATCACGCCAAATCTCGACCTTGGCCTGAAGTACCGCTTCTTCAACGTTCCGAACGTCAAATGGCACGTTGACGCAGCCGATAACCCAGTCGGTATTCCGTACGACATCAGGACTCGCTGGCGGTCGCACAGCCTGCTGCTTAGCCTGATCTACAACTTCGCGGCTCCGCCGCCGCCGCCTCCGCCGCCCCCGCCGCCTCCGCCGCCGCCTCCGCCGCCTCCGGCGACGCAGACTTGCCCGGATGGAACGGTGATTCTGGCGACAGAGACGTGCCCGGCTCCGCCGCCGCCGCCTCCTCCGCCGCCGCCGGCGCCAGAGCGCGGATAAGGGGCACGGCACCTCCGGTACCAAACGGAATTGCAAGAGATACCGGTCCGGTGGTTCGCCACCGGGCCGGTTTTCTTTTGCGCGTCCCCACGTACGGGTGTCGAACAAGGCCGGTGGCGACGGTATCCGAATCGCCATTGAACCTTCCAGCTCGCTTCGGGTTAACGAAGCGAAACGGAGGACGAGAATGACGATGCGGGGACTGGCTTCACTCACGATCGCGGCCGCGACGATTGCGCTCGCCGCGTGCAACAACCAGAAGAGCGGGGCCGGACCGTTAGCTGACGCGCCGTCCGTTCCGCTGGTCAACACGGCCGGCCAGATCATTGGCGAGGTGCGCGGCGGCGACAGCGACAATGGCGCCATGCTCGAGATCGACGCCCACGGACTTCCGGCCGGCGTCCACGGAATCCACATCCACGACATCGGCCTCTGCGATCCGCCGGACTTCAAGAGCGCCGGGCCGCACTGGAACCCGACGCATAAGCAGCACGGTGGCCAAAACGCCAACGGAGCGCACATGGGCGACCTGCAGAACGTCACCGTCACCGCAGACGGAACGTTGAAAGTGCGGGTGGAAGTGCCCGGCACCTATTTGCGCAACATGGGACGCAATGCGAAGCCAGGGGCCGCGCAAATCCTCGACGCGAGCGGCGCGGCCGTCGTGATCCATGCCCAGCCCGACGATTACAAAACCGACCCGAGCGGCAACAGCGGTGACAGGATCGCCTGTGCTGTTCTTGGCGAGCCGGAAGCAGGAGCAGTCGTCGAGACCAATACCGCGTCGCCTGCGCCGACCACCACTACTGCCGCGCCCGCGGCTACGAACAACACGGCCATGCCCTGACAGACGTTACAAGGCGAGATCGCCTGGCTTGACGAGTTCGTTGGCGCCCAGCCGCTCCCACAAAGGTTCGTCACAATCGGCTTGCGAGCGATACAGGAAGGCGAGCTCCTCGTGGCGCCAGCGGGCGGATAGGGAGGTCGCGGCTTCGGCGGCGCGTTCCTCTTCCATGGCGCGGCGGAGGAAATAGTCGCGATCGTCTGGCGTCATGGTCCTGTGCTCCCGCCCCCGAGATTTCGAGATGAACGCCTCACGCGCCGCGGCATCGCGATTGCGATTGCCGGGCCAGGTGCGATTGGGGCGCAGCGAATGAACCGCCGCTGACGCTTGATAAGAGTTCATCGACAGGTAATGCGCCGGACAGGCGCGTCGCCGACCCCTGCGCTATCCGGCAACGCTCCCGTAGCTCAACGTGCACGTGTCGACATTGTCGCCGCTGGGCGTGCAGCTCACCACGTCGACGTCCTGGAGCGTGTAGCTCTGCCCCCTCATCGTCAGCTTGACCGAGGGGAAATGCTGGCCGGAGGCGCAATGGCCGCGAGCGACGGTAATGGTCGCCGTTCCCGCCGGAGGCGGATTATCGCCGCCGCCATTTGCCTGCATGTTCGGGATCTCGAGCTTGCCCGGTTCCTTCGGGCTGTCATTCGTGGAGCGAAGAAGCGTCGAAGAGGAGACGTCCGTCCTCTTGGACACCGTCATTTCGCTGATCGTGGGCCTGGGCGCCTTGCGGACGCTTTTCCTTGCGATCTCGCCACCTTCCTGCGGATCGGACGTCATCTCCTGCGGCTGGACCGCAGCGGCTGAGCGCCAGGACAGCGCCGTCACCTCGATCGACGGAGCGGTGTCCGGATAGGGAACGGCGACCGGAGCCGGAGCAGCGGGCGGAGGGGACGCCGATATCGGCTGTGCCATGGCCGGAGCAGCCGTAACGGCGCCCGAGAGGATTATCGCGGAAAGACGTGGGATTGCACGGAGCATGCGGGCCTCCCGTCGCTGGTGGGACCCCGCAGAATACACCCGCGGCGTGAGTCGCGTCTAATCAACCCACGAAGAAAGCGGCATTATTGTTCTTTAGGCGGTTCCTTTGCCGCTTTCAGCACCTGCTCGGCGAGCGCACGGGAGCCGTTGCGGGCGCCGCAGCTCGGAGTCGCGCCCTTTTTCGTTTTCGCGAGGTCGTCGGCGCTGACTCCGCACGCGTCCGCGGCAATGCCGATCGGCATCTGCACGGTGATCGGGAATCCGTCCTTCAGAGCCGCAGCCTGATCCTTGGTCACGAAGTCGCCGAGCACGTCGAGGTTGGACACGGACACGTTGACCATCCCGTTGGCGGTGCCGTGGTCGGGCATCGCATTCTGATCGTCCTGGGCAAAAGCCGGCGCAGTCGAGAGCGCCAGCGCCACGGCAATGGTGATTTTGAGCATGTGATCGCCTCCGAATTTTGAGCGGCGAGCCGAGGTGGAAACGCGCGGCGCCTGCGGAGCGCACTGCGCTTTGCGGTCAGCCGATGCGCGTGCAGGACCGGGCGAGTCGCAAGCGCAACGGTTGCAACGCTGCTGCGGCCGCTTCGTTGGCGGGCCGAAAGGATCGGCATGACGGAGAAAAAGCAGCTTTTCGACAAGCCTTGCGAAGCCGAGGCGGTCGATGGCGCAGTCGAAGTCCAGGGCCCCAATGACATCGAGCTTGCGCTGACGTCGGAGGCAGCAGAGCAGACCGCCTCAGGGCTTGAAATCGAAGCCCTGAAGGCGCGCGGGCAGCGGCGGTTGAAGGACTATCCGCACAAGCCGCAGGATTAGCGTCCCTATGCGCCCTGCGCCGGAGCGCCAGCCGCCTTTTCCCGATCAGCCGCGTCGGCGCGGTCGTGATAGAGCTTCGCCATTTCCTCGTGGGCTGCGCGGGCCTTGCCGTGCGCTTGCGCAGCTGCGGCGAGTTCTTCCGACTCGCGCTTCAGCAAATAGGTCTTGTCTTCCTTCATCGTCGCCACCCCGGCGGTGAGTCGCATTTATCACTTATCCACAGGCGAAACGAATCCGATCAGGGTGTGAAGTGACCGCAACGGACGGAACGGCGGAAGACTGCCAGATTAGGTTAACTATGGGCCGCGTGGTACAACGCGCTCATCGCCGGCTTCGGAAACCAGCATGCCGGTGAACGCGAGACAAATGAGAGCTCCCGCTGCGTAACAGGGAGTCTTTCCATGTCCCAAGGCCCTGATTTTTCACAGCATTCCGAATATTTCGCAGCGCGCGCCATTGAAGAACGGCGCATGGCCATGGCGGCCAGGAATCCCCATGCGCGGGAGATCCACCTGGAAATGGCTGAACGTTATGCTGAAGCCGCGAAGGCGGACGAAGGCCGGACAGTGCAGCCAGCCGAGGACTCGCGCCGGGTCGGCTAGGCGCCGCGGTCGCGGGCTAGCCGACGCTAGCCCGCCGCCTCTCCGCTGTTCTCCAACAGTGCGACCAGCCGGTTGCTCTGCCACAGTTCGCACGCGCGGCCCCGTCGGAGCTTGTCGGCGATCTCCAACGCCGCCTGATCGTCCACCGCGTCGATCCATTCGGCGGACGCGACTTTGCCCACCCCATCGAGGCAATAGAGCCTGTAGGTTTCCACGTTTCCATCCCTGAACTGTGCCGCCGAAGCGACGTTTCGGCATAGCAACGACGGCCGCGCGAAATCTGGCTCTTGCGTTAGCGACGAGCCGTTGCGGCGCGTCGCCGGTTCGCGGCTTTATTGGATTTTTCATTGCGCCGACACGGCTGTTAACGTGTCCGCGGTTCCTACGCTGGCGAGCCGCGGTCGCGGGCCTCGCGCTCGCGCTCGATCGCTTCCGGCTCTTTCTCGTCGATGTGGGTTAGCGCATTCTCGGCTGGGCCGTGGCTACGCAGAAGCTCGTCGAGCTTGGCCTGGATCGCCTGCGTGTCGCGATGCTCGGCGCGCTGGATGAAGAGCGTCATCAGCCAGGTCGCGATCGTGGCGACGCTATGCCAGTTGATTTCTTCGGGAGCGAAGATCAGCCACGCGAGCGCGTAAAGGGCGACTACGACGAACGCCGTCGGATGGGACGTCCAGGTGCCGATGCGGGTGAGGACGCCGCTTTGGTCGTTGGTTGCCATTGGCGGGCAACGGCGGCAATCGTAACCTGTTCCTAATGTTGCGGGCCAGCGAGATGTCGCACTTTGCAAATTCAATGGCTTGGAGTCAGTCTTCCTGCGTGCTCGTGCTCGGGGAGCGAGTCGTAACGGGGGACGTATGAGCATCCTACTTCTGCTTGCCCTGCAGGCCGCCGACCGGGAGGTGACGACCTTCTACCCGCTGCCGCCGAAGGAGCAGCAGCAGCAAGAATTGCGGAAGGCGCAGGGGCTGCCGCCGGTGGCGCCGGTGAAGCCGGAGGTGGCGAAGGCGCCGGAGCCCGCACCTTCACCGAAACCGGTCGAGCCTGAGCAGATCAAGGTGGTGTCGGTGACGAAAGTGTCGCCCGACGCGAATGTGGTGTTCGTGCCGACGCCGGACGCGTCGCACTAGTTCAATGCACCGGGACCTCACGCGAAGCTGAGCCGCCGCATGCCGGCATTTCGGATGGCAACGGATGCGCAGGTTGGCCCGGAACAGGTCCGAATGCGGCGTCGAGGAACGCGTCCTTCATGTCCGGCGGAGCGTCGTGGCCGCCGTCGAAGGCCAGGAAAGTGACGTCGGCTCCTTCGGTTTTCAGCAGAGGCACGATGTCGGCGCAGGTGACCGCGAATTTCAGCAGCGGATCGCTGTATCCGTGCGAGACGAAGACCTTGCGGCCGCGCGCCGGATCTTCCGTCCTGATCGCGATTCCGGGCGACCAGGCGATCACCGCTGAAAAGTCATAATCGCGTGACAACCCCATCGCGAGCGCGAACGTCGCTCCGTCGGAAAAACCGGCGAGGACGGTGCGCGTCCGGTCAATCGGCACGATCTTCGCGAGATTGGCGACGGCGGTCTCGACCCGGTCGGAGTCGCGGCTGCGGCCGAAGCGGTGCGCCAGCTTTCCGGCGAGGGGCGAGTCGACCTCTGGTGGTCCCTCGGCCCGTTCGACCGCGTCCCAGGTTATTCCTTGAGAGTCCGGTGCGAGAAGGACGATTCCGTGCCGGTCGGCTTCGGCTTCGAAATGCTGGACCATCTCTAGCTGCCGATGCCCTGCGCCATGGAGAAGAACGAGCAGGGCAGGGTGTGGACCGGCACTCGCCGGCACATATCCTACCGCTCCGTCAGGCAGCGCGAACAGGCGCGACTGGTGGACAAGTGGCGTTGCGGTTGAAGATGCGGGCGGCGTGTGGACAATCTGGAGGGAAGCAAGAAGGGCGGCCGCGAGGAACATCCGGAAGCGCTATTTCGCCGCAATCAGCGACGGCTCCTCCTCGTCCGGGGCAGGAGCGCGGCTGGAGCGCTCGAGCAACGGCTTCAGATATTGGCCGGTGAAGCTCTTCGGCTCCGCCGCGACGTCTTCCGGCGTGCCCGTCACCACGATCTGGCCGCCGTTGACGCCGCCGCCCGGACCCAGGTCGATCACATGATCGGCGGTCTTGATGACATCGAGATTGTGCTCGATCACGACCACAGTGTTGCCCTGCTCGACCAGGCGATGGAGCACTTCGAGCAGCTTGCGCACGTCCTCGAAATGCAGCCCGGTGGTGGGCTCGTCGAGGATGTAGAGAGTCTTGCCGGTGGCGCGCCGCGACAGCTCCTTCGACAGCTTCACGCGCTGCGCCTCACCCCCCGATAAAGTCGTCGCGGACTGGCCGACCTTGATGTAGCCGAGGCCGACTTCCTGGAGCATCCGCATCTTGTCGCGGATCCCGGGGACGGCCTTGAACAGCTCTGCCGCCTCCTCGACGTTCATGTCGAGCACGTCGGCGATCGAGTGGCCCTTGAACTTCACCTCCAAAGTCTCGCGGTTGTAGCGGGCGCCGTGGCAGACGTCGCAGGTGACATAGACGTCGGGCAGGAAGTGCATCTCGATTTTCAGGACACCGTCGCCCTGGCACGCCTCGCAGCGACCGCCCTTGACGTTGAAGCTGAAGCGGCCGGGCTTGTAGCCGCGCGCCTTCGCCTCCGGCAGGCCTGCGAACCAGTCGCGGATGTTGGTGAAGGCGCCGGTGTAGGTCGCCGGGTTGGAGCGCGGGGTGCGGCCGATCGGCGATTGGTCGATGTCGATGACTTTGTCGAGATGCTCGAGGCCGATGATCTTCTCGCAGGGACCGCAGACGATGCGGGCGCCGTTCAGCGCGCGGGCCGCGCCTGCATAGAGGGTGTCGATGGTGAGCGACGACTTGCCGGAGCCGGAAACGCCGGTGACGCAAGTGAAGGTGCCGAGCGGGATCTTCGCGTCGACATGCTGGAGGTTGTTCGCGGTGGCGCCGTGGATCGTGACGAACTTTCCGTTGCCCTTGCGGCGCTTGGCCGGAAGCGGGATCTCGCGGCGGCCGGAGAGATAATCGGCGGTGATGCTGTCTTCGCAGGCGAGGAGATCGTCGAGCGTGCCGGCGCAGACAACCTCGCCGCCGTGGACTCCGGCACCCGGGCCCATATCGATGACATGATCGGCGTGGCGGATCGCGTCCTCGTCATGCTCGACCACGAGCACCGTGTTGCCAAGGCCCTTGAGGCGCTTGAGCGTCTCGAGCAGGCGGTCGTTGTCCTTCTGGTGGAGGCCGATCGACGGTTCGTCGAGGACGTAGAGCACGCCGGAGAGGCCGGAGCCGATCTGCGACGCGAGGCGGATCCGCTGGCTTTCGCCGCCGCTCAATGTGCCCGACTTGCGATCGAGGTGCAGGTAATCGAGCCCGACATTGTGCAGAAAGCCGAGGCGCTCGTTGATCTCCTTGAGGATCGCCTTGGCGATGGCGTTCTGCTGGTCGGTGAGCCTTTCATGGAGCGCCGCGAACCAGTCGCGAGCGTCGGCGACGGAGCGCATGGCGGCGGAGCTGATGTGCTCGCCGGCGATCTTCACGCTTAAGGCTTCGGGCTTGAGGCGCGCGCCGCCGCACACCTCGCACGGGCGGCTGCCCTGGTAGCGCGACAGCTCCTCCTTCATCCACGCGCTCTCGGTCTGGTTGTACCGGCGCTGGAGGTTGGCGAGGACGCCTTCGAAGGGTTTCTTCACTTCGTAGCTCTTGCGGCCATCCATGAAGCGAAGGACCACCGGCCGACCTTCGGTGCCGTAGAGAACGACCCGCTTCGCCTGATCGGAGAGGTCGCGCCACGGGACATCCAGCGAGAAGTCGTAGGCGCGGGCGAGGCTGCCCAGAACCTGCATGTAATAAGGCGAGGGCGGCTGCGACTTGGCCCAGGGCACGACCGCGCCCTTGGCGATGCTGAGCGCATGGTTGGGAACGACGAGGTCCTCGTCGAACACCAGTTTCTCGCCGAGGCCGTCGCAGGCGGGGCAGGCGCCCTGCGGCGCGTTGAACGAGAAGAGCCGCGGCTCGATCTCGGCGATGGTGAAGCCGCTAACCGGGCAGGCGAATTTCTCGGAGAAGACGATCCGGCCGGGCGCACCGAAGTCGAGCTTCATGCCGCCTTTGGCTTCGGTCTCGGCGGGCGGGTCGGCGGGATCGAGATAGGCGAGACCCTCCGCGAGCTTCAGCGCGGTTTCGAAGCTGTCGGCGAGCCGCGCTTCGATCCCTTCGCGGATGACAATGCGGTCGACCACCAGCTCGATGTCATGCTTGTATTTCTTGTCGAGCGCCGGCGCCTCTTCGATATCGTGGAATTGCCCATCGATCCGCACTCGCGTGAAGCCAGCCTTCTGCCACTCGGCCAGCTCCTTGCGATATTCGCCTTTGCGGCCACGCACGACCGGCGCGAGCAGATAATGGCGGCTACCTTCGGGGAGCGCCATCGTCCGGTCGACCATCTGGCTGACCTGCTGCGCCTCGATGGGAAGGCCCGTCGCTGGCGAATAGGGAATGCCGACGCGTGCCCACAGAAGCCGCATGTAGTCATAGATCTCGGTAACGGTCGCGACGGTCGAGCGCGGGTTCTTGCTCGTCGTCTTCTGCTCGATCGAGATCGCAGGGGACAGGCCGTCGATATGCTCGACATCCGGCTTCTGCATCATCTCCAGGAATTGGCGGGCGTAGGCGCTCAAGCTCTCGACGTAGCGCCGCTGTCCTTC
>DATMHP010000151.1:0-8871 GCA_035554875.1 Sphingomicrobium sp.
CCATTCGGGCCCGCCCTCGCGCTTCGCGAGCCGCTTGAGGATCTGCCGTGCGGCAGCCTTGCAGGATGGTACGACGCTGTCCTCCAGGTCGAAGATCAAAGCGTCGGCGTCGGACTCGATGGCTTTCGCGATCTTCTTCTCGCTGTCCGCCGGGACGAACAGCCAGCTTCGCGGATGGTGCCTCACTCTTCGACGCTCTGGGGTTTCTTGAGCAGGAGCGCGGTCCGCGTGCACTCGCAAACCACATCGCCGCGCTGGTTGAAGCTGCGGTGCGCCCAGGTGACGATCCCCGCATTGGGCCGCGATTTGCTTTCGCGCGCGGCGATGCACTCGGTCTCGCTTCGAAGCGTGTCGCCGATGAAGACCGGGTTGGGGAATTTGAGCGCGTCATAGCCGAGGTTGGCGACGAGCGTTCCCATCGTCGTGTCGGCGACGCTGACCCCGATCATCAGCCCGAAGGTGAAGACCGAGTTCACCAATGGCATTCCGAATTCGGATTCCGACGCGACCTGGTGATCGAGATGCATCGGTTGCGGGTTATGCGTCAGCGTCGAGATGAGGACGTTGTCCGTCTCGGTGACGGTACGGGTGAGCGCGTGGGCGATGCGATCGCCGACCTGCCATTCGTCGAAATAGCGTCCGGGCATTTGCGCCGTCTAGAACAGGAACCCCGGAAAAGGGAAGGCGACTAGAGTCCGCCTTTGCGCAGGAGGCGTGCTTTCAGATCGCACATGCCGATGCGGTCGACCGAGGCTTCGGGCTCGCCGGAGCGGACGACATTGGCGATATGGCCGAGCATCTGGCCGACGATGTCGACGGCCTGCAGAGCGACGGAGTGGCGCATCACCACGCCCATGTCGGCCGCGAGGTCGTCGCCAAGCTGGTCGAGCATGCGCCGCGCATAGTCGAGCTCTTCGGCGAGCCGGAGCTTGAGCACATCGTCGGTTGGCGGAATTTCCGCTGGCTGCGGCGGCGGCTCGCGGAAGAGGTCGAGCGGCGCATCGCCTTTGCGGAAGGCTGCCTGCACCGCGTCGCACCGCGCCTGCTCCGGCGTCTGGTGCACGGGATCGGCCGGTTCGGCTCCGTTGATGACGGAATGCTTCACGATCCCAAGGCTAAGGCAACAGCGTAAAGAAAGCTTTGCCGGTCAGTCTTCGGGGATGCCCTGGAAGCGGTCGATGGAGTCGAAGATGCCGGAGATCGCGGTGCGCTCCTCCTCGCCGAGCTCGGGCCGCCACACGTCGAACAGCAGGATGATCCGAAGCTCGTCGGTCGGATTCTTCGCCTCATGCTCCATGCTGTCGTCGAAGATCAGGAGCTTGCCTTCCTCCCACTCGCGGGTCTCGTTGCCGACGCGCAGCCAGCAGCTCTTGGGCACGATCAGGGGCAAGTGGCAGATGAGCCGGCAGTTGAGCATCCCGGTGTGGGGCGGGATGTGGGCGCCGGGCTCGAGCCGGGAAAAGAGAACGGCGGGAGTGCGCGAGGCGATGCGGCTCAGCGGCACCTGCTCGAGCGCCGCCATCGTCTTGGGGCAGCGGCTGGCGTTGGCTTCGACGACCTCGCCGTCGCGCCACAGGTAGAGGGCGGTCCAGTCTGTGTTTTCGTTGAGGCCGTGGAAATCGCGGTGGGGACGGTCGGGATGATTTTCGACATAGGGCCGGAAGTCGGCGCCTTCGTTGACCAGAGCGAGCAGCTCCTCGCGGATCGCGGGAGTCGCGGCTTCCAGCGCGGGCACCCAATCAAACTCCTCGCGCTCGAAGAACTGCCGTTGCGCGAGATACGGATAATAAAGGACGGACGGCTGTTGCTGGTACACCTGCCGCTGGCCTTTCAGCAGGTCGAGCGAGTGGTTGAGCCGCAGGGCGGCGACTGGGTTGGCCGGGCTGGCGCGGGTCACTGCCTGTTCGAGCGACTGCTGGAATTCGCGAGCGCGACCCATGACGAAGGCCTGCGCGCGCTGCAGCTCGGCGATGGTCTGGCGGTCGAGGCCGGCGACGTCGCGGACGCTCTTCAGCGCGGTCTGGTAGAAAGCGACTGCGGCGCGGACGTCGCCTCGGGCCGCGAAATCGTCGGCTCGGGCCAGCAATGTCTTGAGGTCGCCGGCCGGCGCGCTCGCGTTCATGCGGCTTCGCTCTCCGCCAGCTCGCCATCGTACCGCGCCTGGGCCTCGTGGATCGCGCCGGAATGATCGACCGCCCACTGGATCAGCCCGCAGATCGGCTTCTGCAGCGAATGGCCGAGCGTGGTCAGCTCATAATCGACGCGCGGCGGGATCGACGGAGTCACCGTGCGGTTGACCAGCCCGTCGCGCTCCAGGTTGCGGAGCGTCAGGGTCAGCATGCGTTGCGACACTGACGGGATTTCGCGGCGAAGCTCGTTGAAGCGCTTCGATCCGTCCCCGAGCGTCTGCACGACCAGAAGGCTCCACTTGTCGCCGATGCGCTGAAGCAGTCCGCTGATCGTCTGGCATACGGGATTGTCGGGGTCTCTTGCGACCATCATCAGTTCCTCCGCTGTAACCGTGTCACAATTTTGTTCGTCCGCCACAAAAAAGTGCGTTCTTGCGGACGGCCTGCACGTGGTTATTTAGCGTGCCTCGGTATCAAAGCAATACCAAGGAGGCAATAGTGACCACTCTTCATATCGACAGCAGCATCAACGGCGACACCAGCGCCAGCCGCGCCATTTCCCGCTCCATCGTCGACCAGCTCGCGAGCGACCGGCTCGTCTACCGCGACCTCGTCGCCGAGCCGCTCCCGCACCTGACGCTCGACGTCTTCGCGGACACGTCGGTGCTCGACGAGTTCCTCGCCGCCGACACCGTCGTCATCGGTGCTCCGATGTACAACTTCACTCTTTCAAGTCAGCTCAAGGCGTGGCTCGACCGGATCCTCGTTGCGGGCAAGACCTTCCGCTACACCGAAAGCGGGCCCGAGGGGCTGGCGGGCGGAAAGCGCGTGATCGTCGCCCTTGCGCGGGGCGGAATGTACGACGCCGGGTCGCCGGCAGCGGCGCTCGAGCATCTCGAAAGCTATTTGCGGGGAATCTTCAACTTCATCGGCATCGAGCCGGAGTTCGTCGCCGCCGACGGGCTCAACTTCGGGCCGGAGCAGCGCGAGGCGTCGCTCAACGCCGCTCTCGGCGAAACGATGCTTCTGGCGGCCTGACCCGCCTCAATTCGGCGGACCGTCCTAGTCGGCCATGCGTTTCCCTCCCTGAAAGGAGGGTCACCATGGCCAGACTGGACCAGGAAGATCTCGACAAGCTCCCCGAGAGCGCATTCGCCTTTCCCAAGGAACGCAAGGAGCCGCTCAACAACGCGTCGCACGTCCGCAATGCGGTCGCCCGCTTCAACCAGGTCGAGGGCGTCAGCGATTCAGAACGCGACGAGGCGTGGCGGCGAATCAAGAAAGCCGCCGACAAATATGACGTCGAACTCAGCGAGAAGAGCTGGCACGAGCTGAACGACTAGCTCAGCAACCTCAGCGGGTTCTCGATTAGCGGCTTCAGGTCCTGCATGAACGACGCCGCGTCCCAGCCGTCGACCACGCGGTGGTCGCAGCTGAGCGACAGGTTCATGCGCTTGCGGACCTCGATATCGCCGTCGATTGGGACGAGCTTCTCCTCGATCTTGTTGACGGCGATGATCGCCACCTGAGGCGGGTTGATCACCGGGGTCGAGGCGATCCCGCCCATCGGCCCCAGGCTGGAGATGGTGATCGAAGGGCCGGTCAGCTCTTCGCGGCTCGCCTTGTTGGTGCGCGCGGCTTCAGAGAGGCGGCTGATCTCCGAAGCGATCTGCCACACGCTCAGGCCTTCGGCGCCGCGGATGACGGGCACCATCAGGCCGTTATCGGTCTGAGTCGCGATTCCCATGTCGACCGAACCGTGGCGGGTAACCGCCATCGCCTCGTCGTCGAAAGTCGCGTTGAGCATCGGCCAGTCGGCGAGAGCGCGGCACATCGCCGTGATCAGGAACGGAAGAACCGTCAGCTTCGGATTGGAGCCGCGGTCGCGGTTCATCATCGCCCGCGCGTCCTCGAGCGCGGTGACGTCGAACTCCTCGACTAGGCTGAAATGCGGGATTCGCCGGTTGGCCTCGGCCATATTCTCGGCGATCTTGCGGCGAAGGCCGACGATCTTGATGACTTCGTCGGCGCGCTTCGGACCGGCGCCGCGAGCGGAGACGCTTCCGCCCTGGTTCAGGATAAACGCGTCGAGATCCGAGTGGCGGATCCGGCCCTCACGCGCCTTCACCTGGCCGAGATCGATACCGAGGTCTCGGGCGCGGGCGCGGACGGCGGGCGAGGCCAGAACATGGGTCGCGGCCTTCGCGACCTCCGGCTCCGGCTTCGGTTCGAGTGCAGGCTTCGGAGCCGGCGCTTCTTCCACCGCTTTCGTGACCGGAATTTCCTTCGCCTGCTCCGGCGTCGCTTCGACCGCTCCATCGGCGAGCGGCCGCTCGTCCTTGCTGTCTTCGGCGCTCTCGGCGGCGCGGTCCGCGCCGGCGGTCTCGATCACGGCGAGGACGGAGCCGATCGGCACCATGTCGCCGACTTCGCCAGCGAGCTCGATGACCTTGCCTGCGACCGGCGATTCCATCTCGACGGTGGCCTTGTCGGTCATCATGTCGGCGAGCTGCTGGTCCTCGGCGACCTCGTCGCCGACCTTGACGTGCCAGGCGACGATCTCGGCCTCGGCAATGCCTTCGCCGATGTCGGGCAGCTTGAATTCGAATCTGGACATCAGTCGGCCATCACTTTCTCGAGGGCTTTCTTCATGCGCTTCGGGCCGGGGAAATAGGCCCATTCGTACGCGTGCGGGTAGGGCGTGTCCCAGCCGGTCACGCGAACGATCGGCGCTTCGAGGTGATAGAAGCAGCGCTCCTGCACCTCCGAAACCAGCTCGGCGCCAAAGCCCGTGTTGCGCGGCGCTTCGTGGACGACGAGGCAGCGGCCGGTCTTCTTCACCGATTCCTCGATCGTCTCGATGTCGAGCGGAACGAGGCTGCGAAGGTCGATAACCTCGGCGTCGACTCCATTCTCCTCGACCGCGGCGAGCGCGACATGGACCATCGTTCCGTAGGCGAGCACCGTAAGGTCGGCGCCCTCGCGGACGACGGCCGCCTTGCCGAGCGGGATCGTGTAATGGCCGTCCGGAACGTCGCTGGCCGGATGCTTGGCCCACGGCGACACCGGCTTGTCGTGATGGCCGTCGAACGGGCCGTTGTAGAGTCGCTTGGGCTCGAAGAAGAGCACCGGGTCCGGGTCCTCGATCGCCGCGATCAGAAGGCCCTTCGCATCATAAGGCGTCGACGGGATCACCGTTTTCAGGCCGGCGATATGGGTGAAGAGCGATTCCGGCGACTGGCTGTGCGTCTGCCCGCCGAAAATGCCGCCGCCGTAGGGTGAGCGGATCACCATCGGCATGCCCCATTCGCCGGCGGTGCGGTAGCGGATCTTGGCGACCTCGCTCACGATCTGGTCGTAGCCGGGATAGATATAGTCGGCGAACTGGATCTCGATGACGGGCCGTAGGCCATAGGCCGCCATGCCTACAGCGGTGGCGACGATCCCGCCTTCGCTGATCGGAGCGTCGAAGGCACGGGTCTTGCCGAACTGCTTCTGCAGGCCCTCGGTTACCCGGAAAACGCCGCCGAAATAGCCCGCATCCTCGCCATAGACGACGACGTTGGGATCGGCCGCCATCGCGACCTTGTGGGCGCTGTTGAGCGCCTGGATCATGTTCATCGTCGCCATCAGTCGCGACCCTCGCTTACGGCCTGGGTGCGCTGCTCGGCGAGGTTCCAGGGAACCTCGGCGTAGACGTCGTCGAACATGCTCTCGATATTGTCCTTGCCCTGCTGCGGGAGGACTCCGAGCTTCTCGGCCTCCTTCTGCGCCGCGCGGACCTCGGCGTCGCATTCCGCATGCGTCGCATGGTGGCGCTCGTCGTCCCATTCGCCGAGGCCGATCAGATGCTGCTTCAGCCGCTCGATCGGATCGCCCAGCGGCCAGGCCTTGGCTTCGCCCGCGGCGCGGTAGCCGGTCGGGTCGTCCGACGTGGAGTGGCCCTCGGCGCGATAGGTGAAGAACTCGATCAGCGTCGATCCGAGGTTGGAACGGGCGCGGTCGGCTGCCCAGCGCATCGCCGCATAGACGGCGAGCACGTCATTGCCGTCGACGCGAAGGCCGGGGAGGCCATAGCCGACGGCGCGCTGCGCGAAGGTCGCTTTCTCGGCGCCGGCGATCCCGGAAAAGCTGGAGATCGCCCACTGATTGTTGACGATGCACAGCACGGCCGGAGCGTTGTAGACCGCGGCGAAGGTCATTCCCGAGTGGAAATCGCCTTCCGCGGTGGCTCCGTCACCGATCCAGCCGACCGCGATCCGGCTCTCACCCTTGATCGCGCTCGCCATCGCCCAGCCGACCGCCTGCGGGAATTGCGTCGCGAGGTTGCCGGAGATGGTGAAGAAGCCGTGCTCCTTGGATGAATACATGATCGGCAGCTGGCGGCCGTGCAGCTTGTCGCCTTTGTTCGAATAGATCTGGCACATCATCTCCAGCAGCGGATAGCCGCGGGCGATGAGCAGCCCCTGCTGGCGATAGGTGGGGAAATTCATGTCCTCGCGGTCGAGAGCAGCCGCCGCGGTGATGGCGATCGCCTCCTCGCCGGTGCCCTTCATGTAGAAGCTGGTCTTCCCCTGCCGCTGGGCGCGGTACATGCGGTCGTCGAAGATCCGCTGAAGCACCATGTCGCGGAGGATTTTACGCAGCGTGTCGGCATCGAGCTTCGGGTCCCATGGGCCAACGGCCTTGCCGTCCTCGTCGAGGACGCGGACCAGGCTGGTGGTCAGCGCGACGGTCTCCGCAGCGGACGCGGTGATGTCCGGCTTCGGGGCCGATCCCGCCGCCGGGATCTCGAGCGACGAGAAGTCGGGCGTGTCGCCGGGCCGGAACCTGGGCTCCGGCACGTGGAGCGCCAGCTCGGGCCGGTTCGCCTTGGGTTTGTCCCTGTCACGCATTTATTGGAGCTCTCGCATTTGGGGGAGCCGCTTAGTCGCGAGTCACGCGGGCGGCAACTGGTTGAGACAAGGACACTTTACATCGCCGGAGATTCTGTCCCGCGTTGACCTTGCGAACGGGTCGGCGCTAGGCGCTGGCAATGGCTGACGACACACCCAAGCTCCCCGACCGGCTGTCGCTCGATCCGCGGAGCCCGTACTTCGACGGCGAGATCCTGAAGAATCCCGTGGGCATCAAGTTCAACGGGCAGGAAAAGACCAACGTCCAGGAATATTGCGTGTCGGAAGGCTGGATAAAGGTCGCCGCCGGGCGCAGCCGCGACCGCTTCGGCAATCCGATGACGATCACGCTCAAGGGCAAGGTCGAGCCCTATGTCGAGGCTCAGCCCGAAGGCGGAGAAGGCTCGGCCTCCGAAGGATAAGAGGGCTCGCGTTCGAGAGAGCCCTTCATCTTCTTATAGGCGTAACCCAGCACGGCCGCCGCGGCGATCGTCGGGATGAGGCGCTTCGCCACCGTTTCCACGAGAATCCCTTTGACGGCGCCGCTTGCGCCTTTGTTCCTTCCGGCGAGGCGTTCGCCGATGATCGCCGCGGCGATTTTCCCAAGCATCGATCTACCTTTCTGACTCTGTTCGATCCCTAAGCCCCGGCTCGCGAAGCGGTTCCGGAGGGGTTGGGAATTTTCGCCAAGGCCGGTTGGCGCTCCGTCCCATTTCCCAAGCCGACAAACGTTCCTTCTCTCGATTTTCGGCAGATTTCCGCAATTGGCACGGCCTTTGAATAACAATGTTCATCGGCCCGCAAGCATGGATTGGCCGAAAAAAGGGAGATTACAAATGTCCGGTCAGACGCCACTTAGCCGCACTCTCATCGCCGCCATCGGCGCGCTTCTGATGAGCTCGGTCGCGGTTGGTTCGGCCATTGCTCCGGCGCATGTCGCCGTTGCTTCGACGCAGTATTCGGCCAATGCCTGAACTCGAGATCCTCGAAGCCAAGGTGCCGGTCCGCACGCCGGTACTGGTGAAGGAGCCGGAGAGCGCCACGGTGCGCCTGGCCCCGGTCACCAGCTGGTTCAACGGCCCAGTGTTCAGCCGCGCTCGTGACATCTTCGCGGCGAACATGACCGAGCTCCTCGACCGGGCAGAAGACCCGGCGCGGATGATCCGGATGATCATCCTCGAGATGGAGGAGACCCTGGTCGAGGTCCGGGCGACCGCGGCACGATCGATCGCCGACATCAAGGAGATGCGGCGCTCGCTTGCAAGGCTCGAGGGCATCCAGGCGAATTGGATTGAGAAGGCCGAGCTGGCGCTCAGCAAGGGCCGCGAGGATCTGGCGAAAGCCGCGCTCGTCGAGAAGCAGAAAGCGGCCGACATGGCCGACGCGCTGACCGCGGAGGTCGGGCAGATCGAGCAGGTGCTGCGTGGCTACGAAGCCGACATCGCCAAGCTCCAGGCCAAGCTCCGCGAAGCCCGCGCCCGGCAGAATGCGATCCAGCATCGGCTGGAGAGCGCGGTGACCCGCGCCAGGGCCAACGAGCTCCTGCACGGCGGCCGCACCCATGACGCATTCAGCAAGTTCGAGGTTCTCGAGCGCCGCGCCGACTTCGCGGAAGGCCGCGCCGAAGCGCTCGGGATCGGAAGCCTGGAAGACGAAATCGACCAGCTCAGGTCGTCGGAAAAGATCGACGCCGAGCTGGAAGCCATGAAGGCCGCACTGGCGGCGAAGGATCAGTAGGAAGGGGACGGCACAATGGCCCGCAAGACCTATCGTTACTCACTCAACCGCAGCGACTCCAAGCTGGCCGGAGTCTGCTCCACTCTAGGCGAGCAGTTCGGGATCGATCC
>DATMHP010000152.1:0-11029 GCA_035554875.1 Sphingomicrobium sp.
TCTACGGCGATTATTCGAAGCCCAATCCGCCGGCCGAGGTGGTCCGCGCCGTCGAGCGCGGCGACGTCGACGTGGCGCTCGTCTGGGGACCCCTCGCCGGCTATTTCGCGGCGAAGTCGCCGGTGCGGCTGAGGCTCGAACCGGTCACCCCGTGGATGGCGGACATGCAATGGCCGATGCAGTTCGACATCTCGGTCGGAGTGCAGAAGGACGACCAGAAGCTGCTGAAGCAGATGGACGAGGTGCTGGCGAACAGGTCCGGCGACATCCGCCGGCTGCTCGCGGAATACCATGTGCCGACCGTCGCGGCGCGGTGATCTATAGGAAATTGGCGGAGACGGAGGGATTCGAACCCTCGGTACGGGAATCCCCCGTACGGCGGTTTAGCAAACCGCTGGTTTCAGCCACTCACCCACGTCTCCGCAGCGGCTTTGCGAGCCGCGGGCTATATAGGCGGCTTTCGGCCGTATCAACCAAGGCTTCAGCGCGCTTCGACCGCGATCCGTGCGTCGAGCGCCATTTCCTCGCCGGGCTCGAGGACTCGGATACCGAGCCGCGCCCAATCCTCCTCCGGCTCGTTCAGCGCCGCGTTGGCGTGGGTCACCGGCTCGGCGACGAAAATCCCGCCATTCTCCGGAGAGTAGAGCTGGAAATAACGCGCCTGCGGCGACGACAATTCGATCTCGTACGGCCAATCCGCATCGGAGAGGATCGTCCGTCCGCTCCAGCCACCATAGCCGTTGTCGAGCCCGCGGCCACAGACCGGGTCGTCAGCGATCGCGTATCGACCTTCGGCCGGCATTCTCGCGACCGGCAGCACGTCCTTGTCCACGGTCCACACTCCGTCGACTTCGGTCTGGATCCGCGTGCCCGCTCCACAGGGGAAATAGGGATGAAAGCCGAGCCCGCACGGCATCGGCTCGTCCGAGGCGTTGCGGCAGATCAGCCGCAGGTGGAGCGCATTGTCCGCCAGCCGGAACAGCTGTTGCGCTTCATATCTCCACGGCCACTCGTCCGGGCGATGGTCATAGCTGAGGACGGCATCCACGTCGCTGGAGGACTCGACTCGCCAGGGACTCGTCCAGCCTTGGCCATGCAGGGGACTCGGGTCGTCGGCCATGTTGGGCGAGAGTCGGACCTGTCGACCGCGAAAGCTGAAGCATCCGCCGCGAATCCGGTTCACGAACGGAACAAGCGGGAAGCATGCCGCGTCGAGAACATTTTCGAATGGAGTGTGGCTCTCGCGCAATATCGTGCGGCGCCCGTCCCCGCCCTTCCAGGCGAAATTCGAAATTGCCCCGCCGATTGAAGGACTAAGCTGCAATTCCAATATGTCGGACGAGAGGGTCAGCGAAGCGTCGGCCATGCCGTTCCTAAACGCCGGGCGACCGGATTGTTCACGCCAACGCAACTCTCTTGGGGATAAATATAGATCAGGCGTTGCACCGGATTTTGGCGCAACATTAATTGGGCCCCGCTGGTCGGGGAGAGAGTAATGGGTCGACGAGTCAAAGACTTCATCGAGATCAGCGACTACACGTCGCTCGACAGCCTTATCAACACGTTGGTCGCCATCCGCGACAACCTCCCCGAGGATGCGGAGCCGGAGCTCAAGCTTCGCGGCGACGACGTTTTCGGCCGGCGGCTGACCATCTGCTACCTCCGCGAGCTGACTCAGGAGGAAGCGGACTGCGACGCCCGCTACACTGGCGGCGCCGTGGAGAGTGATCCGAACCTCGACGACCTGCGCCAGAAGCTCGACAAAATCCCCTTTCGTGAGAACGTCCGCCGCGTCGCCTGATCGCGACTAAGGCGTCACCACTCGGCGAAACTGCCGTCCTCCAGCCGCCACACCGGGTTGCGCCAGCGATGGCGCTCCTTGTTCGACTCGCGCACCGCGGCTTCGTCGATATCGATTCCAAGGCCCGGGCCGGTCGGGATCGCGAGATAGCCTCCGTCGGGCGTCAGCTGCTGCTTGTCGCGGCAATAAGTGAAGAGGTCGGCACCGACATTGTAGTGGATGCCTAGGCTCATCTCCTGGATCGCGAAATTGGGTGAGCAGGCTGCGACCTGGAGGCAGGAAGCGAGCGCCAGCGGCCCGAGCGGGCAATGCGGCGCGACTGCGATGTCATAGGCCTCGGCCATGGCTGCGATCTTGCGCACCTCCAGGATCCCGCCGGCGTGGCTCAAGTCCGGCTGGATGATGTCGACCGCTCCGCTCTCGAAGAATGGCTTGAAATCCCAGCGCGAATAGAGCCGCTCGCCGAGCGCGATCGGGATCGAGGTCACCGCCGCGATCTGGCGCAATCCTTCCGGATTCTCCGAGAGCAAAGGCTCCTCGATGAAAAGCAGGCCGAGCGGCTCCAACACCTTGGCGAGCTGCTTCGCCAGCGGACGGTGAACGCGGCCGTGGAAGTCGAGGCCGACATCGACTCCCGCCTCCTGCGCCGCCTTCACGCGATCGACCACTTCGTCGAACAGCTTGGGCGTGCCGATCCAGTCCATCTCCGGCGTCGCGTTCATCTTCACCGCGGAGAAGCCCTGGCCACGCCGCGCCTTCGCCGCATCGGCGATCTCGCTCGGTCGGTCGCCGCCGATCCAGGCATAAGCGCGGATCTTGTCGCGTACCCGCCCGCCGAGCATCTCCCACACCGGCAGGTTCAGCGAGCGGCCCTTGAGGTCCCAAAGCGCCTGCTCGAGCCCGGCGAGCGCGCTCATCAGCACCGGTCCGCCGCGATAGAAGCCGCTCCGGTAGCCGACCTGCCAGATATCCTCGATTCGGTACGGATCGGCGCCGACGAACTTGTCGCGAAGCGCCTCGAAAGCGCCGTCAACGGCCTCGGCATGACCCTCCAGGCTCGCCTCGCCCCATCCGACCGCGCCGTCGTTGCTCTCAATGCGGACGAACAGCCAGCGCGGCTGGACGTAGAAAGTCTCGATTTTGCCGATCTTCATCTGCCGTTCCCGCTCTCGAAATCCACTTCTTCGTGACCGAGGCGCTCCGCCGCCTCCTGCTCCTGCTCGCGGGCATGCTGCTGCGCATAATGCGACGGCGAGACGACCGGTACGGTCAGGCAGAGGCTGGAGGCCGGAAGCACCTCGCGCCAATCCTTGATCAGGCGCTTGTAGGCCCGGCCGACGTTACGGATGTTGCGGTTGAGGTCGAAGAGCCCGAGCGGGTTCACGTGCCCGTTCTGCTCGCGAAGGGCGGTATCCCAGTCGACCTGGTCCGTCAGCGAATACCAGGTGAAGCCGACGGTGGGGATGCCGACGTTGCGAAGGCGTAGGACGTTCGCCCATTCCTTCCAGAGCCACTGCACCGATTCATCGCCCACGGGCCCTTCGGAAAGGTTGGTCTCGGTGTGGAAGACCGGCAGCCGGTAGCGGTTGTAATATTGCCGCGTGATCTCAGTGTAGCCGAATACCTCGCCCGAGGCCGTCGTGCGGCCGTCCTCGAAGACGCGATGCTCGTTGGTGCGGTAATAATCATTGCCGAGGATGCAGTGCTGTTTGAGCCGGTTGTGGAGGAAGAAATGATATTCCTCCTGGCTCATCCCGTTATCCATCAGATATTCGTACATGTCGCTGTCGACCCGCCGGCCGTAATTGAGGTCGAGCGACAGGAATCGGCGGGAGTTCAGCTGCTCGGCGATGTGGATGGCCTTCGGGCTGTCGGCGTGGAAATATTCCGATGATTCCGACTGGATGAAGATGGCGTCGGCTCGACGCTTCAGGATCGCGAGCATCGCCAGCACATTGGCCTTCACGATATGCTTCAGCGCGGTGACGAAGCCCTGGTCGCTCCGCATCTGCTCGTTCCACCAGCCGTATTTCGCCGAGAACATCGCGCAGATGAACATCTCGTTGACCGGCGTGTAGAGCTGGACCCAGGGAAAGCGTTCGGCGAAGGCCGCGGCATAATCGGCGAACAGCCGCGGGAAATCCGGGTTCTGGAAATTGCCGATCCAGTCGGGGACGCCGAAGTGGCAGAGGTCGACGATCGGGGTGATGTCGCGCCGCTTGATCTCGGCGAAGGTCTTGTCGGCGAACTCCCAGTCGTACTTGCCGGGCGCCAGGAACGTCTTGTGCAGCGGCGGTCCGTAGCGGAGGTAGTGGAGCCCGAGCTCCTGGACCGCGTCGAAATCCTCGCGCCAATATTTGTAGTGGCCGCAGACCTCCATCTCGTCGACGCGGGTCTGGCCGTTGTGGATCGTGGGGATGCTGTTTTCGATCCCGGTCGCGAACATGAAGTTGGCGATTCGTCTTCTCCTTCAGCGGCTCGCCTTGCCTTCAGCCCGCGAAACTCGTTTCGGCAACGCCACGGACTGCCGTATCCACTAAAAACAGTCCGCCCGCACAAGGTTGCATCGCAAGCGCATCTTCATCGAAGCCCTTTCGTGCCGAAGTGACGTAGAGCCGGTCGAGGTCGGGCCCTCCGAAGGCACAGCTGGTGGGGCGCTGGACCGGCATCTCGATGCGCTCGACGATATGACCGTCGGGCGAAAGGCGGCGCAGGCACCAGCCGTCCCAAAAGCAGACCCAGAGATAGCCTTCGCTGTCGGCCGTCATTCCGTCGGGAGAACCGTCCCTGTCCTCGAACTGGATGAAGATCCGCCGCCCTGACATCGTGCCCGAATCCGAGAGATCGAACATGTAGATCGTCTTCGTCGCCGAATCCGTGTGGTACATGCGGCGGCGGGCACGGTCGAAGGCGGGGCCATTGGTCACGCGGTAGCCGCTGTCCATGCGCATCCAGCTGAGATCGGCATCGAACCGGTAGAGCGATCCCGTCGCCGCCTTCTCGGCATTGTCCATCGTTCCCGACCAGAATCGGCCCCATGGATCGGTCTTGCCGTCGTTGAAGCGGTTGCCTGGAATCTCGGCTTCCGGATTTTCGATCACGTCATATCGGCCGGCTTCCAGCTCGATCCCGGCAAGCCCGCGGTCGGTCCCGGCAATGAAACCGCCGTTCTCCCTCGGCGCGAGGCAGCAGATCTCGAACGGCGTGTCGAACGTCCGCACCTCGCCGCTCTCGTCGCGGCGGAAGACCTTCCGGCCCTTGTTGTCGACCCAGTAGAGCGCCTGCTCGCGCTGCACCCACACGGGCCCTTCGCCGACATTCGCGCGAACGTCGGCTACGCACCGGACCGCCTCACTTGACGGAGCCATGTCGCTCTCCCGCAGTTAAGGAGAGCAAATGACACGCTGGGCAGAAGGTTTCATCGCCGTCGACTGGGGGACGACCAATCGCCGCGCTTATCTCGTCGGCGGAGACGGCCGTTCCGAGGCGGAATTCGAAGACGGCAAGGGAATCCTGTCGGTCCGCCGCGGCGAGTTCGAGGGCGCGATCGCAGAAATCCGCGAGCGGCTGGGCGAGCATCCGCTTCTGCTTGCCGGAATGGTCGGATCGAACCGCGGCTGGGTGGAGGCCCCCTATGTCGCCTGCCCGGCCGGTGTCGACGAGCTTGTGCACGGCCTTGTCCGGATCGGCGGCGATGTGGTCATCGTCCCAGGCGTATCGCTGTCCAACGGCCGCTGCGACGTGATGCGGGGCGAGGAGGTGCAGCTTGCCGGCGCCGTCGCCAGCGGCGAAATCCCGGCCGACTGCCTCGTCTGCCATCCCGGCACGCACAACAAATGGGTGGAAGTGAGCAGCGGGCGGATCGCATCCTTCCGGACGGTGATGACCGGCGAATTGTTCAGCATGCTCAAGCACCGGAGCATCCTGTCGGACCTGCTCGCCAACCGGGTGAAGGACGGAGATGCATTCCGCTCGGGCGTCCGCAAAGGCCTGGCCGGCGAGGGCCTCACCGCGGAGTTGTTCGAAACCCGCGCGCGGTTCCTCCTCGGACGCCTCGACAAGCTCGACGCTGCCTCGCTCGTGAGCGGCCTCCTCATCGGCGAGGACGTTCGCGTCGGGCTCGGCACCAGCCGCACCTCGCGCGTTATCGTCATGGGCAGGCCACAGCTGACGGCGCTCTATGCGTCGGCGCTCAAGGTCGCGGGGGTGGAGAGCGAGCAAATGGACGGCGAAGGCGCCTTCATTGCCGGCGCGAGAAGCATCGTGGAGCGACTGAAGTGAATCCGAGAGAAGTGTTCGACCGATATTTCAACCAGTGCCCGCTGGTGGCGATCATCCGTGGAGTCACGCCGGACGAGGCGGTGGATATTGCCGGCGCGCTGTACGAAGGCGGGATCCGGATTATCGAGGTGCCGCTCAACTCGCCCGAGCCCCTGAAAAGCGTCCGGAGCATTGCCGATGCGCTTGGGAATCAGGCGCTGATCGGCGCGGGAACCGTGCTCCAGCCCGACGATGTCGCTCGCGTGCGGGACGCGGGGGGACGGATCATCGTCTCGCCCAGCATGAACCCCGCGGTCATCCGCGCAACCGTCGAGGCAGGCATGGTGTCCTCGCCGGGCATCTTCACCCCGTCGGAAGCCTTCGCCGCGCTGGACGCGGGCGCGCATACGCTGAAGCTGTTCCCCGCCGAAGCCGCCTCGCCCAAGGTCGTGAAGTCGATGCGCGCAGTCCTGCCGAAGGACGTGCCGTTCCTGATCGTCGGCGGAGTGACGCCGGAGTCGGTCGCCGGGTGGCTCGAAGCGGGCGCGGACGGGTTCGGGCTCGGCGGCGGCCTCTACAAGCCCGGCCAGTCGCCTGACGAGACGCGCGAGAAGGCGCGAGCTTATGCAGAGGCGGTGCGGCGGTGAAGCCGATCCGCATCGCCATCATCGGCTTCGGCAAGATCGCGGGCGACCAGCACGTCCCGTCGATCGCGGCCAATCCGCGCTTCGAGCTGGCGGCCTCGTCGAGCCGCTCCGGCAAGGGACCGGAACCGGTGTTCACCGACTGGCGGGAGCTGATCCGCTCGGTCGAGGGCCTGGAGGCGGTGGCGATCACTACGCCGCCGCAGCCGCGCTACGAAATCGCCCGCGCCTGCCTCGAAGCCGGGTTGGACGTGCTGCTCGAGAAGCCGCCCTGCGCCACCTTGTCCGAGGTCGAGGATCTCGCCTGCGTCGCGGAGGCGCAGCAGCGCACGCTCTATGCGACCTGGCACGCGCGGCAGAACCCGGCCGTCGCGGCGGCGGCAAAAGCGTTAGCGGGCAAACGCATCGCCTCGATGGCGATCCGCTGGCACGAGGACGTGCGCAAATGGCATCCCGGCCAGACGTGGATCTGGAATGCGGGCGGGTTCGGCGTCTTCGATCCGGGCATCAACGCTTTCTCGATCGCGACCCGGATTTTCCCCGGCAGCCTGTTCGTCGACAAGGCGGCGCTCAGCTATCCCGAAGGGGCGCAGACGCCGATCGCTGCCGAAATCACCTTCACGAGCGCCGTTTCCGACGGTCCGCTCACGTGCAGCCTCGACTGGCGCAAGAGCAAAGGCGAGGAGTGGACGATCGAAATCCGCACCGTTGACGGTGAGCAACTGCTCCTGACCGATGGCGGCGGCCGGCTGGCCATCGATGGGGCGGAGCAACAGGTCACCGGGCCGGGCGAATATCCGGACATCTACCGCCGCTTCGCGCAATTGATCGACGAGCGTCGAAGCGACGTCGACGTCCGCCCGTTGCGGCTCGTCGCAGACTGCCTCCTGGTCGGAAGCCGCGAGGAGGTCGAGGCCGTCATAGTCTGAACTGCCGTTACGTTCGGGGAACAAAGTAGCCGCCTCGCGACTCTCTTTCCCGGAGTACAACGCGGATGAACCGAACTGCCACGGACGAACTGGACCGCCTCGACGAGGCGTTCGCCAACAATCGCCTGCTTTCCACCTTCCCGGCGGAAGCGCGGGCGCTGGTCGAGCCGTTCGGGACCGTCGTCGAGCTCGACACCGGCGAGACCGTTCACGCGCGCGGAGCGAGTGTCGCTTCCACCTATTTCCCCTTCGGACCGGCGATGATCAGCCTCGCCATCGATATGGCCAACGGTCGCTCGATTGAGGTCGCCTCGATCGGCCACGAAGGCGCCGTCGGCGGGATCGTCAGCTGCGGCCACGCCCCGGCCTTTGCGCGCTCGCAGGTGCTGGTTCCGGGACCGGCGCTGCAGGTCCCGATGGAGGCGCTCGAGGATGCGAAGATGCGCTCCGGCCTGATCCGCAACCTCTTCTGCCGCTATTCGGACTATCTCCTCGCCCAGGTGATGCAGTCGGTCGCCTGCAACAGCTTCCACACGATCGAGCAGCGCGCGGCGCGATGGCTGCTGACGGCGCAGGATCGGGCCGGATCGACCATCGAACTGACGCAGGAGGCGTTCGCCGCACTTCTCGGCGTCCAGCGGACGACGGTGAACGCCGTCATCGGCACGCTTCAGGACGAGGGGCTGATCACCACACGCCGCGGACGAATCCAGGTGATCGACCGCGCCGGCCTCAAGCGCCGCGCCTGCGAGTGCCACGACTGCGTGGAGCACCATTTCGCGGCGGTGATCGGGACCAGCGGGTCCGGAACTCCAGCCTAGTCGGCCAGGCTCCACGGCAGCTCGGAGCCGGCGAGAAACGGCACCAGCTCGATATCTCCAAGCCCAAGCAAATCCGGAACCTCCATCGGTTTCGGCTCAAGCGTGACTTTGCCCTCATTCAGCGGCAGGCCGTAGAAGCGCGGCCCGTTCTCCGAAGCGAACGCCTCCAATTTGTCGAGCGCCCCATCCTGCTCGAAGACTGTCGCATAGGCTTCGAGCGCAACCGGCGCGTTGAAGATGCCGGCGCATCCGCAGCCCGATTCCTTGGCGTGACGCGCATGCGGCGCACTGTCGGTGCCAAGGAAGAATTTGGGTGAGCCCGAGGTCACGGCGCGGCGGACCGCAAGCCGGTGCTTCTCGCGCTTAGCCACCGGCAGGCAGTAAGCGTGCGGGCGCAGGCCGCGCTCGAACATCGCATTGCGGTTCAGCATCAGATGCTGCGGCGTGATCGTCGCCGCGAGATTCGGTCCCGCGGTCTCGACGAAATTCGCGGCCTCTTCGGTCGTGATATGCTCGAGAACGATCTTCAGCTCGGGGAAATCCCGCATCAGCGGATCGAGCACGCGTTCGATAAACACCGCCTCCCGGTCGAAGACATCGACGTCCGGGTCGGTGACTTCGCCGTGGACGCACAACACCATTCCGATGGACTGCATCCGCTCCAGCACCGGATAGATGTTGCGGACGTCGGTCACTCCGAACGCTGAATTGGTCGTCGCGTTGGCCGGGTAGAGCTTGGCCGCGATCCAGACATCGTCGTTGAACCCATGTTCGACGAGATCGGGATTCGCCTCATCGGTCAGGTAGATGGTCATCAGCGGATGGAAATCTGAACCCGCCGCGTCCCAGATTCGCTGACGATAATCGGCGGCTGCGCCCAGCGTCATGATCGGCGGCACGAGGTTGGGCATGACGATCGCCCGGGCGAACTGCCGCGCTGTGAACGGAGCGATCAATTTAAGCATCTCACCGTCGCGCAAATGCACGTGCCAGTCGTCCGGGCGGCGGATGGTCAGCGTTTGCAAAGCCACGGCGGCTCCTTAACTGAGGGGCATGCCTGGGACCACCCTCATCGATCGCGCCATCGTCCGCCTCTCCGGCGAGGACGTGAGTGGATTCCTGCAGGGGCTGGTGACCAATGACGTCACGGGCGACCTCCCGGTCTGGACAGGGCTGCTAACGCCCCAGGGCAAATGCCTGTTCGATTTCCTGATCTGGGCCGATGGCGGCGACTTCCTGCTGGATTGCGACGCCGAGGGTGCGGACGACCTCATCAAGCGCCTGTCGATCTACCGGCTGCGGCGGAAGATCGCGATCGCGCGCGACGATTCGCTTGCGGTCCATTGGTCCCTCGATGGGAACGAAGGCGTAGCCGATCCGCGCCTGCACGAACTTGGGCGCCGCTGGCTCGCTCCTGCGAGCGGGCCTGCTAGCGGCTGGCTGGAACACCGCTTGAGCCTCGGCGTCTGCGAAGACCGCGCGGAGCTTGGCGACATCCTCTGGCTCGAGTGCAACGCCGCCGAGCTGAACGGCGTGAGCTTCACCAAGGGCTGCTACGTCGGCCAGGAGAATACGGCGCGGATGAACTGGCGCGCCAAGGTCAATCGGCGGCTGGTCGTCGTGCCGACGGGCGAGCCGGGCCCGCGGTCGCGAATATTCTACGAACGGCTGGCCCTCTCGGTTGAGCACCGCCGTACCGATGACCTAGACGGGGCCATCATCCCGCAGTGGTTGGAGCCGGCGCTGGCGCCTGTCCACTCCTGACCAGGAGCTCGCCCCGAGTCATGAAGCGACTGTCCTTTCTTGCCGCGTCCGTTGCCCTTTGCCTTTCGGTGCCCGCCGTCGCGGCGCCTGCCAATGCCGATTCGACCGTCAACCGCATCGTCGCCAGCCAGCCCTTCAAGACCGCTGCCGCAGCGCTCGATACGGGCCATGACCAGTGGGTGAGCGACATCGTCGCCATCACGCAGATCCCCGCCCCGCCCTTCAAGGAAGAGGTCCGCGCCAAGGCGTTCGCGGAGATGCTGCGCAAGCGCGGGCTCGATGCGTCGATTGATGAGGCCGGCAACGTAATTGCGCTGCGCAAGGGCAGCGAGCCGGGCCCTGCAGTCGTCGTTTCCGCTCACCTCGACACCGTCTTCCCTGAAGGCACCGACGTGATCGTGAAGCGGGAAGGCACGAAGCTGATGGCCCCGGGAGTCGGCGACGACAGCGCCGGCCTTGCAACTTTGCTTGCGCTGATCGACGCGATGAATGCCGGAAAGGTGCAGACGAAGAGCGACGTGCTGTTCGTCGGGACCGTCGGCGAAGAGGGCCGCGGCGACCTTCGCGGTGTCCGCCAGCTGTTCACCAAAGGCGCGTGGAAAGGGAAGATCCGCGCCTTCTTCTCGCTCGACGGCGGCGGCCTCGACGGGATGACGACGGGCGCCACCGGCTCGAAGCGCTACCGGGTCACCTTCAAGGGCCCGGGCGGCCACAGCTACGGCGCGTTCGGGATCGTCAATCCGATGGTCGCGCTCGGCAGCACAATCACCGGCCTCTACAAGATCCAGGTCCCCGCCGATCCAAGGACGA
>DATMHP010000153.1:0-2255 GCA_035554875.1 Sphingomicrobium sp.
TGCCTTCCCCGTTGCCATTGTCGGCGACTTCGATGCGCACGGCCTGCCCCTCGCGGCCGGCGGTTAGCCAGATGTCGGCGCCGTTCTCGCTTGGCGTGACGGCATATTTGATGGCGTTTTCGATCAGCGGCTGTAGCAGCAGCGATGGCAGCCGCGCGCCGATCGTCTCGGACTCGATCTTGAAATGCGGTCGAAGGCGGTCCTCGAACCGCATTTTCTCGATCTCCAGATAGAGCTTCAGCGTCTCGACTTCCTGCGCGAGCGTCACCTTGGCGGTGGATTCGTTCGCCAGCGTGTAGCGAAGGAAGGACGACAGTCGCGCGAGCATCGCATTGGCCCGCTCCGTCTGCTTCAGAAGCACCAGGGTCGAGATCGAATTCAGCGTGTTGAACAGGAAGTGCGGATTGAGCTGGTAGCGGAGCATCGCGAGCTGCGCCGAGCTGGCCTGGCTCTCCAGCCGCTCGCGCTGGGTGATCTGCTCTTCCAGCAGGATGTAATAATTGATTCCGTAATAGAGCGCCGCCCACGCCGCCAGCAGCGCGAAATTGAGCAGGATCGCTCCGAGATATTCGAAACCGGCGGGCCGCGAGTCCGGCTTCAGGAAGGTCGCATAGCTCCACGTCTCGATGATCGAGAACGCCATTGCCGCGACCACGACCGCCGCCAGCGACAGGACCGCGGTCCACACCACTCGCATCTTGATCAGCCGCCGGAACAGCGCGCCCATCAGAAGCGTCAGCGAATAGCCGGTCGCGGTGAGGAGGGCGGTGTGGACAATCCACATCGGCCCCATCGAATTGGCGAATCCCGACAGCGAGCGAAGGAAGAAATAGCCTGCCCAGCCAAGGCTCTGGAGGAACCAGAAGGCGCGGTTCTTGTCCTCGAAGAAAGGCGCATCGAGCCCCACGCCCTTGAGGATCGGCCGCGCCGGGGAATCGATCTTCGGAGTGTCGCTTCGCCTGCGTCGCGGTTTTTGCACAGCCGGTTGCTGGGTCAGCGTTGCGCTGTCGGTCGCCATCGCGGGCGAATATAGGGCGAGAATCCGAAGCTTGCGAGCAAGTCCGAATGGCCGCGGTTCGGCGACGGCCCAAAAATAATCCCAAGACCTTCTTAACCGTGTTTCAACTGTCTTGGGGCTAGGCCGCACCGAACGGACACAGCGGGACGCGCATGTACGAAGCTCCTGATCGGTACAAACGCATGGTTTCGGCGCGCCTGCCGGACGGCGAATCCCTCGCGTTTTCCGCCAAGGCGGAGACCGAGAATTCGCCTCTGAGGGACGCGCAGCTTCTCGCTCGAGCGCAGCTCGCACCCTTCTTCGCCGCTGCAAACGTCGTCGCCGCTGCGATCCTCGTCATCTGCCTGTGGAGCGAAGTTTCCATCGTCTGGCTCGGCGGATGGACGGCGGCCGTCGGGCTCGTGAATCTCGTCGCCATGCAGATGGCGCGGACCCAGTCGATCACGCATGTCGGCAGGGGCGGACGCCGCCTCCCGGACATGATCCTGATCGGCGACATCGGCGTCCGTGCGGCCTTGTGGCTGTCGCTTCCGCTCTATTTGTTCCCCACGCTCGATCCGGGCGCACAGCTGATGACGGCTTCAGTCACCGCCGGGCTCGGAATCGCTTCGCTCGGCCTGGTCGTCGTCCTGCCGTGCGTCGTCACCTGGATGGCCTGCTTCACCGCGGGGCTCTGCGCAGCGCTCCTCATCGGCCGCAACAGCGTGCCGTTCGAGCACATGATCTCGATCCTCTTCACGCTTGGAGTCGCGATTTTCGGCGTTCTCGCCGTGGCGCGCTGGGCCTTTACGCAACTCAAGACCAACGCCGACATCGGGTCGCAGAGCGAAAGCTCGTCGCTCCTCCTCCAGGAATATGAGCAGCGCGGCGTCGGCTGGCTGTGGCAGGTCGATTCCGAAAATCGAGTCACCTACATTTCGTCGCGAATGGTGGCTCTGCTCGGCCGGCCCGCCAGCCAGCTCTTCGGCCATTCGCTGCCCTCGCTGCTAGGCGGAAGCGCCGAACTCGGAACCAAGCTTCTCTCCAAGGAGCCTTTCGCAAACCTCGAGATGGAGCTGGAGACCGGTCGCGGCCCGCGCTGGATCTCGATCGCGGGCGATCCGATCATCGACACCGCCGGCCGCTTTGAAGGCTTTCGCGGGGTCGGGTCGGACGTCACGGAGATCCGCCAGACTCAGGAGCGTCTGACGCATCTCGCCAACATGGACGTGCTTTCCGGCCTCCCGAACCGCGGCCG
>DATMHP010000154.1:0-3917 GCA_035554875.1 Sphingomicrobium sp.
GTACCGCCGACCGCGACCGCGCCGACGCTTCGCGCTGGCGCTCCCGAAGCGCTTCGGATCAACGTCGGTAATGCCGTGGCTCCGCCGGTCGGTCCGGCAGGGAAGGTCGCCGACCATGTCAGCCTGCTTCCAGCCGACCTGATGAAGGGGCCGCAGCCGCCGGCGGCGCAGCCCGCGCCAACCCAGCCGGCGACGCAAAATTCGCTGGCGCAATAGATTCATCCGGGCGTAAGCTGCCGCGCTGCAATATGGTCTAATCGATTGAAGATGGTGGGGGATTCCATGACCGCGCACTTGCGCATCGCTCTTCCGGCAGCAGCCCTGCTCGGGCTCGCAGTTACGCCCGCACTGGCGCAGCGGGCGCCCAACCCGGAGCAACGGATCGCCGTCCTGGAGCAGCAGGTGTCGGCCAGCCAGGCAACCGCGCTTCGGCTGGAGCAACGGCTCAACGCGATCGAGACCCAGCTTCAGCAGCTGATCAACCAGGGTGAAGTGAACGGGCACCGCGCGAGCGAGCTCGAGGCGCAGATCACCTCGCTCCGCAATGACGTGAATGGCCGCCTGACCGCGCTCGAATCGCGCCCGGTGGTCGAGACTCGGACCTCGGATGCGAGCGAGAGCGATTCCACGCCGCCGGAAGCCGATTCCAAGAAGGTGCAGACCGCGTCGATCTCGACTCCCGAGACACCTGCAAAGGCTACCGATTCAACCGATGAAGCCGTCTCGGATCCAGGCGAAGAAGCCTATTCTCAGGGCTTCCGCCTGTGGCGCGACGGCAAGTACGACCAGGCGATCACCGCTCTGCGCGCCTTCGTTTCCGGGTTTCCGAACCATCGCCGGGCAAGCTTCGCCCGCAATCTCATCGGCCGCGCTTTGCTCGACAAGGGCGAGCCCCGGCCGGCTGCGGAGGCTTTGCTCGCCAATTACCGCAAGGATCCCAAAGGCGAGCGGGCGCCTGACAGCCTCTACTATCTCGGGCAAGCGCTGATGCAGCTCAAGCAGCCGGGACAGGCATGCAAGGCCTATTCGGAGCTTGACGACGTCTATGGTTCGTCGGTGCGTCCCGACCTCAAGTCGCTCGTCACGAAGGGCGAAGCCGACGCCGGCTGCTCCTGATCCGGCGCTCGTCGGCCGTTTCGCCGCCGAGCTAGACCGGCTCGTTCCACCCGGAGCCAGGATCGGGATCGCCGTCTCCGGCGGTCCGGACAGCCTCGCGTTGCTTCTGCTGGCGTCTGCGGCCCGTCCCGGCGATGTCGAGGCGGCGACCGTCGACCATGGCCTGCGCCCGGAATCGAAATCGGAAGCGCAGATGGTGGCGGGAGTTTGCGCTGAGCTCCGCGTCCCGCATTCGACGTTGACCGCGCGATGGACCGTCAAGCCCGACACGGCGATCCAGGAACGTGCTCGCACGCAACGGTATCGGCTCCTCGGAGGGTGGGCTCTCGAACGCGGGTTGGCAGCGATCGCCACTGCCCATCACGTCGACGACCAGGCCGAAACCCTCCTTATGCGCCTAAACCGCGGCTCCGGCGCTCGCGGCCTCGCCGGAATGCGGAACGATGCCCCGCTTCCCGGAGATGATAGCTCCATCCGCCTGATCCGTCCGCTACTCGACTGGCGACGGTCTGACCTCACCGAGATCTGCAGGGCGGCTGGAGTCACGCCGGTCGAAGACCCGAGCAACGCGGACGAACAGTTCGAGCGGGTTCGGGTCCGCCGCGAACTCGCCGGGGCACCGTGGCTGGATTCCGAAGCGATCGCTCGGAGCGCAACCAACCTTGCCAGCGCGAATGAAGCGCTGGACTGGGCCACGGATCTGGAATGGGAGCGGCAGGTGTCCAGATCGAAGGATGGCCTCGCCTACACGCCGTCCGCGCCGGTGGAAATCCGGCGGAGAATCCTGTGTCGAGTACTCGCGGAACTGGCGAGCGAAGGGCGCGAGAATCCCTTGCGCGGGCGCGAACTGGACCGGCTGCTCGATACCTTGTCCAGCGGAGGCAAGGCGACCATGCGCGGCGTCCTCTGCTCGGGCGGGGATCAGTGGCGCTTCGTTCCCGCGCCGCGGAGGCGCTAGCAGCCTAACTCTGCGCCGAAGCGTTTAGCGGCCATGCCGTCAACGGTCATTCGCCGCTTCGATTATTCGCCCGAGACGAACGAGCTGACGATCGAGTTCGTCAGCGGCCGCCGATACGTCTATTCGGGCGTGCCCCTCGACGAAGCCGAGGCCATGCGCCGCGCCTTCTCCAAGGGCATATTCTTCAACAAGAGGATCCGCGACCGCTATCCTTGGCGGGAAGTCGCCTGATCGGAGCTTAATAGCCCGGCGTGTTCTCCGGCGGCGGAGCGGATTGCTTGTTCGCTTCGCGCGCCTCGGCCTTTGCCCGGTCGATCATGTTCTGGAGGCAGCCGGTATAGCCGGCCGGTCCGACCGCCGAGCAGCTCTGGATGCCGGTTCGGCCGACATATTCGAAGCTCTTCGCCTTCTGGGTCCAGCTCTGGCGGCTCTGGAGCGGTCCGCTCTCGCGGTAGCGCTCCGGAATCCGGTAGCGCTCACTCTCCGGCTTGCGCGCGCAGACGACGATCGCATCGTCGGTCGAGCGGGGGCAGGGATCATTACCGTAAACGATGATTTCGGCGATTTTGACGTCGCCGCTGCTGTCCTGCGCATGGGCGGGGATCGAAACCGCGACCAGACCGCCGCCGGCAGCCGCTGCGGCCGTGAGGGAGATCAGAAGCTTGTTCATGGTCAAGAACCTTTCACGGCAAGAGCGGCCGGGGAGCCGTGGTGTTCCCCTAGACTCGCTTGGACAACGCGATTGCGACACGACATGCCGCGCCTATCGCGCCGGTCAATAGCGGATAGGCCGGAGCGCGCTCCGCGCCCGCTGCGCGGGCGGTGTCGCGATGCTCGATTTCCTCGTCGCGGAACTCGGCGATATCGGCCGAAAGCTCCGGATCATCGTTGCCGAGGCTGTCGAGCTGGCGCTTGTAGTGCCGGTCGATTTCCGTCTCGATCGCATCGGTGCAGGCCATAGCCGCTTCTTTGCCGATCAGGGCCGTGCCCGCGCCGAGTGCAAAGCCCGCGATATTCCACAGCGGCTGGAGCAGGGTCGGGCGGACTCGGCGCTCCGTCATCAAATGATCGAAGCGCTTGAGGTGCCGCTGCTCCTGCATCGCCATTCGCGAAACGAGCTTGGCTGTGGGTGAATTGGCCGGAAGCACGGCAAGCTGTCCGGCGTAGATTCGCGTCGCGCCATATTCGCCGGCCTGGTCGACGCGGAGCATCGAGGCGCTGTCCGCGCGCTTTTGGCCCGGGCGCCATGGGCCCGTCATCTTGCCCGCCGCCCGCTGAGCGTAAGCCACGTCACGAGGGCAGCTCCCGAAAGCGAAAGAATGGCGTTCCAGCCGGCCATCGAAATCCCGAACAGCGACCATTGCACCTGGTCGCAGCGGATGAGCGGCACCTTCATCAGCTGCTTCAGAAGCTCCTCGGTGCTCCCCGCCTTGGCGGTTGAGGTGCAGGTGGTGAAGCCCTCGAAGATCTTGAGCTCCACACCCGCGTGATACACTCCGATCGCGCCCGAAACGGCGATTGCCAGCGCCGCCAGCAGCGTCATCGTCCGCGCCCTCTGCGACGCCGCAGGCGCGGTGAACGCAATCGCCGCGAGCAGGATCGCCGCAGCATGCGCGTAGCGCTGCCACCAGCACATCTCGCAGGGGAAGAGGCCACCGAAATATTGGAAGCCATAGGCCCCGCCGAGCAGCGCCAGCGGAACCAGCAGCGCGATCAGCCGGCCGGCTTCGGCTCGGGTCAACGGTCCGATCCCGCGCGAGGGCCCGAGCGTCGCTTCAGCCATTCCCCCGTCGCCTTAGCGTTTCGAGTGCGACTTGCCGCCGGCCGACGCCACTGCCGTAGT
>DATMHP010000155.1:0-18383 GCA_035554875.1 Sphingomicrobium sp.
CGTACCGCCGCCCGCGCCGGCCAGCGCACCTTGCTCTTCGTCGACGAGATCCACCGCTTCAATCGCGCCCAGCAGGACGGGTTCCTGCCATATGTCGAGGACGGCACCGTCACCCTCGTCGGTGCCACAACGGAAAATCCAAGCTTTGAGTTGAACGCGGCCCTGCTATCGCGCTGCCAGGTGCTGATCCTCCACCGGCTCGACGAGAAGGCGCTGGCGACCCTCATTGACCGCGCCGAAGCGGAGGTCGGCAAGCCTGTCCCGCTAACTCCGGAAGCCCGCGAAACGCTGGTCGCGTCGGCGGACGGCGACGGCCGCTTCCTTCTCAACCAGGTGGAGACGATTTTCGACGTCGAGCCGCAGGCGCCGCTCGATCCCGCCGGAATGGCAGCCCTCCTCCAGCGCCGCGTGCCGGTCTACGACAAGGATCGCGAGGGCCATTACAACCTCATCTCCGCGCTGCACAAAAGCATCCGCGGGTCCGACCCGCAGGCAGCGCTTTATTATCTCGCGCGAATGCTGGTTGCAGGCGAGGAGCCGCTCTACCTGATCCGCCGCCTCACCCGCGCCGCCGTCGAGGACATCGGAATGGCCGATCCGAACGCTCTGTTGCAGTGCCTGGCAGCCAAGGAAATGTACGATTTCCTCGGCTTGCCCGAAGGCGAGATCGGCATCGTGCAAGCCTGCATCTATCTGGCGACCGCGCCCAAATCGAACGCGACCTATACGGCGCAGAAGGCTGCGTGGCGGGCAGCGAAGGAGAGCGGTTCGCTGATGCCGCCGGCCAACATCCTCAACGCACCGACGAAGCTGATGAAGGACATCGGCTACGGCAAAGGCTACGCCTACGACCACGATGCGGACGACGCTTTTTCGGGCGCCGATTACTGGCCCGAAGGGTTGGAGCCGCAGGACTTCTACCGCCCGTCCGACCGGGGCTTCGAATCCCGCGTCCGCGAGCGGCTCGAATATTGGGCCGAGCGGCGCAAGGCGCTACAGTCGGGCGAACCGAAAAAGGGGAGCTGAGCAAGCATGTACGAAATGGGTCGGGCGAACGGCTACTGGCAGGCGCAGCTGATGTACTGGGGGCCGAAGGTCCTCATTGCCATTCTCATCCTGGTCGCGACGTGGATCGTCGCGCGGGTCGTCAAATGGGCCATGCAGAAGGCGATCGACCGGATCCCGGCGCTCAGGAAGCATGTCACAGGCGGCCCGAAGGAGACCGTCGGGCACCAGCTCGGGGTGATCGCCAAGCTCATCATCTGGCTGGTCGGCATCATGGCCGCGCTCAACTATCTCGGCGTCGGGCAAATCCTCGAGCCGATCAACGCGCTCCTCGACGGCATCTTCGGCTTCCTTCCGAATGTCATCGCGGCGGGCCTGATCTTCTTCGTCGGCCTGATCGTCGCGCGGATCGTCCGCCAGTTGACGGAGACGGTGCTGATCGCGGCCAATGTCGACGGCCTGCTGGCCCGGGTCGGAATCGGCGACACCGCAGGGACCGTTCGCACATCGGCGGAGGAAGTGCCGCCGGGCGCGGCGCCGGGAGCCACGCGCGCGACGCTCGCCCGCGCCGCCGGAATCCTCGTTTACGCGCTGATCATCATCCCCGTCGCGATCGCGGCGCTGAACGTCCTCAAGATCGAAGCGATCTCGGTCCCGGCGACCAACATGCTCAACGACATCATGTCGGCGATTCCGCACATCCTGACCGCGGCGTTGTGGCTGGGGATCGCCTTCATCCTCGCGCGGTTCGTGAAGACGATCATCGAGGGAATCCTCCCGCCGACCGGATTCGACAATGCGGTGCGTTCGACAGGCGTCCTGCCCGCCGCCAGCAGCCCGTCGCGGATCGTCGCCAACATCGCCTTCATCGCGGTGATGCTCGGCGCTGCCATCGAAGCGGCGCAGCAGCTTGGCGGCGGCACGGTCGCCATCTTCCTCGCGCAGGTCACCGAGCTTGGCGGCAAGGTCATCTTCGGGACTTTGATCATTGTCACCGGCATTTTCCTCGCCCGCATTATCGCGGGCCTGGTCGGAAGCTCGACCGGCGAAGGCAGCTACGCCGAGGAGATCGTGAAGTACGCGATCATCGCCTTGTTCACCGCGATCGGCCTCACCTTCATGGGGCTCGCCGACCAGATCGTCATCCTTGCGTTTGGATTGATCCTCGGTTCGGCAGCGGTTGCAGTCGCTCTCGCGTTCGGCCTCGGCGGCCGTGATGCGGCGGCACGCATTCTCGAACGCTACGCGGACCAGAACACGCCGCCGACTCCCCGGCGCACTCCGCGGCCGCCGCGGATCGAGCGCGCCAGCCCCGCGGAAGACGAGGACGACGCGCAGCCGCCGCTGGTGTGAGCGGCAGCAGCCCCTTCGACAGCTGGGACAGCGTGATGGCGTTCGGCCTCACGCTTCCCGGCACCGAACCCTCTACCAGCTACGGCAAGCCTGCGGTCCGGCTTCGCGGTAAGGCCTTTCTCTTTCCCGGACGCGAGCGCGGCAGCTTCGCGGTCATGGCGCCGGTCGAGGAGAAGGAGCTGCTGATGGAAACGGACCCGGAAACCTTCTGGGAAACCGACCATTATCGCGGCTATCCCGCGGTCCTCGTCCGCTTGGGAAGTCCCGACCGGGAGAGGATCGAGAACGTGATCCGCCGCGCCTGGTGGGATCGCCTGACGAAAGCCCAGCAGAGAGACTTTGGCCCGCGTCCCTGATTTCGAAGCCTATGTCGCAATCGACTGGTCGGGCGCGAAGGGGAAAAGGCACAAGGGCATTGCGATCGCGGAAGCGCGCGGCGATGCTTCGCCGCGGCTGATCCGGCCGGGACATGTCTGGTCGCGCGAGGAGGTGCTGAAGTGGCTGCTCCGGCAGGCGGCGAAGGAATCGACCCTGTTCGGCTTTGACTTCAGCTTCGCGCCGCCTTTCCTCGAGCGCGGCGAATATCTGCCGGGCGAAACCGGCGTGCCTCAGACCGCGCGCGAATTCTGGGCCTATGTCGACAGCCGGAGCGACGACGAGGATCTGGGTGCCGCAAGCTTCCTCGAGCAGACGCATCGCAACCACTTCTATTTCGGGATCGCCGACGGCGTGAAGGCGGACTTCATGCGGTTCCGGCTGTGCGACCAGCAACTGAACCGGCAGGGCGGCCGCAAGACCGCAAGCGCCTTCGATGCGATCGGCGCGGCGCAGGTCGCGAAGGCGAGCTTTTCCGGGATGCGGCTGCTTCACCGGATCGACGGAAAGGTCGCCATCTTTCCGATGGACCCGCTGCCGGACCACGGGAGCGCCGTCGCCGAGATCTACACGCGCATCTACCTGCGGCGGGCCGGTATGCCCGGCTCCAAGCTGCGGACCCGCGAAGAGCTCAACGAGGCTCTGGCAGGGCTCGGCAGCAAGCCGGTCCGGCTGCGCTTCGAACCGAACGACCACCAGACCGACGCGCTGGTTACGGCGGCGGGAATGCGCCAGCTGGCGCGCACGGAGCCGCGCGCCTTCGCCCCGGCGGGGCTGACGCCCGAGATCGCGCGAACGGAAGGCTGGACGTTCGGCATCCTTTGAAGCAAACGCCGGGGCGAGAGCCGGATTAGCTCAGTTGGTAGAGCAGCGGTTTTGTAAACCGAAGGTCGCGGGTTCGAATCCTGCATCCGGCACCGCTCTGCATTTCAAATCATCTTTTCTGATGTAAACGCGCAATAACATTCGTTTGCGTGAAGATACGGCGCGGGTCGATATGGCGGCTCGTGTTCAACGATCCTGCTTCAGAACTTCAACTCAGCGATCCGGCTGAGGAGAGGCTGCCCGATACGCCCATCCGTAGCTGCAACACCGGCCTGTTCGACGACATCCCCTCCTCGATCTGGAAGGTGTTCCTGACCGGATGGGCGGTGGTCTTCGGTCTTTTCGCGATGTTCTTCTCGACCGATCGCTCCGCCGCGTTCGCCATCGTCATTTCCTGCTTCTTCGTGATGATGGGTTTTGGATTGCCGATTGCGCTGGCCGCCCAGTCGAGACATGACCGCAAACCGACCGACATGGTTCAGACCCATTCGGGTTCGCTTACTCCCTTCGAAGCCGGCGCGCAGATCGCCAGCATCCCCGTGGCGGCGGTGATCGCGCTGACCTGCTTCATCCTGTTCGCTAAATAGCTGCGGTCTGCCTCGCCTCTGTCATGCGCGCCATCGCGTAGAGGCAGACGGCCGCGAGCAGCGGGGACACCATGCCGAGCGCGAAGAAGTCGCTCGGCGGGATCTTCAGCCAGTAAGCGCCCATGAAGCCGGCGAGCAGGCTGCCGAGGAACTTGGCGATGTACCAGGCGCCCATTGCAGTCGCTGCGAACGCTGCCGGCGACAGGGTTTCGACAAGCGTGAGGCCGACCGGGATCACGAACAGCTCGCCGAGCGTGAGCAGAATGAAATAGCCGATCGTCCACCAGGAACTGACCCGCGCCGCCTCCGGCCCGCTGACGGCCGCAGCGCCGACCATCAGTGCCATCGCCAGCCCCGCAAGCACGCAGCCGAAGCTCATCCGGCGGAGGAGGTTCGGCACCGTCTCGGCGACACCGCGGGAGCGCCAGAAGCGGATGAGCACCGGGGTCAACAGGATGATCAGGAGCGGATTGATCGACTGGAACCAGGTGGCCGGGATGGCGGCCCCGGCGCCGACCGAGCGATCGGTGAAATCGCGCACCCACAAGGCGATGACGTTGCCGCTCTGCTCATAGCCGACGCGGAACAGCACCACCATCGCGACGAGGAGGAAGAGCGTCTTCAGCTTTGACGCGTCGATGGGCGTGCCGCCGATCGAGCGGGTTTCGTCGCGGCGCGCCCGCACCGGCTCCGGGGGCAAATGCCTGAGGAAGGTGAGGTAAACGACGAGCCCGATCGCCATTCCGATTCCGGCCGCGGCGAAGCCCCAGTGCCAGCCGTAGAGCTCGCCGAGCGTCCCGCAAACGAGCGGAGCCAGCAGCCCGCCGAGATTTATGCCCATGTAATACGCGCTGTAGGCGTAGGCCTTGCGCGGGTCCTTGTCGCCATAGAGGCTGCCGACCTGCGTCGCGAGCGGCGGGATGAAGAGTCCATTGCCGAGCGCGACCAAGGTCAGCGCCGGGAATAGCAAGGATTCGAAGGCCATCGCGAAATGGCCGAGCATCATCATGACACCGCCGATGATCACGCTCAATGTGCGGCCCAGCCATCGGTCCGCAATCAGTCCGCCGAAGAAGGGGCTGAAGAAGGCGGCGGCGCCATAGATTCCGTAGATCACCGACGACTTCGACTGCGCGAAGCCAAGGTGCTTGGTCATGTAATAGACGAGCAGCGCCTGCAGGCCGAAGAAGGAGAATTCGGCCCACATCTGTGTCAGGAACAGGACCGTCAGGCCGGGCGGGTGCCCGAACAGGGTGCGGGCCGGCTTGGTTTCCGGAATGGTTTCGCCGGCCCGGGTCACTGGATCAGTAGTTGAGCGATGCCGTCAGCAGTCCGACGTTGAGGCACAGCCACACGAGGAACGCCGCGGCGAGCGCGATGAGGATCGACCAGCCGGTCCGGAACCAGTGGCGGCCCGGCGCGGTCGTCACCGTCCACGCGTTCCAGATCGCCACCAGCGTGCCGACGATTGCGCCGATCAGGATAAGCTGGAGCAGCCGCATCCAGATATCGAGCCCGTCGTCGAGCGCGGAAAGGTCGCTGTTGAGGATCTGGAAGATCGCCATCCAGCCAATGACGACGATGACGAACAGCCAGGCCGCGACCCTGGTCAGGCGATGCAGAAGCAGCGGCCGTCCAGCGAGGTCCCATTTGTAGCCGTAGCGCCACCGGACGATCGCGGTCGTCGGCCAGCCGAGCGCGGCGAGGAAGATGATGAACAAAGCGATGCCCGCGACCGGCAGGATCCATCCCGCGTTGAGCGAAGTTGGCGCCGGAAGGAACTCGATGATCGGCGCGTAGGGCGTGATCGAGAACATCTTGATCCGGCCATTCGCGTCCGGGATCGCCTGGAGATAATCGGCGCCGTTCACCTCCTGCCACAGCCACGGGCCGACTTCGCGCCACTTGCGCGGGCTGTTCGACGGATCGGTGATCGAATCGACGACGAGATAGCCGTCCTCGTCGACCCAAGCTTTGGACTCGCCGAGCAGCGCGGCGAGCCGGAGGAAATTGAACCCGCCGGCGCGGCTGCTGACGTAATGGCCCGCCATCGCTTCACCATGCGCCTTGGCGGTGGACGCGGTCGGCAGGTTCTGTGCCGGCCCCGGATAATAGCGGTCGAGGAATTCCTGCAGCAGCTCCTCGCGCAGCGCATGTGCGCCGCCGTTCTTCCCGACGCTGTTCATCGAGATGTACAGCCCGACATTCTTGTCGAGCAGCAGATGCAGGTCGGAGTGGAAGAAGACGGTGTCGCCGCCGTGACCGACGATGTTCAGCCCGTTGCGGTCCTCATGGTAGAAGCCGAGCGCCATACCCGGCAGCGCCGAATAGGGCTTGTTGGCGTTCTGGTGCATCAGCTGCGCCGTCGCCGGGTCCAGAAGCGGTCCGCCATTATTGAGCTGCGCGATCATGAACTTGCCCATGTCCGCGCCTGACGAGGCGAGAGCGCCGGCGGGCGACATTGCGATCACCTCGTAAGGTTGTGGATCGCTCGCGCCCGGCTTGTACGCCTTCGACATCAGCCGATCGAGATTTGCGGGAAGCGGCTGCTGGAACGATGAATGGTCCATCCCGAGCGGCGCGAAAATGTGTCGCTGCACATATTGCTCGAAGGGCTCGCCGGAGACCCGCTCGACGATATAGCCGGCGAGCGACGCTCCGAAATTCGAATAGGCCGGCATTGTGCCGGGCTCGTAGATCCGCTCCGGAATCGAGCGCAGCAGCGCCTGCTTGAGCGATACCGGCGCCTTCTTGCCGTAGAGGATCAGATATTTGGCCGTCTCCGCGAAACCCGGAGTGTGGGCCATCAGATCGCGGACCTTGATCGGCTTGCCGTGGTACGGCGGAATCTTGAAGTCGAGGTAGGTGTTGACGTCGGCGTCGAGGTTGATCTTGCCCGCCTGCACCTGCTGCATGACCGCCGTCCAGGTGGACAGCTTCGAGACCGAACCTGGGCGGAACAAGGTGTTCTGCGGATCGACCGGAGCGCGTGTCTTGAGGTCCGAATAGCCGAAGCCGCGCATCGTCAGCGGCTGGCCGTCCTTCACCACGACAACGACAGCGCCCGGAATGTCCCCGGCTTTCAGGGCATAGGGCATGTACCCATCGAGCCAGGCGTCGAGGTCGGCCTTGTTGAGGTCGTGGGCGCCGGCTTCACCGGTTGCAGCTGGAGGTGCTGCGGGCGTGACGGCTGCGATGGTCCTCGTCGGCTGCAGCTGTGTCGGCGATTGCGCCGCCGCCGGGATTGCCAGCGCCGCAATCGCGGCAAGTGCCCACTTCACCCATGCCATTCGTCAGTCCCCCTCAATATTTGACGCGCAGCGAGATCCCGATCGTGCGCGGCCGGATCACCGAAGCGGCGAAGTCGCCATTCGGCGCCGACCCCAATGTGCCAAGGTTCACGATTCCTCGGGAGTCCGTCAAATTGTGCACGAAAGCGTCGATCGTATAGCGGTCGATGTCCACCCCGAGATGCGCGTCGACCTGGCTGAAGGCCTTGAGCCTCTGCTGTCCCACCGCGGCGTCGAAATCGGAGTGGCGCCGGCCGGTGTAATGCCAGCTGATCCCGGCATGACCGGTCATCGTCGCGGAGAGCGGATGATCATATTCGGCGCCGATCGTCGTCGAGAATTTCGGGTTGTAGGGTAGCTGGTCGCCCTTGAGACCACCGACAATCGCCGGCGCATCCTTCGTCAGATAGGCGTCGACATAGGCGCCGTTCGCGTAGAGCGAGAGATCGGGGATCGGCCGCGCCGACACGTTGAACTCGATGCCCTTGCTTCGAGCGCTTCCGCCATTGGTGTTCACGCCGAAATTTTCGACCTGGGCGAGCAGCTGGATGTCCTTCCAGTCGATCATGAAAGCGGTCACTTCGAACGCCAGCCGATGGTCGGCGGTCTCCGATTTGATGCCGACTTCATAATTGGTCGTCGTATCCGGCCCGAAGGTCCTCGGCACTCCAGCCGGTGCCAGCGGCGACACCGCATTCGGTCCGCCGGGGCGATAGCCCTTCGCGACCCGCGCGTAGATCCGCGTGTGGTCGTTCGGGGCGAAGGACGGCGCGACGGAGTAAGTGAAGACGTTGTCCGAGGATTCGCCTTCGAACGTGCTTGCTCCGCCGGCCAGCAGCCCCGACGTGTTCTGCACAACTGTCTGGTGATTGTGGCTGTAGCGGCCGCCGGCGGTGAGATCGAACTTGGGCGTGATGTGCCAGGTCGCATTGGCGAACGCCGCTTCCTCTTCGTAGGTCGAGGGCAGGTCGACGATGACGAGCCCGTCGAGGCCCGGCACGCGATCGCCAGTCGGGTCGATGATTCCGAACAGGTTCTGGCTGAGGCGATTCTTCTCGTGCGTGTAGAAGCCGCCGAAGGTCCATTCGAACTGCGTCGTGCCGGTGGACGCCAGCCGCACCTCCTGCGTGAACCGACGCTGCGTCATGCCCTGGTCGACGCCGGCGCCGAGCGGAGTTCCAAGGAAGAACGTCAGGATCGGACCGTAGACGCCGCTCGCGTCGAAAGACGTGTCCTGGTCCAACGTTCCGTAGCTGGTCGCCGAGACGAGAGCGACCGGGCCGAAATCATAATCGACCGTGCCGTTGTAGAGGCGGTAATCGATGTTGTTGGGCTCATCGATGAAACGAAGGTGGCACAGGTCGCAGATGGTCGGCTTCAAGGTGACCGGGTTGAGATCGACGGTGTTCGTTCCGTCGCTGCGGATGTTCTGCGCGAGAACCGATGCTCGAATTCTGAGCGCCGATGTCGGCTGAACGAGCAGCGACACGCGTCCGCCGTAGGTCTTGCCGTCATTGACGTCGCTGCCGAGGTGCGGATCGTCGATATAGCCTGGCTCGTCGCGATAGAATCCGCTCGCCCGAATGGCGGCATTCGAACCCAGGGAGAAATTGCCGGCGGCCCTGCCCCACCAGCCCATGTCGCCATGGTGGACATCTTCGACGCCGACCTCGGCTGCGCCCGAAAAGACGCCCGGCTGCGGCGTGACCGTCACATATTTGACGAGGCCGCCAAGCGAATTCGCACCGTAGAGGGTGCCCTGCGGGCCGCGAAGAACCTCCACTCGCGCCAGGTCAAAGGGATCGAGATCGGGAACGTCGACCGCGCCGTTGGCGAGGCTGGTGGCCGAACCGAACGGCGCCTCGTCGATGTAGGTCGCGACGGTCGCCCCGACGCCGCCTGTATTGATTCCGCGAAGGACGATCCGCGACTGCCCGGCCTGGCTTTCGACGATGTTCGCGCTCGGGATCTTCGTCAGATAGTCGGACAGCCGCTGCGCGTGCTGCTGCTCGAGCTTGTCGCCTGTGATCACCGAAATGGACTGGGGAACGTCGAGGAGGATCTGCGGGCGTTTCAGCGCGGTGACAATGATGTCCTGGCTGGAAACGGGTGTAACCGGGGTCGCCTGTTCGGCCGCGACCTGCGGAGCCGGCGCCGTCCCCTCTTCGGCGACCGCCTGAGTCGCGACAGCTGAAAGTGATGTCCCCGCCAGCAACAGAACGAACGCCCGGTGCATCATCGCTCTAGCCCTCCCTGCTAGTTTGATGGCATCATTGCCATATGTTTCCAGAATAGCAACTGGTTTCTAGATAGAGGCAATATGGTTGGATCCAGAGCCAGGATGGGACTGTCGGAGGAGCACGAACTGGTCCCGCCGGGCGACCTTCCCGCGCCCAGCCGCGCGATCCGCCAGGCGCGGCTGAGCCAGGGGCTCAGTCTTCGTGCGCTCTCGGCTCGCGCGGGCCTTCCCTACTCGACGCTGTCGAAGCTCGAGAACGGCAAGATGGCGCTCACCTATGACAAGATGATCCGCCTCGCGCAGGCGCTCAATCTCGATCTCCAGGACATTATCACGGACTCCAATCCGGCGTCCGCCCCGGCGGGTGTCGGACGGCGCAGCGTGACCCGCGCCGGCGAGGAGCGCGACGCCGAGTCCGAACGCCATGTCCACCACTATCCAGCGGCGGATTTGCTAGGGAAAATGATGATTCCGATCATCATCGACGTGCAGGCCCGGAGCGTCGAGGAACTGGGCGGACTCGTGCGCCATTCGGGCGAGGAATATCTCTATGTCCTCAAGGGCACGATGGAACTCCATTCCGACCTCTACGCGCCGCTGCCGCTGGGGCCCGGCGACTCCATTTATTTCGATAGCGGCATGGCCCACGGCTACGTGCGGACGAGCGCCGGTGCGTGCACCGTCCTGGCGGTCTGCGCCGGCCCCGGAATCCAGCAGCTGGCGGGCGCCGCGGGCAAGAGCTGGCGCCTGACGGAAGAAGGGCTTAGTCGCGTCGACTGACTGTTTCTGTATTTGAAACTTTGTTTTCGGTTGCTATGCATCGGCAATGGCGACCACGACCGAAGCACGCGTTTTGACGGTGGCGAGGCTGGAAACGCGATTCGCGTCTCCCCTCCGTATTTCCGGCTACATTTTCGACGCGATGCCGTCGGTCGCAGTCACGATAAGCGACGGCGATGTATCCGGCCGCGGCGAGGCGGCCGGCGTCTATTATGTCGGCGACGACCAGGATCGGATGGTGGCGACGATTGAGGAGGTCCGCCCCGCCATCGAGGCCGGGCTGGACCGCGAACAGCTTCAGGCGCTGCTGCCGCCGTGCGGCGCGCGCAATGCGCTCGATTGCGCCCTTTGGGACCTCGAGGCGAAGCTCTCCGGGATTCCCGCCTGGGCGATGGCGGGAGTTCCCAGGCCGAAATCGCTCGTCACCGTCTTCACCCTTCCCGCCGACGAGCCTGCCGTCGTCGAGGAGCGCCTCGCCGGTCTCGGCTTCGCAAAGGCAATCAAGCTGAAGCTCGACGGCGATATCGAAGCGGATCGGGCGCGGCTGGCGGCGGTGCGTTCGCTCCGTCCCGACGTCTGGCTGTCGGTCGACGCCAACCAAGGCTATCGCCAAGCCGACCTAGATTCGCTGTCGCTTTTGGCTTCGGAATTTTCCATCGCCTTGATCGAGCAGCCGATCGCCCGAGGTGACGAGGCCGTGCTCAAAGGATGGGAGCCAGGCGTGCCGGTTGCCGCCGACGAGAGCATTCTCGACCTCAGCGAACTCCGCGCCCGCAGCGAGTTGTTCGACGTTATCAATATCAAGCTCGACAAGTGCGGCGGCCTTACCGAGGCGCTGGCGATGGCGCGCGAAGCCCGGCTGATGGGCAAACAGCTGATGGTCGGGAACATGGGCGGATCGACCCTCGCGATGGCCCCCGGCTTCGTGCTTGGCCAATTGTGCGATTATGTCGACCTCGACGGGCCTTACGGGCTGGAAGGCGACGCACGGGCCGTCAGCATCTACAGCGACGGCGAGGTCTTCGTTCCCGAGAACTTGTGGGGCGGAGCCGCCTCCTAGACTTCGATTTCTATCCAAGCCGGTGCGTGGTCGCTGCTTTTCTCCCAGCCGCGCGGCGTCCGGTCGACGCCTGACGCCCTGAGCTTCGGCGCAAGCGTCGGGCTCAGCAGCAGATGATCGATTCGGATTCCGGCATCGCGCTCGAACGACCGGCGCCAGTAATGCCAGAATGTGTAGAGGCGCTCGTTCGGGTGAAGCTCGCGCAGCGAGTCCGTCCAGCCCTGCGCAAGCAGCTCGGCATATTTCTGTCGAGCCTCGGGTGAGAAGAGCGCGTCCTTCGCCCAGCGCTCCGGCTTGTAGACGTCAAGCTCGGTCGGGATGACGTTGTAATCGCCGATCAGGATCGCCGGAACGTCATTGTCGATCAGCTCCTGCGCGTAATCTTTGAGCCGGTCGAGCCAGGCGAGCTTGTAGTCGAACTTCGGCCCGGGCCACGGATTGCCGTTCGGCGCATACATGTTGCCGATCAGGAGCCCGCAGACGGCCGCCTCGATATAGCGGCTCTGGCTGGTGTCCGGGTCTCCGGGAAGCGAGCGGCGGGTCTCGTGAAGCTCGCCGCAGCGGCTGAGCAGTGCGACGCCGTTCCAGCTCTTCTGCCCATGCCAGATCGCCGAATAGCCAAGCTCCGCGATTGCCTCGCCCGGGAATCGGTCGTCGGTGGTCTTGAGCTCCTGAAGGCCGACGATGTCCGGCCGGAACTCGTCGAGCCAGCGCAGCAGGATCGCCAGCCGGCTGGTGATTCCATTAATGTTGTAGCTGGCGATTCGAAGCGTTTTCTTTTTTTGCATCAGCCGTAGGAACCCGCGGAAGAGCCGACGGTTCTACAGCCGTGCTTCGGATCTCGGGCGCGTCCCCGTGAGGCCGGTCGCGGACGAAAGTCCAACGATCGCCAGCGGCGATGCCAGCCATGAGGATCTTGAAGCACGGGAGCCCCGTCGGCCATCCGGTCGCCGGGGCTCTTTTTTTACAGCGCCGCCGCCGAAGCTGTCGCCAGCTCGAGCCGCCGCGAACGGTCGGGCAGCGGGTATTTGTTGCCGTTCGCGCAGTTGAACAACACCGCCCTTTCCTCCCGCGTGACCAGCCCGCGCTCCAGCGCCTGGCGCCAACCCGCAAGCACTGCGCCACCTTCCGGGCAAAGCAGCATTCCATCGTCTCGAGCAGCGTCCTCGACCGCCTGGAGGATCGGCTCCTCCTCGACCGCGATAGCGGCACCTCCGCTCTCACGCACCGCGCGCAGGATCAGGAAATCGCCGACCGCCGACGGAACGCGGATGCCGGTCGCCACGGTTGCCGCATCTTCCCAACGCTGTGCGAACTCATCGCCATTCTCGAAGGCTCGGACCATCGGCGCGCAGCCGGCCGCCTGGACTGCGTACATGCGCGGGCGCTCCGGCCCGATCAGGCCCACCTTCTCCATTTCGTCGAAGGCCTTCCACATGCCGATGAGGCCGGTGCCGCCACCGGTCGGATAGAAGATCGCGTCGGGCACCTGCCAGCCGAGTTGCTCGACCAGCTCCAGCCCCATCGTCTTCTTGCCCTCGATGCGGTACGGCTCCTTGAGCGTCGAGCAGTCGAACCATCGTCCTTCTGCAGCGCCCTCGCGAACCAGCCGACCGCACTCGTCGATCTGACCGTCAGCGACCCACACTTCCGCGCCGTAAGCCGAGGTTTCTCGAATATTGATCTCGGGCGTCTCCGCCGGACAAATCACCACGGTCTTGATGCCCGCCCGCGCGCCATAGGCGGCGAGCGCCGCTCCGGCATTGCCGTTGGTCGGCATCGCGATCCGCTCGACACCGAAACGCTTCGCCATCGACACGGCCATCGCCAGCCCGCGCGCCTTGAACGAGCCGGTAGGAAGCCGCCCTTCGTCCTTGACCAGGAGGTCGGTTGCACCGGCCCGCGCAGCCGTTCGCGGAAGCGCAATGATGGGCGTTTGCGGCTCACCGAGCGAGACCGGAGGGGCTCCGTCCGGGAGCGGCAGCAGCTCTTGCCATTTCCACATGGTCGCTTCGCGGTTGTCGAAAGTCTCGCGGCTGATTTTTCCGCGCAGTCCATCGAGGTCGTAGCGGACCAGGAGCGGCTTGCCCGCGCTGCTCAGACCCTGGATTTTGCCGGCATCGTAGCGCTCGCCGGTGAGCGCGCATTCGAGGTGAGTCACGTTCATGACGATGCTCTAACGACAACTCCCGCTTGCAGCCAAATCACCGCTCGCCCATTTCGATAAACGGCGGGTCCGCCCCGGGGCCCCATGGACATTTTCGTTGCACTGGGAGAACGAGAGCGGCGATGGCGTTGGACCTGTACCAGAGGCTCGGACTGAAGCGCGGCGCGACCGAGGCCGAGATCAAGAAGGCCTATCGGAGCCTCGCCAAGCAGCTTCACCCCGACCGCAACAAGGACAATCCGCAGGCGGCGCAGCGCTTCTCGGAAGTGACCCGCGCCTATGACCTGCTGTCCGACACGGACAAGCGCGCGCAGTACGACCGCGGCGAAATCGACGAGGAGGGCAATCCCAAAATGCCCTTCGGCGGCGGCTTCAGCGGTGCGCATCCGGGCGGCGGTGCGCATCCCAGCGCTGGGCCTGGCGGTTTCGAAGGCTTTCCGCCGAATTTCGGCGACGCCGCCGATCTTGGCGACCTGTTCGAAGGCCTGTTCGGGGGCGCGGCCGCGCGCGGCGGACGTAGCGGCGGGTTCGGCGGCTTCCGTCAGCGCGCCCGCCCGCAGAAAGGCGCCGATGTGGGCTACCGCCTCAAAGTGTCCTTCACCGATGCGGCTATGCTTGCCCCACAGAGGATCAAGCTGGCCGACGGCAAGACCATCGATCTCAAGCTTCCCAAAGGGGTCGAGACCGGCACCAGGATCAGGCTCGCCGGCAAGGGTGAGCAGGGCCCGGCGGGCAATGGCGATGCGATCGTCACCATCTCGATCACGCCCCATCCCTTCTTCACCCGCGAGGGCGACGACATCCGGCTTCGGCTGCCCGTGACGCTGAAGGAAGCGGTGCTCGGCGCGAAGGTGAAGGTACCGACTCCGGAAGGGCCCGTGATGATGACGATCCCGAAGGGAAGCTCGTCGGGTCGGGTGCTCAGGCTGAAGGGGCGCGGCTTTGCCGGCAAGTCCGGAACTCGCGGTGACGAGCTGGTGACGATCGAGATCGACATCCCGTCCGGAGATTCGAAGCTGGAGGCGTTCGCGGAGAAATGGGACGGCGGCGGCAATCCGCGTTCCGGTCTTGGAGTTTGAAACTCTCCGGAATCGGATAATAAGCTGCGATGCGCGACGTCTCTCCCCTTTCGCCGGAACAGAGGCGCAAGCGGCTCGCAAGCGCCAGCGCCGCGTTCGGTCCGGACGTCGCCCGCCGGCTCAAGCCGCGCCATTATATCTGGGAGGTGGTGAAGCGCGTCGCCGTCGGCGTCTACAACGACGGCTTCATCCACGCCGGCAACCTCGCTTATCTGTCGATCCTCGCGCTGTTCCCGTTCATCATCCTCGCGGCGGCTGTCGCGCACCTGCTCGGGCAAGGACAGGACGCGCAGCTGACGGTCGCCAACCTTCTCGCCCGCCTGCCGCGCAACGTCGCCAACACGCTTCGCGAGCCGATCCTGGAGGTGCTGAGCGTTCGAACGGGCGCGCTCCTGTGGTTCGGGGCGATCGTCGGGCTTTGGACCGCGACCAGCTTCATCGAGACGATCCGCGACATCCTTCGTCGCTGTTACGGCGTCAGATATTGCGCGCCTTTCTGGGAATATCGCTTCGGCTCGATGCTCCTGATCCTCGGTGCCGTACTCCTGCTGATGATCGCGTTCGCGGCGAGCGTCGCGCTCAGCTCGGCGCACCACTTGATCGTCGAATGGTTTCCCTTCGCCCAGGGGGTGGCCTCGACCTTGGGGATCTACAGGCTGGTTCCGGCAGCGACGCTGTTCGTCACCTTCTACGCCTTGTTCTTCGCGCTCACGCCTGCCCGCTACCGCAAGCACGGCTGCAGGAAGTGGCCGGGAGCGCTCCTGATCACCGTCTGGTGGCTGGCAACCGTCGAAGTCCTCCCCTTCGCGCTGGGCCTGTTCGGCGGCTACAGCCTCACCTACGGCAGTCTCGCCGGGGTCATGATCGCGCTGATTTTTTTCTTTGTGGTCGGTCTTGGCGTCGTGATCGGTGCAGAGCTCAACGCGGCTCTGGCGGATTACGAACCGACTGCCCTAAAGGGCGAAATCTATAGCGGGCCGTTCAAGGACGAGCTCGAAGTCGAAGAACCTCAGCCCGGCGAGGATGTCGCCGTGGAGCTTGAAAAGGAGCCACAGCTTTGAGCGGACTGATGCAAGGCAAGCGCGGGCTGATCATGGGGCTTGCGAACGATCGCTCGCTCGCGTGGGGCATTGCCAAGGCGCTCGCCGACGAAGGCGCTGAGCTGGCCTTTTCCTATCAGGGCGAAGCGCTGGAGAAGCGGGTTCGCCCGCTCGCCGAGCAGCTCGGGTCGAACCTGCTCATCGATTGCGACGTCAGCTCGACGGAGGCGCTCGACCAGGCGTTCGCCGAGCTGAAGAGCAAATGGGACACGCTCGATTTCGTTGTCCACGCGATCGGCTTTTCGGACAAGAACGAACTTCGCGGGAAATTCGTCGACACGACGCTCGACAATTTCCTGATGACCATGAACATCTCGGTCTACAGCTTCGTCGCGGTTACCCAACGTGCCAAGGCGATGATGAAGCCTGGCGGATCGATTCTGACGCTGACCTATTACGGGGCGGAGAAGGTGATCCCCCACTACAACGTCATGGGCGTCGCCAAGGCGGGACTTGAGGCCAGCGTCAAATATTTGGCGATGGACCTCGGGCCCGAGGGGATCCGCGTCAACGCCATCTCCGCCGGGCCGATCAAGACGCTTGCCGCGAGCGGGATCGGCGACTTCCGCTACATCATGAAGTGGAACGAATATAATTCGCCGCTCCGCCGCAATGTAACGATCGAGGACGTCGGGGGCGCCGGGCTCTACCTGCTCTCCGATCTCGCCAGCGGAGTCACGGGCGAGATCCACCACGTCGACGCAGGCTACAATGTCGTCGGAATGAAGGCCGAAGACGCGCCGGATATCTCGACCGTCTGACATGCATATCCGGCTGTCCCGGGCGGCAGATTCGCAAGCGATCCGTGACGTCCACCTTCGGGCATTTCCAACGGGTATGGAGGCCGACCTCGTCGACCAGCTCGTCGCCGACGGCGATGCGGTCGTATCGATCGTTGCCGAGGACAATGGCATCGTCGGTCACGTGCTGCTCAGCCGAATGAACGTCGTCGCGGACGAACGGGCGCTGGATGCACTCGGGCTTGCACCCGTCGCGGTCGTTCCCGATCGTCAGCGCGAAGGAATCGGATCGGCGCTCGTCGAGGCAGCGGTCCGCGAAGCCAAATCGGCCGGAACGCAAATGCTCTTTCTGCTGGGAGAGCCCGGATTCTACGGGCGCTTCGGCTTCACTGCAGTGGCTGCGAAGCGGTTCGATTCGCCGTATGCGGGTCCGTATTTCCAGGCTCTGCCGCTCGTCGATCTGCCGCCGGTGCGCTCCGGAATCGCGAAATACGCGCCGGCCTTCGACGATTTAGGCTGAGGCTTTCTTCCACCAGCGCCGCTTCACAGGGCCGGATTTGAGCACCGTCCGGCGGAACAGCCGCGCGGAGACGTAGACGACGATTGCGATCCACAGCGCCTGCCAGAGGATCGCGACGATGTGCGGCCACAGCTCCGGCTTTTCGGCGGCGCGCGCGACCATCACCAGCGGCGACGAGAGCGGGAAGACCGCGCCGGTGATCGCCATTGGCGAATCAGCTGAGCCCACGGCAAGCGCCGCGAATCCGAAGATCAGAACCTGCGCGACGGTGACGGGCATCGAAAGGGTCTGGACTTCGCGCACCGTCGACGCCTGCGCGCCGATGCTGAGGAAGACAGAGCCCAGAAGCAGGTAGTTCATGGCGAAATAGACGAGCGTCAGGATCAGGAAGGCCGCCGATCCGACAGCGGGCGGCGGAATCGAGCCCGCCCCGCCCTGCGTGAACGCCGCAACAGCGATGATGCCGACGCCCAGCCATACCGCGATCCCGACCAGCGAGGTGACGAGCATCGCGAACAACTTGCCCACGAAGATCGATTCGATCGGGACCGCCGCCGCCAGCACCTCGATCACCTTGTTCGATTTCTCTTCGATCAGCTGCGACAGGGTCATGCCGGCGAGGATGATCGTCAGGAAGAAAAGGATCATCTGGCCCGTCTGCGCGGTGATCGCGCGGGTCCGGTCGACCGATCCGCTCGAGCGCGCGGTCGGAGTTACCTCCAGCGGTTCCGAGGGCGAGCGGGCGGCGCTGAGCAGCAGCCTGAGCTGCCCAGCCACAAGCCCGTTCTTGTCGACTGCGCCCGTGAGATGCGGCTTATCGAATGCGCCTGCGAGCACGGCGACGACGCTGTGCTGCTTGGACTCGAGCAAGTCGCGCACCTGCCCGGCTTCGTCGGGTCGGGGTGGCACTCCGACCAGCTCGATGGTGGGCCGATCGCCCACGGCATCGCCAAGCTGCGCGCGCGCGGCCGTGAGCTTTGCGAAATCGGCGTCGGACGCGATCACCGCGACGCGCGGCTGCTCGGCCTGGCTCGCGACCCGCGCTCCGATACCGCCGAACATGGCCCCGAGGAGCACCGGGAACAGCGGGCCGATCAGGAAGAAGATGAAAGCCTTGGAGAAGACCGTCGCGGTGAAGTCGCGGCGACCGATCACCCACGCTGAGCGAAGCAGATGTTTCACTTTACGGGCTCCTCCACCATTTCCGCCGCCGCCTTATCCCCGGCGATCGCAACGAAGGCATCGTGGAGGCCCGGCCGCTCG
>DATMHP010000156.1:0-3349 GCA_035554875.1 Sphingomicrobium sp.
CCATCGCCGTGAACTGCTTCGAGTTGGACGCGATCTGGTAGGGTAGGTCGGGCCGCGCCGGCAGCCCTTCGTTGGCTTTCCCATAGGCCTTGCTCAGCACCAGCTGCCCGTCGCGAACGACAGCGATCTCGGCCGACGGGACGCCGGTGTCGGAAAGCGTCTTCGTGACCAGCTGGTCGATCTGGGAGACTTCAGCCTGCGTGAGCGGCTGGGCGGCGACTGGCGCCGCAACGGCGGCGAGCATGGCGAACGCGAGTTTGAGCATCGCGCGAGACTAGCCGCGCGCGCAGCCGTGTCGAGTCAGGTCCGCAAGGCCGCCTGCTGGACCCAGCCGGGCGCGGTGCGCAGCCTTTTCGTCCGAAGCACCTTCAGTCCGGCCGAGCGCTGCCAATCCGCCATTTCGGCAATGGTCCAGGTTCGAACGCCGGGGCGGCTCTGCATTGCGAAGTAGAGCCCGAGCAGTGCGGGGATCTGGCCCGCCGATCCGGGCCGCTCCGCCCGAGCGGGTTCCTGGATGACGAATGCGCCGCCCCTCTTCAGTGCCCGCGCCGCGCGGATTGCGAGCTGCCGGTTCTGCTCCTCATCCAAATGGTGCGCGAGGTTCGACATAAGGACGAGATCATATTTGTCTTCCCCGAGCTCGGCAGTCGCGGCGTCGCCGGCAATATGGACGAGTTGCTGGCCCAGCCCCTCGGCCGCAAGCAGCGGAGCGGCTGCCTCGATCGCATCCGGCAAATCCATCACTTCGGCCATCAGATGCGGATGGCGACGGCAGATCTCGGCCGCGTAATGGCCGTGCGAGCCGCCGAGGTCGAGCATATGGCGTGCGCCGCTCGGAATCGGCACTCGTGATGCAACCTCGGTCCCGGCCACTCCGGCCAAAGCGCGCATCCCGCGGTGATAGAGTGCGCGCTCGTCGGCGCTCATCGAGTCGTGGAAGTCGAGCGGACGGCCGCTTCGGACGAACTCCGTCAGCGTTTCCATCCACCGCCATTCGATCGCCTGCAGCAGGAGCTTGTCGCGAACCGAGGAGCGGCCGGAGCTCACAAGCCATGGCCTCGCCCGGCGGGTCAGCTCGAAGCGGCCGTCGCTGATCCGCAAATATCCCGATGCCGCGAGCGCATCGAGCAGGAGCGCGGTGGGGCCCGGCGCGGAATTCGCCGCAGCGGCGACCTCCTCCGCTGTCATCGGCGTGTCGGCCAGGATGTCGAAAATGCTCAGCTCGGCGGCGGTCGCCAGCGTTCGCGAAAGAAGCATGGCCGCGTGCGTGTCGATCAAGGCACGAGGCGCAAGGTCAAGCTTCAGCGCCAACCATTCGACGACGGATTCTGGGGTCGCACCGATTTTCATTTAGCACCAGGCAACGTGCGGGACCTTTCGACGTTTTGCGAGTAGGGCTGCACAATCTCGACAGGCGAAATGCCGCAGCTCCGATATCTCACTCCGTTTGCATTTCTTGCGCTGGTGCCGCTGGGCGGCTGGCTCGGCGGAGCGTGGACTTTCAGCGCCGCAGCCGCAACCCCGCTGTGCCTCGTTGGTCTCGACGCGATGCTTGGAGAGGAAAGAGGGCCGGCCGACCGCATCGGCACGCCGGTTTCCCGCTGGTTTCCGAGACTCTACGTCTTCCTCCAGCTAGGCGTGAACGCCTGGGCTGCGGTATGGGTCGTCAGGCCGGATACCGGCATTCTCGAAGCAGTGGGATTGGCTGTCTCGACAGGAGTCACCACCGGCGTGTTCGGCTTCGTCGCAGCGCACGAGATGATCCACAGCCGCGAATCCGGCGAACGGGCGCTCGGGCTCGCGCTGCTCGCGAGCGTCTTCTACATGCAATTCCGCATCGCTCATGTGTACGGGCATCACCGGCGCGCGGCGACCTTTGAAGACCCCGCGACCGCGCGGCTGGGGGAAGGGCTGTACGCCTTCGTGCTGCGGTCGGTGACGGGTCAGTTCCGCGAGGCATGGACATTCGAAGCGGAGCGACTGCGGCGAAGGGGACGCCGGGCAATTGGCGCGCGCAACCGGATGCTCCTCTATGTCGCGGTCGAGGCGGCCCTCATCGCTGTCGTCGCGATATTCAGCTGGAGATCCTTGCTCTTCCTGATCGCGGTTGCGCTCATCGCGGTCCTCCTGCTCGAGACCTTCAATTACATCGCTCATTACGGCCTCGTCCGTGGCGCCAGTTCCGACGGTCGGGTGGAGCGGCTCGCACCGGAGCATTCGTGGAACAGCGGCAGGCGAATGAACAATGCCGCACTTTTCAACATGGGCCGCCATAGCCACCACCATCGCGCGATGACTCGAAGTTATGAGGGGCTCGAACCGCTGGCGACCGCATCGACGCTTCCGTCCGGCTATGCGTCGGCGCTTCTGACGGCATTCGTTCCGCCGCTTTGGCGGCGAACGATGGATGGACGCGTCGCCGCGGCCCGCCGATCATCATGAGGTGACGGAATCCGCTCACGGTTGCGCCACTGTCGAGTCCGGTCGAAGAGACGGCAGCTCGCCCAGCCAGCCACGGAGACTCCTGTTGATTCGCGATCGCCTCGAAGCCGCGCTTGCTCGAATAGACAATCCGGCAGGCGAGGGCGCTCGCGTCTTCCTATCTCTCTATCCGGAGTCCGCGCGGGCCGAGGCTGACGCTGCCGACCGGCGAGCGCGCGACGGCACCAGGCTTGGCCCGCTCGACGGCGTGGTCGTCAGCATCAAGGACCTGTTCGACGTTGCCGGCGAGCCGACGCGCGCCGGATCGCGAACCCTCGAGAACGCGGCCCCTGCCGCAACCGATGCTCTTGTCGTCCGGCGGCTTCGCGAAGCCGGCGCGGTGATCGTCGGCAAGACCAACATGTCGGAGTTCGCGTTCACCGGAGTTGGCGCGAACCCGCATTACGGGACGCCGGGCAATCCAGCCGACCGGCCGCGCGTCCCGGGCGGCTCCTCCTCGGGCGCTGCGGTGGCCGTCGCGGACGGCATGTGCGAAATCTCCATCGGCACCGACACCGGCGGATCGACCCGCATCCCGGCTGCGCTGTGCGGCGTCGTCGGGTTCAAGCCGAGCAAATATCGCATCCCGACGGAAGGCGCGTTTCCGCTGTCGCACACGCTCGACTCCGTCGGACCTATCGCCCTCAGTGTCGAAGCCTGCGCGAAAGCCGATGCGGTGTTGGCGGGAGAGGAGCCCTGGGTCCTGGAGCCGCACGCTTTCGAACGGCTGAAGCTCGGAATCCCCAGCGGATTGCCGCTTCGCGATGTCGACGAAACGGTCGGCGCAAAGTTCGCGGCCTCGCTTACTGCACTTGAAAGCAGCGGAGCAGTCCTGTCGGAAGTGGAGACCCCCCTTTTCGACGCAATG
>DATMHP010000157.1:0-6607 GCA_035554875.1 Sphingomicrobium sp.
CCTGACCGGCGCCTTCTTCACCGAGGCCTGCCTGCTGGCGATCGTCTACGTGCTGTTCCTCGCGTTCAGCTTCCACGGGCCGGGCCGATGGAGCGGCAATCCCATGGAGTTCGGCTTCTTCGTCGACCACTTCACCTTCACCGCCGGACTGTTGTTCGCGGCGGTCCACGGCCCCGGCGACGTGCTTGCGCTGCGCTGGAGCCTTATCAATCGCAACAGGAGAGACCGATGACCGACAAGATGATCACCTGCCTCTGGTACGACAAAGGCGAAGCCCGCAAGGCTGCCGAATTCTACGCGTCGGTCTTTCCGGACAGCCATGTCGGCCAGGCGATGAAAGCGCCGAGCGACTTCCCGGGCGGACACGAGGACGACGAGCTGACGGTCGACTTCACCGTCCTAGGTCGCGCCTTCGTCGGCCTCAACGGCGGCCCCAATTTCAAGCCGAACGAAGCCGTCAGCTTCATGGTCGTGACCGAGAACCAGGAAGAGACCGACCGCTACTGGAACGCGATCGTTGGCAATGGCGGCCAGGAGAGCGCCTGCGGCTGGTGCAAGGACAAATGGGGCTTCTCCTGGCAGATTACGCCGCGCGTTCTGCTCGAGGCGAACACCAGCCCCGACAAGGCGGCTGCAAGGCGCGCCTTCGAGGCGATGATGACGATGGGCAAGATCGACGTCGCGAAGATTGAGGCCGCCGTGAAGGGCGAGACAGCGGATGCGTAAGCTCACCGGCGCGGTCTTCACCTCGCTCGACGGAGTCATGCAGGCGCCGGGCGGACGGGAGGAGGATCCCAGCAGCGACTTCCGCCATGGCGGCTGGGTGCAGCCGCTGTGGGGCGCCGACATGGGCCCGTTCGAGGGCGTCATCATGGGCGATTACGACCTGCTGCTGGGCAAGAGGACGTACGACATCTTCGCCGCGTACTGGCCGTACAACCAGGATGATCCGATCGGAGAGAAATTCCAGCGCATCAACAAATATGTCCTGACCCATTCGGACGAACCGCTGGAGTGGGAGAACAGCCATCGGCTGTCGGGCGACACGGCCGAAGCGGTGGCGGAGTTGAAGAAGACGGAAGGTCGCGACCTGCTCATCCAGGGCAGCAGCACCCTCTATCCGCCCTTGCTCTCCGCGAGGCTGATCGACCGGCTGATGCTGATGACGTTTCCCATCCTGCTCGGCCATGGCAAGACCATCTTCGACGGTTCGGAGAAAGCGGGGACCATGAAGCTCGTCGATCATTTCGTCACGAATGCGGGCGTCGTGATGACGACCTATGAGCCCGCCGGAGAAGTCCAGACCGGCAGCTTCGAGACGAAGCCTCCAAGCGAGGCCGAGATGGAGCGGCGCGAGAAGATCAAGGAGGGCGGCTGGTGACGCTCGCCCTCTATGGCCACCCCTTCTCCTCCTACACCTGGAAAGTTTTGATCCCGCTCTACGCGGACGGGACGCAGTTTGAGTTTCGCCAGGTCCCGGAGAACGAGGAGACTTACGCCGAGCTCAAGCGGATCTGGCCGTTCGGCAAGTTTCCGCTGCTCCTGGATGACGGCGAACCGGTGATCGAAACGACCTGCATCATCGAGCACCTTCAAGCGCATCATCCCGGGCCGAACACCTGGATCCCGGACGGTGAGCTGGGCCGGAGGGTCCGTTTCCTCGACCGCTTCTTCGACCTGCACGTGCAGGGCAATATGCAGCCCGCGGTCAATCACGCGCTGCGCCCCGAAGGCCAGGGCGATGCTTACGGGGCTGAGCTAGGGCGGAAGAACCTGCACATCGCCTACGACTGGCTGGAAGCCGACCTCCCGGATAGCGAATGGACGGCGGGAGATAGCTTCACCCTCGCTGACTGCGCCGCCGCTCCGGCGCTCTTCTATGCGGACTGGGTCGAGGAGATCGGGCCGACGCGCCCGAAGCTGGCAGCCTATCGCGCGCGGTTGCTTGCGCATCCGATCGTCGCGCGCGTTGTCGATGAGGCACGACCCTACCGGCCCTACTTCCCGCTGGGAGCGCCCGACCGGGATTAAGCGAACGCCTTCGCTTTCTTCAGCGTCTGCCAGGCTTCAATGACTTCGCCGAGCTTCTTTTCCTGGCTGCGGTCGCCGCCGTTGCGGTCGGGGTGGAAGCGGCGGACCAGCTTGGAATAGCTGGCTCTCACCGCGTGCAGGTCGACATCGTCGCCGAGGCCGAGGATTCCGAGCGCGCGCTGCTCGTTTCGAGTGAAGCGTTGCGGTGGTCCGCGATCGGCGCGGCGGAAGTTGGCGGCGATCGCATCGAGCGGATCGGCGAAGTCGTTCCACGCCGGCATCGGGTCGGCGCCGTTATGCGCGAAGCGACGGCTCGGCCGCTCCCATCCGGCGAGCGGGCTTTGTGCGTCGCTGATCTCCTCCGCGCTCATGCCCTCGAAATAATTATACTTCGAATTGTGCTCGCGAACGTGGTCGAGGCACAGCAGCCGATACGCTCCGGGCCCGTCGAAATTCGCCGGCTGGAAGGGCGCCTTATACTCGCCCGCGCGCCGGCATCCCGGGACCGCGCAGCGGCCCGAAGCTCCTTCGACTTTCCCGTGCAATTTCGGATTGCGTGACGCCACTGACTTCCTCGTTTTTCCAACTCCCCTATATAGGGAGGATGCACGTCGCTTCCACGGGACCGGTCGCAACCGAAATGCTCCAGCGCCTCAACTCGGCGTTCCCGGGCGCGGAGGTCGAACTCATCGACGACAGCGAGAAACATCGCGGCCACGGCGGATACAATCCCGCGGGCGAGAGCCACTTCACGCTGCTGATCGAAAGTCCGGATTTTGAGGGCAAGTCGCGAGTCGACCGGCAACGGATGATCCACGCCGCGCTCGGCGAGCTCGTCGGCAACCGCGTCCATGCGCTTTCGATCAAGGCAAAGGCACCCGGCGAATGACTGACGATATCCTCCTCTCCCTCGCGCCGGTCACGCATGACCTCGGCGGGTTCAAGGTGCACCGGACGTTACCGCACAAGCAGCGAACGATGGTCGGGCCATTCATCTTCTTCGACCAGATGGGGCCCGCGCATCTTTCCGCGGGTCAGGGCATCGACGTCCGCCCGCACCCGCACATCAACCTGTCGACCGTGACGTTCCTCTTTGCCGGTGCGATCATGCACCGCGACAGCATCGGATCGCGCCAGCGGATCGAGCCTGGCGCGGTCAACCTGATGACCGCCGGGCGCGGCATCACCCATTCGGAGCGTTCGCCGCACGACGAGCGTGCCGAAGGGCCGCACCTGTCCGGAATCCAGACCTGGCTGGCGATGCCCAAGGCGAAAGAGGAGATGGCGCCGGCCTTCGAGCACACGCCCGCCGCCCACCTTCCAGTGATCGACGTCGACGGGACTGAGGTCCGGCTGATCATGGGCGAAGGCTGGGGCGCGGCTTCGCCGGCGACCTGTCACTCCCCGACGATCTACGCCTCCATCCTAATGCCGCCAGGCTCCTCCTTCGAGGTGCCGACCGATGCCGACGAGCGTGCGCTCTACCTTCTCGATGGCGATGCGACCGTGAGCGGGACCGCGATCGAGCGGCAGAACCTCGTGCTCCTCGCGCCGGGCCACAAGCCGCTGCTCAAGACGAAGGAAGGCGCGCGGCTGATGCTGTGCGGAGGCGCGCCGATGGACGGCGAGCGGCATGTCTGGTGGAATTTCGTCTCGTCCAGCCGCGACCGCATCAACGAGGCGAAGCGGGCGTGGAGGGCGGGCGAGTTCGCGCTCCCGCCCGACGACCATGACGAGTTCATCCCGCTTCCCGAAATTCCGATGACGGTGAGCTATCCCTGACGGGAAGCCGCCGCTACAGCCGCGCCAAATGCCTACCTCCGCCAGATCGAAGTCCCGTTCCGCCGCCCGGCTCGCCGCGGTCCAGGCGCTCTACCAGCAGGAAATGGAGAGTACGCCCCTTCGCCGCTTGCTCAAGGAATTCCACGACCACCGGCTCGGCGCGACGATCGAGGACGAGCAATATCACGAGGCGGAGATCGACTTCTTCGATGACATCGTCGCGGGCTCGGATGCCCGCAAGTCGGAGATCGACGAGGCGATCGCGGGCAAGCTCGCGACCGGCTGGAGCCTCGAGCGGCTCGACCGGCCGATGCGGGCGATCCTCCGCGCCGGCACCTATGAGCTGATCGCCCGGCCCGACGTCCCGGTCGGATCGGTTATCTCCGAATATGTCGACGTCGCCCACGCCTTCTATGACAAGCGCGAGAGCGGATTTGTGAACGGGCTGCTCGACGCGATCGCAAAAGAGGTCCGCCGCTGACCATTGCTGTCCGCTTGTTCGTTTCGCAGACTGAGCGCGCATGAACGAAGCCGACCTGATCGAACGCCTGAGGCGGATCGCCACGCATCCCGCGGCGCGGAAGCTGCAGGACGATGCGGCCGTGCTCGACGGGCTGGTTCTGACCCAGGACAGCCTCGCCGAAGGCGTTCATTTCCTCGCGTCGGATCCACCCGCGAGCGTCGGCTGGAAACTCGTAGCCGTGAACCTGTCGGATCTTGCCGCCAAAGGCGCGGAGCCGGTCGCAATCCTGCTGTCTTTTTCGATCTCCGAGAACGACTGGGACTTGGGCGTGATCGACGGAATCGAGGCCGCCTGCGAGAGCTATGACGTCGCGCTGATCGGTGGCGACACCATCGCTCTGCCGCCCGAGGCCCCGCGCGTTTACGGGCTGACGGCGATCGGCCGCGCGGGAGACAATGTGCCCAGCCGTTCCGGCGGGCGCCCCGGCGACCGGCTTTGGGTGGCGGGCAGCGTTGGCGATTCCGCGGCGGGGCTGGCGCAGCTGATCGACGACCCAGCCGCGACCGGGCCGCTCGTCGACATCTACCGTAGGCCCGTTCCGCTGCTCGAGATGGGGCATGCCCTTGCGCCCCACGCAACTGCGATGATGGACATTTCCGACGGGCTCCTGATCGACCTGTCCCGCCTCTGTTCGGCGAGCGGATGCGGTGCGGAAATCGACCTGGACTCGCTGCCGCTTTCCAGCGCCTTCGTTGCCGAACGCAGGCAGGATCGCGCCGCCCGACTGTTCGCCGCGACCGGCGGAGACGATTACGCCTTGCTCGCCGCCTTTCCGGCCGATCTCGACCCGGTAAGCCTTTCTTTACCTCGCGCGCCGACCCTTGCCTGCATCGGGAGGCTCGTCGCCGGGAGCGGTTTAATGCTCCACGACCGTGCCGGCGACGTGCCCCTACCGGAGAGGCTGGGCTATGAGCATCGCGCTTCGAGTGCGTCAGTGGATGATCGGCTTTAGCGGGCTTGCCTGCGGAATGGCCGCGGCCGTCCTCCTCTTCCGCTAACCATCCGCGGTTGCCAGCCGCGCTAACCCACCATAAAGGGCGAAAATCCGCCGGGTGCGACCCGCACGCTGGCCCCTATTTTTGCCGCCAACGGGGAAAGACATGAACCTCACTCTGATCGCGATCGCCTGTGGCGTGATCGCCCTCATCTACGGCATCTTCACCAGCTCTCAGGTGCTCGGCGCTTCCGCCGGCAACCAGCGGATGCAGGAAGTGTCGGGCGCCATCATGGAAGGCGCCAAGGCCTATCTCGGCCGCCAGTACACGACGATCGGAATTGTCGGAGTCGTGGTCGCCGTCCTGATCTTCTTCTTCCTCGGACCGATCCAGGCGATCGGCTTCGCGCTGGGCGCGGTCCTGTCGGGCGCTGCCGGCTATGTCGGGATGAACATCTCGGTTCGGTCGAACGTCCGCACCGCTGAAGCAGCCCGCACAAGCCTGCAGAGCGGCCTGACCGTCGCCTTCCGCGCCGGTGCAATCACCGGAATGCTGGTGGCCGGCCTCGCGCTGCTCGCGATCTCGGTCTTCTTCTACGTGCTGACCGACGTCCGCGCGCTCGCGCCGAACGACCGTGAGGTCATCGATGCGCTCGTGGCGCTAGCCTTCGGCGCTTCGCTGATTTCGATCTTCGCCCGTCTCGGCGGCGGCATCTTTACCAAGGCCGCTGACGTCGGCGCCGACCTCGTCGGCAAGATCGAGGCCGGAATCCCGGAGGACGATCCCCGCAACCCGGCCGTGATCGCCGACAACGTCGGCGACAATGTCGGCGACTGCGCGGGCATGGCCGCCGACCTGTTCGAGACCTATGTCGTCACCGTCGGTGCCACGATGGTTCTTCTGGCGCTGCTCGTCACCGCCGGTCCGGGCCTGCTGTCGCTGATGAGCCTTCCGCTCCTCGTCGGCGGCGCCTGCATCATCACCTCGATCATCGGCACCTATTTCGTCCGGCTCGGCAAGGGCGGCTCGATCATGGGCGCGCTCTACAAGGGCTTCATCGTCACCGCTCTCCTGTCGGTCTTCGCTCTCTACGGAGTCACGACTTACGTTCTCGGCGACCTGAACGCCGTTGCCGGAAACGTGACGGACGCCGCAGGCAATGCGACGAACTTCACCGGCTGGGACCTCTATTATTCGATGCTGGTCGGCCTGGTCGTCACCGGCCTGATCGTGTGGATCACCGAATATTACACCGGCACCAACCACCGTCCGGTGCAGTCCGTCGCCGCGGCTTCGCGGACCGGCCATGCGACCAACATCATCCAGGGCCTTGCCG
>DATMHP010000158.1:0-5446 GCA_035554875.1 Sphingomicrobium sp.
CGACCGCTGCGACCTTCGCTGCCGCTATTGCATGGCGGAGCGGATGACCTTCCTCCCGCGGAAGGACGTGCTGAGCCTCGAGGAGATCGTCGAGCTCGCCGACATCTTCATCGCGCGCGGGGTGAAACGGATCCGGCTCACCGGCGGAGAGCCGCTGGTGCGCAAAGGAATCGATCGGCTGGTCGACGCCCTGGGGCAAAGGATCGGCCGCGGGCTCGACGAGCTGACGATGACGACGAACGGGACGCAGCTCGCTGCGCACGCTCAGGCCCTGTTCCATTCGGGCATTCGGCGTATCAACGTCAGCCTCGACAGCCGCGACCCGGAGCGGTTCCGCCACATCACGAGGCGCGGCGATCTCGCCCAGGTGCTCGGCGGCATCGAGGCGGCCGCGGACGCGGCCCTCAAGATCAAGATCAACATGGTGGCGCTGAAGGGCATCAACGAAGACGAGTTCGCGCCGATGCTCCGCTGGTGCGCAAGCCAGGGCCACGATCTGACGCTGATCGAAACCATGCCTCTGGGCGACGTCGAGGACGACCGGACCGAGCATTATCTGCCGCTGAGCGAAGTGCGCGAGCGGCTGGCAAACGAGTTCGGTCTTGTGCCCTCGATCGCCCGAACGGGCGGCCCGGCGCGGTACTTTGAGGTGGAGGGGCTCGGGATTCGCCTCGGCCTCATCACGCCGCTGACTCACAACTTCTGCGACGGCTGCAACCGCATCCGGGTCGCGGCGACCGGGACCGTTTTCGGCTGCCTCGGCCATGATCAGAAAGTCGAATTGCGCGATATCCTGAGGAGCGGCGGTCCCGATGCCGTCACCGGCGCGCTCGACCGGCTGCTCGCCGGGAAACCGAAGGGACATCAGTTCCGGATCGAAGCCGCCCGGCCAGCGGTCGAGCGGCACATGAGCGTGACGGGCGGCTAGTCTTTTCGAGTCACGTCGCGGACCCAGGTGAGCCCGCGGATTGCCTGTGGCCAGCCGAGCGTGGTGATCGCCAGGAAAGCGACATGCTCCAGCTCGTCTGCCGTCAAGCCTTCGGACGACCCACGCCGCGCGTGGGAGTGAGTCGCTCCCTCGCTATTCGCGCCGATCGCAAGCGCCAGGTTCACGAGCCTCTGCTCGCGCTCGCTGAGCGGTCCCGCCTTGCCGGTCGCCTCCCCCAGCGCCTGGAAAGCGCGCCACAGTTCCGGCTTCTCCTTGGCCACCGTTCCGGCAGTCCCGGGAAGGTCGACCTGCGGTGCATCGCTGATGTCGCTGGGATCGCTCATGCGCTCGTCTCCTCCGTATATTTCCTGATCGAACGCCCGCGCGAAATCAACGATCTGCGCTCTCCACCTTGATTGCGGCCCGCCAGACCGGCGCGTCCGAATCAGCGATGGAGACATTCTATGGTTGAGCAACCAGGCGTAACTGAGGGGCAGCGCCGCTGGGCGCTCGCAGCTAGCACCATCGGCTTCACCGCCTGCTTCGCGGTCTGGACGATCTTCTCGATCATCGGGATCAAGATCCAGAAGGATCTCGGCCTCTCGGACACGGAGTTCGGCCTCCTGGTCGGCACGCCGATCCTGACCGGCTCGATCTCGCGGTTGTTCATCGGAATCCTCTCCGACCGCTTCGGCGGCCGCACGGTCATGGCGCTGATCATGGCCGTCGCTGCAATCGCGGCATTCAGCCTGTCCTACGCCCACACCTATCTGCAATTCCTCGCCGCCGCTCTCGTCATGGGACTGGCCGGCGGCAGCTTTGCCGCGGGCGTCGCTTATGTCGCGCGCTGGTACCCCAAGGAGCGAACCGGCACCGCGCTCGGGATCTTCGGGATGGGAACCTTCGGCTCGGCGATCACCAACTTTTCCTCGTTCGTGATGGTCGCCCTTGGTTGGGTCGCGGTCGCGCGCATCTGGGCAGTCGCGCTCGGTGCTGTCGCTATCGCCTTCTACCTGTTCACGAAGGAGGACCCCGTCGCGGCCAGCCAGCGGCGCGGCGCGGCCCGGGTTTCGCTCGCCACCCAGCTGGAGCCTTTGCGGAAGCTGCAGGTCTGGCGCTTTGCGATCTATTACGCCTTCGTCTTCGGCGCTTTCGTCGCGCTCGCCCTGTGGCTCCCGCGCTATTACATCGGAGCCTACGGCCTGCCGGTCGCGACCGCCGGCTTCCTTGCCACCGCTTACTCACTTCCGGGCAGCGTTTTTCGCGCTGTCGGCGGCTGGCTCTCCGACAGGTTCGGTGCGCGCAACATCATGTACGCGACCTTTGGCGTGTCGATGATCGCGACCTTCCTGCTGAGCTATCCGACCACCCGCTATATCGTGCAGGGCATCGAAGGACCGATCGAGTTTACGCTCGCCATGGGCGTCGCTCCGTTCGCTGCGCTGACGTTCCTGCTCGGCATTTTCATGAGCTTCGGAATGGCCGCGGTCTACAAGCACATCCCCGTCTATTATCCCGACAACGTCGGCTCCGTCGGCGGGCTTGTCGGGATGATCGGCGGCCTCGGCGGCTTTGCGCTCCCGATTGCCTTCGGGGCGATGGCGGACCTGACGGGGGTATGGACCAGCTGCTTCATGCTGCTGTTCGTCCTGGTTTCAGGGGCGATGCTGTGGATGCATCTGGCGATCCGCCGGATGGAACGGCGCAAGGTGCCGCAGCTCCGCAACCTGCCGCAGCTGCCCGAAATGGAAGGCCTCGGCATGAATGTGGCCGTGGCCTCCGTCGAGCGGCCGCCCGTGCAGGCGCGAGCACCGGTCTATCCGACCATCCTGCCAGCCGAATAGCCGCAGCCGGCGCCGCCCTAGGGATATCCCGTATTTCGACGGAACCGGGGCGGCGCCATTGGGGGCCGGTGACCTGGATCAATGGCCAAGGCGGCCAACTCGCTAGAGCGGCCACGACCGCCGCGGCCTGAACTTCTCGGGGATTTTGATGAGCCACTTTCTCGACCGGCTGACCTTCCTCAGGAAGAATGTCGGGACCTTCTCGAACGGCCACGGGGTCGTGACCAACGAGGACCGCAGCTGGGAGGACGGCTATCGCGGCCGCTGGAGCCACGACAAGATCGTTCGCTCGACCCACGGCGTGAACTGCACCGGCAGCTGCTCTTGGAAGATTTACGTCAAGGACGGGATCGTGACCTGGGAGACCCAGCAGACCGATTACCCGCGCACCCGGCCCGGTCTGCCCAACCACGAGCCGCGCGGCTGCGCCCGCGGCGCCAGCTACAGCTGGTATCTCTACAGCGCGAACCGGGTGAAGCACCCGATGATCCGCAAGAAGCTGGTGAAGCTGTGGCGGACGGTCCGTGCCGAAAGCGCCGACGCGGTCGAAGCGTGGAAGACGATCGTCGAAACGCCGGACTATGCCGAGACCTACAAGAAGGCCCGCGGCATGGGCGGCTTCGTCCGGGTGACCTGGGACGAGGCGAACGAGATCATTGCCGCAGCCAATGTCTATACGACGAAGACCTACGGCCCCGACCGCGTCGCCGGCTTCTCGCCAATCCCGGCGATGTCGATGGTCAGCTACGCCGCCGGCGCGCGTTATCTGTCGCTGATCGGCGGCGTCTGCCTCAGCTTCTACGACTGGTATTGCGATCTTCCTCCGTCGAGCCCGCAGACCTGGGGCGAGCAGACCGACGTCCCCGAAAGCGCGGACTGGTACAACTCCACATTCCTGATGCTGTGGGGTTCGAACGTCCCGCAGACCCGCACGCCCGACGCCCATTTCTACACCGAGGTCCGCTACAAGGGCGCGAAGTCGGTCGTCGTTTGCCCGGATTATTCGGAAGCTTCGAAGTTCGCTGACCTGTGGATGGCGCCCAAGCAGGGCACCGACAGCGCGCTCGCGATGGCGCTCGGCCACGTCGTCCTGAAGGAATTCCACGTCGACCGGCAGGCGGACTATTTCCGCGATTACTGCCGCAAATATTCCGACATGCCGATGCTCGTCCGGCTGGTGGAGCGCGGCGACGGCTATGTGCCCGAGCGCTTCGTCCGAGCCTCCGACTTCGACGGCTCGCTGGACGAGACCAACAACCCGGAATGGAAGACTGTCGCCTATGACGAGACGAGCGGCGACGTCGTCACGCCCCTCGGCTCGATCGGCTTCCGGTGGGGCGACAAGGGCAAGTGGAACCTGGAAGAACGCGATGGCAAGGACCGCGAGGTCAGCCTTGCGCTGAGCCTCGCCGACCGGCGCGACGCGATCGTCGGCGTCGACTTCCCTTACTTCGGCTCAGGCCCGCAAAGCCCCTATTTCACCAGCACCGCGCATGGCGACGTACTTCGCCGCAACGTGCCGGTGAAGAAGCTGAAACTGAAGGATGGCGAGGCGCTGGTCGCGACCGTCCACGACCTGATCATCGCGCATTACGGCGTCGATCAAGGCCTCGGCGGAGAGGCAGCGACATCGTTCGACGACGACACGCCATTTACCCCGGCCTGGGCGGAGAAGATCACCGGCATCCCGCGCGACCAGATCATCGCCACCGCGCGCGACTTCGCGAACAATGCCGAGAAGACGCTCGGCAAGTCGATGGTCATCCTGGGGGCCGGTCTCAACCACTGGTACCACATGGACATGACCTACCGGGGGATCATCAATCTCCTGGTGTTCTGCGGTTGCGTCGGCAAGTCGGGTGGCGGCTGGTCGCACTATGTCGGTCAGGAAAAGCTTCGGCCCCAGACCGGCTGGACGCCCCTCGCCTTCGCGCTCGACTGGCATCGCCCGCCGCGGCACATGAACGGCACCAGCTACTGGTACGCCCACTCCGACCAGTGGCGGTACGAAAAGCTGGCGACGAACGAGATCGCCTCGCCGACCAGCGACGTCGATGTTTCCGGCACTTTGATCGACTTCAACGTCCGCGCCGAGCGCATGGGCTGGCTTCCGTCGGCTCCGCAGCTCGAGACCAACCCGCTCGACATCGGCCGGAAGCTGAAGGGCGAGGCGGCGGGGCCGAAAATCGCTAGCGGCCTCAAGAGCGGCAAGCTCCGCTTGAGCTGCGAGGACCCGGACAATCCGAAGAACTTCCCGCGCAACCTCTTCGTGTGGCGGTCGAACCTGCTCGGCTCCTCCGGCAAGGGGCACGAATATTTCCTCAAGCACCTGCTCGGCACGCAGCATGGCGTGCAGGGCAAGGACCTGGGCGAAGAAGGCGGGCAGCGGCCGGACGAAGTCGTGTTCCACGAGGACGCGCCGGAAGGAAAGCTCGACCTCCTGGTGGCGATCGATTTCCGCATGTCGACCACCGCGGTTTACGCCGACGTCGTCCTTCCGACCGCCACCTGGTACGAGAAGAACGACCTCAACACGTCGGACATGCACCCTTTCATCCACCCGCTGTCCAAAGCGGTGGACCCGGCGTGGGGCGCGCGCAGCGACTGGGATATCTTCAAAGGTATCGCGAAGAGCTTTTCGGAGGTTTGCGAGGGCCATCTCTGCAAAGAAACC
>DATMHP010000159.1:0-4823 GCA_035554875.1 Sphingomicrobium sp.
TCGAAGCGGATCGAGGCATTGATCTCTTGCATCAGCTCCGACGGCGCGCCGCTGAAGCGCCCGCCCCATGTCCGCTGCTTTGGTGGTTTGTCGGGCATCAGCTCAGCCGGGTGAAAAATGGAGGCGCGGCCAGCCCTAGTCGCTCAGGTCGCAAGCGACAATTGCTCCGAAGCCACCGGCCGTCATTGGCCGCCCACGCGGGTTCTGCAAAAGCCGGCATCCGCGCTTCTTCGCAATGCTCCCAGCGAGTCGACGAACGCACCTTTGACGATCGCCGGGACTCGGCCCGGGCTGTTTGATAGCCGGTTTCGCAACTTCGCCCGGGGGGATCGCGCGCCTCACGCCGAGAGAAACCGCATTCAAAGCCGACATCCGGACCTGGGAGCTCAAGCGACTCCTTCAGGAACCGACGGGCTCAACATGCCGTTCCGAAAGCTTGCGAATGCCCAGCATCCTGAGCGCCATTTCCTCGAAGAACGGCTCGGATTCGCCGCGACGCACCTTGCGGAGGAAATATTTCTCGAAGGCGATCTTTGCGAAGTGCACCCAGCGCCCCTCGGACGACCAGCTTACGTTGCGCGGGGGAATCTCCGGCTCGGCATAGAATGCGACTCCACGGTCGCCGAAATCGGCCAGGCAGACCGCGTTCCAGGTTGCTTCCGAGACCGGCTCCTTCCCGTCGATCAAGGCCGAGACATTGGCAGTCACGGCACTCACCATGCTCTCGATCATGAATCCCGTCTTCGGGACGCCGACCGGCACCGGCGTTGGTCCGATCGGAGGGATCGCGACTGCAACCCCGATTCCAAAGACGTTGCCGTAGGCTGGATTGCGCTGGTGCCTGTCGACGAGGACGAAGCCTCGCGGGTTCGTCAGGCCCTCGATCCCGAACAGTGCCGGCACGCCCCTGAACGCCGGAAGGATCATTGCGAAGCGGTACGGCAGCGCATGCCCGGAGCGCAGATTGCCGTCTTCCGCCAATTCGGAGACGTGCATGACTTCCGCCTCGACTCTGTCGACCCTGGCGTTGGTGATCCATTTGATGTCGCGCGCTCGAAATTCGCTTTCCAGCATCGCCTTCGTGTCCCCGACGCCATCGAGTCCGAGGTGCCCGATGTAGGGCTCGGGCGTCACGAACGTCATCGGGACCTTGTGCCGCACCTTGCGCCGCTTGAGCTCGGTGTCGAGGATCATCGCGAACTCGTAGGCAGGACCGAAACAGGATGCGCCCGCGGCCGCACCGACAATGACCGGGCCCGGACTGGCGGCGAGCCTTTCGAACTCGTCGCCTGCGGCTGCGGCGTGGTTCGTCAGGCAGATCGACCGGGTGAAGCCGGACGGGCCGAGGCCGGGAACTTCGTCGAAGGCGAGTGCCGGGCCGGTCGCGAGGACCAGATAGTCGTAGCCGATGCCGGTTCCGTCGTTGAGCTCGATCCGGTTCTCCTTCGGGTGCACGCGCTTCGCCCCGACGCTCGAGAAGCCGATGCCCCTGCGCGCCATGACCGGGGCAAGCTCGACCGTGATATCCTCCGGGCTTCGCCAGTGCACCGCAACCCAGGGGTTCGAGGGCACGAAGGTGAAATCGGGCTTGTCGGACAGCAGCATGACCTCGGCCCGGCCGCGCAGGACCGCCGCGAGCTCATAAGCGGCGATCGTGCCGCCGAGGCCGCCGCCCAGGACCAGTACGCGGGGCTTCCCTTCCCGGATCGCCATGGAGATCGTCCTTTCCAGGCCCGATCTTGAACCCCGCGCGGGTGCTGCGGCCATAAGTAAAGCTCCGGAGCTTGATTTTCCATAAGGAAACTCTAAATTAGCTTTTGCTAATGGAGATCGATGTCGTGAAACCGGATATCTTGCTCGCCGACATGGCCGCCGCCGCGTCCGAAGCCGCGGCCCTGATGAAGGCGCTCGCCAACGAGCACCGGCTTTTGATCCTGTGCCATCTCGTCGCGCAGGACGAGATGAGCGTCGGAGACCTCGTCGCCAGGATCGGGCTCAGCCAGTCGGCCCTGTCGCAGCATCTCGCAAAGCTCCGCGACGAGGGCATGGTGACCTTCCGCCGAGAGTCCCAGACGCTCTTCTATCGGGTGAGCGACGAGCGTGCAGCAAGCGTGCTGGCCCTCTTGCACCGGATCTACTGCCGGGATGCGGCCGGCAGCATCATGTCGAACTCGCCTATGGCGCCCGCCGGCCGCGCGCCGGACAAGGCTCGAAAGGAGCATTGATCGTGACGGTCGCACTTGACCTGGAGCGAACACGGACCGCCGACAGCCATCTTGCCGGGGCCAAAAGGCTTGTCGAACGGACGCTCGGGGGCCACGGCCCTGCCCCGGTCGTGAAGACCTTCTTCGACGAGCCGACGTTCACCGCGACCCATGTCGTCCACGACACCGCCACCGGGAAGGCCGCGATCATCGACAGCGTCATGGACTTCGACCAGGCCGCCGGCAGGACCTCGTTCGAAGGCGCCGAACGGATCATCGACTATGTGAAGACGCAGGGCCTCACAGTCGATTGGCTGCTCGAGACGCACGCCCACGCCGACCATCTGTCCGCAGCCCCCTATCTGCAGGAGAAGCTGGGCGGCCGGATCGCAATCGGCGACAGGATCCGGATCGTCCAGAACGTCTTCGGCAAACTCTTCAACGAGGGAACAGGATTCGCCCGCGACGGCTCGCAATTCGACCACCTGTTCGTCGACGGAGACCGGTTCGGTGTCGGCGGAGTTCCGGCGATCGCACTGCACGTGCCGGGCCACACGCCCGCCGACATGGCCTATGTCGTGGGAAACGCGGCGTTTGTCGGCGACACCATGTTCATGCCCGACTATGGAACCGCGCGCGCCGACTTTCCCGGAGGCGACGCCCACCAGCTCTACAGGTCGATCCGCCGTCTGATGGAGCTGCCGCCCAAAACCCGGACCTTCCTGTGCCACGACTACAAGGGCCCCGACCGGGACGAGTTCGCGTGGGAAACGACGATCGGCGCCGAGCGGGCCGCCAACGTCCATGTCCATGACGGCGTCGACGAAGAGGCGTTCGTGTCGATGCGCGGCGCCCGGGACCGAACGCTCGAGATGCCGCGGCTGATCCTGCCTTCCGTCCAGGTGAACATGCGCGGCGGGCGGCTGCCCGAGCCGGAGGAAAACGGCACCAGCTACCTCAAGCTTCCTCTCAACCGGCTGTGACGGCGATGATCGACCCTCAAACGGCCATCGCCGCGAGCGCGGGCGGGCTCATGATCGGGACCGCTGCCGGACTCCTGTTGATCTTGTCCGGCCGGATCGCCGGGGTCAGCGGGATGGCTGCCTCCGCGCTGCGGATCGCCGACAAGGGGCCGCCATGGCGCCAGGCCGGCGGCTTCCTCATCGGCCTTCCGCTGGGAACGCTGCTCGTGGCTCTTGCATCGGGCTTTCCGGCGGTCTCGATCACCTCCTCCCTGCCGGTCCTGATCACGGGCGGCCTGCTGGTCGGATTCGGAACGCGGCTCGGGAACGGCTGCACCAGCGGCCATGGCGTGTGCGGGCTTGCGCGGCTGTCGCCGCGTTCGGTCGCGGCGACAGCGACGTTCATGGCCGCCGGAATCGCAAGCGTCTTCGTCGCCCGTCATCTGCTGGGAACCGGACTTTGAAAACTCTTCTTCCAGGACTCGTGGTCGGGCTTCTGTTCGGCGCCGGCCTCGCCGTGTCGGGAATGGTCGACCCCGGGCGCGTGCTCGGCTTTCTCGACCTGGCCGGCGCATGGGACCCGACCCTCGCCTTCGTCCTTTCGGCGGCCCTGGTGCCGTCCTTCCTCGCCTACGTCCTGGTTCGCCGGATGAAGCGCCCGCTTCTCGCCGAGCAATTCTGCATTCCGCAGGACCGCACCGTCGAGCGGCGGCTTCTTGCGGGAGCCGCCCTGTTCGGAATCGGCTGGGGACTGGTCGGGCTGTGTCCCGGACCGGCGATCGCCGGGCTGGTGCTCGGCCGCTGGCAGATCTGGTTGTTCGTCGCCGCCATGGCCGCCGGGATGTGGCTGCAGCGTATCTATGCCAACGTCCGGGACGGACGCGCCATCCGCCTGGCGGAAGCGCGCGGATGACCAGTGCACGGAAGATCGCCGGGGACCTTTGGGTGTGCGGCTTCATCGGCCCCGGGGCGCTGCCGGCGCTGGCCCTGCAATTCGGCACGCTGATCAACAACCGCCCCGACGGCGAGGAGCCGGGCCAGCCGACCTCGGCCGAGCTCGAGGACGCCGCCCGAACGCTCGGGCTGGACTTTGTTCACATCCCGATCGTCCCTGGCCAGGCCAGCGATGAGCAGGTCGCCGCCTTCGCCAAGGCCCTGAGGGAGAAGCCGGGGCCCAAGCTCGCCTTCTGCAGGACCGGAACCCCCTCCGCCAGCCTCTGGGCACTGTCGAATGCCGGCAGGAACAGGACCGACGACATCCTCTCAGCCGCGCGCGAGGCCGGGTATGATCTTTCCGCCCTCAAGCCCCGGCTCGACGAACGAGCCGCCGGCGGATGACGCTGGAGCCGTTCCAGTATCTGCTCGGCGCGTTCTCCGGAATGCTGGTCGGGTTCGTTCTCGGGCTCGTCGGAGGCGGCGGTTCCATCCTGGCGGTGCCGCTTATGGTCTATCTGGTCGGGGTGAGGAGTCCCCACGTCGCGATCGGAACCAGCGCCCTCGCAGTGGCGGCCAACGCAGCGCTCGGCCTTGCCGGGCATCACCGCGCGGGCAACGTGAAATGGCGCTGCGCGGCTCTGTTCGCCGTTTCGGGGATCGTGGGCGCTGCACTCGGGTCGACGCTCGGCAAGGCATTTGACGGACAAAAGTTGCTGTTCCT
>DATMHP010000160.1:0-5881 GCA_035554875.1 Sphingomicrobium sp.
TCCTGTTCACGGCCGCGAACGTATACCTCGGCCTGCGTATCGGGATCACCTTCGCCACTTCGATCCCCGCCGCCGTGATCTCGATGGCGGTGCTGAAGGCCTTCCGTGATTCGACCATTCAGGAAAACAATATCGTCCAGACGATTGCATCTGCGGCGGGCACCCTGTCGGCGATCATCTTCGTGCTTCCCGGCCTGGTGATGGTCGGCTGGTGGACCGGCTTTCCCTACTGGCTGTCGGTCGCGGTCATCGGCATCGGCGGTATTTTGGGCGTCATGTATTCGGTCCCGTTGAGGCGGGCGATGGTGACAGGCTCCGACCTCCCTTACCCGGAAGGCGTTGCCGCGGCTGAAGTGCTGAAGGTCGGCGCGGGCGTCGGCGGCGCGGAGGAGAACCGGCGCGGGCTGCTGATGATCATCGTCAGCTCGGTTGCCGCTGCCGGTTACTCGCTGCTTGCGGCGACCGGCATCATTTCGTCCGCGGCCGCGAAGAGCTTCCGCGTCGGTTCGGGCGCGACCCAGGTTTCGGCCAGCCTGTCGCTGGCGCTGATCGGCGTCGGGCACCTTGTTGGTCTGTCGGTCGGCATCGCCATGTTCATCGGCCTTCTGATCAGCTGGGCCTATCTGGTGCCGCACTATACGTCGCTGGCGGGCGCGATCCCGCTCGGCACCAGCCTCGACGATTTCGTTGGTGACATCTTCGTCAACAAGGTGCGCTTCGTCGGTGCGGGCACCATTGGCGTCGCCGCGATCTGGACCCTGCTCAGGATCTTGGGGCCGATCATCGGCGGCATCCGTTCGGCCATCGCTGCCAACCGCGAACGCAAGGCGGGGCGTGCCGACACGCTTCCGATCACGGAGCGCGACATTCCCATCGGAATGGTCACCGCCACGATCCTCATCTCGATGATCCCGATCGGCCTGCTGCTTTACGCATTCGCAAGCACCAACCCGATCGCGGCCAACCCGTCGGCGACGATCCTTCTCTCGATCATCTATGTGCTGGTCGCCGGCGTCATCATCGCTGCGGTCTGCGGCTACATGGCGGGCCTGATCGGGGCGTCGAACAGCCCCATCTCCGGCGTCGGAATCCTTTCGGTGGTCGGCATTGCCCTGATCCTCGCGATGCTGTTCCCGGCAGCGTCCGGCGATGCGACGAAGAGCCTCGTCGCCTTTGCCCTATTCGTGACTGCAATCGTGTTCGGCGTCGCGACCATTTCCAACAACAACCTGCAGGACCTGAAGACCGGCCAACTGGTCGAGGCCACGCCGTGGCGGCAGCAGGTGGCGCTGATCCTCGGCGTCGTCTTCGGCTCCCTGGTCATCCCGCCGATCCTCGACCTTCTGAACACGGCGTTCGGATTCCAGGGTGTGCCTGGGGCGGGCATCACCGCGCTCGCGGCCCCGCAGGCGCAGCTCATTTCTGCGATCGCGCAGGGCGTGCTCGGCGGAAACCTCGACTGGGGCCTCATTGGAATCGGGGCCGCCATCGGCGTTGTCGTCGTGATCATCGACGAATTCCTGCGCGCGACGAAGCGCGGCGCGATGCCGCCGCTTGCGGTCGGCATGGGCATCTATTTGCCGATGGCTCTGACGCTCCTGATCCCGATCGGCGCAGTGCTTGGCTATTTCTACGACAAATGGGCCAAGCGCGCCGGCAATCCCGAATTCGCCGAGCGGATGGGCGTTCTCCTCGCGACGGGAGTGATCGTCGGGGAGAGCCTGTTCGGTGTCGTTTTCGCCGGCATCGTCGCCGCGACGAACAGCGATGCGCCGCTCGCGCTCGTGCACGATTTCGGCTTGGCGGTGCCGTTCGGAATCGTCCTGTTCATCGTCCTGGTCGGAGCTTTGTATCTGTGGACCAAAGGCCAGGCGTCGAGCGCCCCGCCGACCGAGCAGTTCGAGGAGCCGCGCGAAGCGACGTTCCGCTAAGGGTTCAACGTCCCCGGTAAGCGGCGACTCCCTGATCGGGCAGCCACAGCTCTTCGGGGGGCGGGCCGCTCTGCCAGAAGACGTCGATCGGCATTCCGCCGCGCGGGTACCAATAACCGCCGATGCGGAGCCACTTCGGCTTCAGCTCCTCCGCGAGCCGTTTGCCGATGCCGACGGTCACATCCTCATGGAAGGCGCCGTGATTGCGGAAGGAGCTGAGGAAGAGTTTCAGGCTCTTCGATTCGACGATGGTGTCGCCAGGAGCATAATCGATGACGAGGTGCGCGAAGTCGGGCTGGCCGGTGATCGGGCACAGCGAGGTGAACTCCGGCGCGGCGAAGCGGATCAGGTAGAGATCCTGCGGCCGCGGGTTCGGCACATAATCTAGCACCGCTTCCTCCGGCGAGGAGGGAAGGGCGCTCTGCTTTCCGAGATGCTTCGGTTCCATCGCGCGGCCCCTTAGGCCGCGGACTCGCATTCAGGCAACGCCCAGTCGATCGGGTCCAGCCCCCGCGCCTGCAGGAACGCATTGGCTTTGGAGAAATGGCGGCAGCCGAAAAAGCCGCTGTGCGCGCTCAATGGCGACGGGTGCGCGGCCTTCAGCACGAGGTGCCGCGACGTGTCGACGAACGCCGCTTTCTTCTGTGCGTAGCTGCCCCACAGCATGAAGACGACCGGATCGGGCTTGGCGTTCACCAGCCGCACCACCGCGTCCGTGAACCGCTCCCAGCCCTTCTCGCGATGCGACGCGGCTTGGCCCATCTCCACGGTCAACACGCTGTTGAGCAGGAGCACGCCCTGGCTCGCCCAATGCTCGAGGAAGCCGTGACTGCTGGGCGACACGCCGAGGTCGCTCTGCATTTCCTTGAAGATGTTGATCAGGCTCGGCGGCGGGCGGACGCCCGGCATCACCGAGAAGCACAGGCCGTGCGCCTGCCCGGGCCCGTGATAGGGGTCCTGCCCGAGGATCACGACGCGCACCTTGTCCAGCGGCGTGAGGTTGAGCGCCCGAAACCAGTTCGAGGCCCGCGGGAAGATGGTCCGCCCCTTTTCCCGCTCCGCCATCAGGAAGCGCTTCAGCTCGCTCATGTACGGCCGCTCGAATTCGCCGCGCAGCGGGGCGAGCCAGCTGGGGTCGAGCTTGATCTCCTGGGTGTTCATTTTGGCGTTCTGACGCCTATCTTCGGTAAATGGAATCGCTCGTCTCAACTCAATGGCTGGCCGACCATCTCGGCGAGCCCGGCCTCACCATCGTCGATGCCAGCTGGTTCATGCCGGCCAGCGGCCGCAACGGCCGCGAAGAATATCTCGGCGCCCACATCCCCGGTGCCCGTTTCCTCGACATCGACGAGGTCCGCGATTCATCCAATCCCGCCCCGCACATGCTCCCCAGCGCCCAGGACTTTGCTGCCGCAATGGAGCGCATCGGCATCGGCAGCGGCGACCGCATCGTCGTCTATGACAATTCGCCGATCCGCACCGCCGCGCGTGGCTGGTTCATGTTCCGCCACTTCGGCGTTCGCGATGTCGCGATCCTCGACGGAGGCTTCCAGAAATGGACCGCCGAGGGTCGCCCAGTCGAAGCCGGCGAGCCGCAGCCGCGCGATGTGAGGTTCGAGGCTGCGGAGCGCCCGGAGGAAGTCGTGACCAAGCAGCAGATCCTCGGTGGGATCGCGCTCCCGCTCGTCGACGCCCGCGGCCCAGCGCGCTTCGAAGGCATCGAAGCGGATCCGCGTCCCGGCGTTGCCGCCGGCCATATCCCCGGCGCTCGCAACGTGCCTTTCTCGGCGATCTACAATGAGGACGGGACCTTCAAGAGTCGCGAGGAATTGGAGCGCCTCTTCGACCACGCCGGAGCGGATGCGGCCCAGCCGTTCGTCGCCAGCTGCGGCTCGGGCGTGACGGCCAACGCGCTCCTCTTCGCCGCGCATTTGCTCGGCAATGACGACGCGAAGCTCTACGACGGAAGCTGGAGCGAGTGGGGCGCAGACCCCGCGACCCCGAAAGCGCTAGGTCCCGCCTAGCGGCTTAGGATTCGCTGTAGGTCGGTAAGGCCGGTCTTCAGTTCGTCGGCAATGACCCGAAGCGCCGTGACGCTCGCGTCCAGTCCCTGCTCGCGCTGGAAGGACACCGCTTCGAGGCCGGCTGTCGCCACCGCGACCAGCTCGGCCGAGCGGCGGTCGAAGCAGCGCTTGGCTGCTTCGTCCGCGCTCTCCCACCGCACCGATATCTGGTCGTCGTGATCGTCAGCCGGCCCGCCGCCGAACTCGTCCACCACGCGAAGCGCGTTGCGAAGGCTCGCGAGGCGAGTGACGGGTTCCGGGTGCAGCCGCTCTGCCGGTTGCGGGGCAGGGGCTTGGGCGAACAGGTGCAACATGGTGCCCGTTGTTGAACGGGCGTGCCTAAGAAAGTCTTAAGCCCCGCTCTCCGGGCCGATGTCGCGCAGGATCCAGCCGCGCTGCGGGATCGTCTCGATGAACTCGGCTCCGCCCGACGCGCTGCGAAGCTTCTTCCTGAGCTTGGAGATGAAGACGTCGATGATCTTCGGCTGCGGCTGGTCGTCGGCGCGGCGATAGAGATGTTTCAGCAGCATCGCCCGGGTGACGACATTGTTGCGCGCGAAAGCGAGCAGCTCGAGCACTCGATATTCCATCTCGGTGATCCCGATCGGATGACCGTCGATGCGGATGAGCCGCTGCACCTGGTCGACCGACAGGCGCCCCCCGCAAAGCGTCTCGGGCATTTCGCCGCCCGACGCGCGCAGTGACGCGACGAGCTTGGACGCGGCTTCGTCGCTCTGCTCGCGCGAAACGCTGGCGGGCGAGCCGATCAGCGCCTGCTGGATCTCTGCGAGGGCCTGGTGAGCTTCCTCGACCAGGCGCGAGCCTTCCTCGAAGCGGCGCCGCGACCGATCGAGCATCGACTCGATTTCGACGAGGCGAGTGGAGAGGGTTTCTTCGGCCATTCGGATGCTTCCCCCGCGCTCTCGCCTTTTAAGGAACCTGGGCCGAAGCGACCTGGCTGTCGCTTTGCGGCGCTGCGATGATCGCCTGCGTCGTCGCACCCATGTCGACGACGTTCGTGCTCGGGTCGCCGGCGGTCGAGCGGACGCCGAGCGCGACGCGGTCGCGTCCAGCTTCGTCGAGCAGCATCGATTCCGACGGCGGGCGCGGCGCCGGACCGCCGAAGAGCGCCTCGACCGCCTGCTGCTGCGCGTCCTGCGGGCTCGCGGTCGCGGTTCCGGCAACCGGCGGAGTCAGCGAATAATCGGGCGGGATCACCAGCGGCGCGTTGCGCGCGACCGCGAATTCGTCGGGCGTCGACGCCTTGTGCTTGAAAACGGCACAGCCGCCGAGCGCAATCGCCGGGATCAGAATGAGAGTAAGGCTCTTACGCATTTTCGACGGACTCCTTGGGCAGCTTCTTGTGCTCGTCTTTGATCAGGAACGCGCGCACTAACAGGATGACGACGCCGATGCTAATCGCTGCATCGCCGACATTGAAGACCAAAAAGGGGCGGAACGTCCCGAAGTGAAGGTCGGCGAAATCGACCACGAAGCCGTGGCGCACCCGGTCGAGGATATTGCCCAGCGCTCCGCCCAGGATCATGCCGAGCGCCGCCTGGTCCCAACGGTGCTTCTCGCGTCCGATCCAGATGGCGACGCCGATGGCGATGGCGCTGGTCAGCGCGACCAGCATCCACCGTCCGACCGCGGTCTCGGCGTTAAGCAGGCCGAGCGAGATGCCGTTATTCTCCGTCCACGTCAGGTTGAAGAAGGGCACGATGTAGATCTGCATGACTTCCTGCAGACGCAGCGGACCCGACACGATCCACTTCGCCAGCTGGTCCAGGGCGAAGATCACCAGCGCGATCGAGAAGGCGAACGTCCGCTCATGCATCAACAAACTCCTCGCAGCGGTCGCACAAGGCCCCGTCCTCCTCGACTTCC
>DATMHP010000161.1:0-8570 GCA_035554875.1 Sphingomicrobium sp.
CGCCAATCTGGCCGCATCCGGACATTTCACGAAGCCGCGGCGGCGGAAGCGGCCGCGGCGAAGAGTGAAGCAGGAGCACGCACCGAAGCTCATCCCGGTGCCGGGCTGGATATCCTGGCTGATTTCGTCCGACCCTGGCGGCCGGCCGCTTGTGATGCCTGGCGGTCGATCCAACAGCCCGCCGCCGGCAAACCCGGGCTGCGTGGCCACTGTGCGCCAGGGCCGGCTTCAAATCAACCGCCGGCGTTTCCCCCTGCGGTTCGGCGGCACTGCCCTGGGGCGGTTGGCGTGACGATCGGCGCCAGCATCCTGTCCGGCATCAGCGCGGCGCGCCCGCCGCGCTGCCTTCGGAATAGAGCCGTTCGACCAGGTCGGGAGCGATCTGCATCCGGCGGCGGTGATAGCGGACGAGGGCGCGGCGCAACCGCCTGCTGTCGTTCGCGCCGAGCGCTGCAAGGATGTCGTCGGTCTCCTGCTCGATTGCATCGAGCGCCTCCGAGGCCAGGCGTTGGACCGGCTCGAGCCGCTCGGCCAGTCCGCCGAATGCCGACACATGCTCCGGGTTCCCGGTCATCCGGACAAGCTCCAGGAAAAGCGCGTTCTGGCGTTCGAAGCCCTCCCGCTCGGCGATCGCTCCGGTCTCGAGCCTCGGCGGCGGACGGCGGTTGAGGACCGCCAGGACCAGAAGGTCGCGGTGCCAGGCATAGAGATGGCGGAGCATTCCCTCCGTCAGGACCGGGACCCGGAAGCCCTCGTGGCGCGGGGCCTCGACCAGGCGTTCGCCGGTGAGTCGGTGAAGCGCGTCCCTGACCGGAGTGACGCTCGCATTATGCTGCTCGGAAAGGAGCGCGGGCTCCAGCCGCTCGCCGGGACGGTAGGAGCCGCGGCGAAGCTGCTCCTTGATCGCCGCATAGACCCGTTCGAAGGTTCCGGGCCGGGCCATCACGCCGCATTGGCGCCCGCATGCCCCGCTGCAGGCCACTGCTGTTGCCGGACGAAGCGCTCGAGCAGCTCCTCCTGGTCCGGCCGAAGCGCGTCGCGGGCCGGGATTCTCTCGGGGACATGGTCGCGCAGGAGGATCGAAGGGCATTCGCCCTCGTAATTGCCGAGGTTCGGGCGGTGCTGGGCGTAGCCGACGAGCGCTGCAAGGTCCGGCGAGAAGGTCCGGGCGATTGCCGGAGGATAAGCGAGCCACTGGTTCTCGTACGGCTTGAGCCAGCCGAGGCAGTAGCTGACGATCGCCCCGCGCCGGACCTCGTCGCTCGAATTCCCGCCTGCGCCGTGGAGCGTCGATCCGAGGAACAGCAGCGCGGAGCCGGGCTCGAGCTCGGCTGCGAACTGGCCGCCGGGCGGTTCCGGGTCGAGCGCCCGCCGGCCGTGGCTGTGGGGCCAGATCAATGTCGCTCCGTTTGCTTCGGTGTAAGGCGTGAACGGCCACATCACGTTGACCAGATATTCTCTCTCGCCGATGGTTCCGCGCCACATGTCCTGGTCGCGATGGGGGAGCTGGGGCGGCGCACCCGGGTGAAGCGCGAGGCCCTGCGTCAGGTTGAGCTGGAGGGTGTCGCACCATGGCGAAAGCACGTTGCGGGCGATCCCGAGCACCAGCGGATGCTCGACGATCCTCTTCGCCAGCGGCGAGCGCGTGAGAAGCCGGCCGAAGCGCTTCGTCCGCGAGCCGTAGAAGCCGCCCTCGCAGAAGGGGGTCTCGGCGAAATCGGCCGCGAGGTCCGTGTCCAGGGACCGGATCGCGTCCGGCGACAGCAGGTTGGGAATCACGCACCACCCCTGGTCGAGCAGGGTTTCGGTCCAGCGCTGGGCCTGGGGCGCGAATCCGGGCTGGGCATTGCACATTGGCGATCTCCTTCAGGCTGCCTGCGGAACGAGGGTCGCCGGGTCGCCGGGCGGCTGCCAGATGGAGTTTGCCGCAAGAAGCGAAGGCGTCTCGCCGCTGATCTCGATGGCGAGCGCCCCGAGCGTGCCGCAGTCGTAGCGGACCGGCACGCCAAGCGGCCGGCAATCCCATCCGAACGCAAGGATCTGCTGGAGCCAGCGGATTTCCGCGACCCCGGTGTAGGTGCGGATGCCGGCGTCGAGCGCATACCAGGCGAGGGCGCTCACCAGCTGGTTGCGGGTCTGCAGCCGCTCCGCGGCCCTGCGGCGCCGCGACAGGCAGAAGCGTGTGATTTCCATGATCCCCGGGCCGACCGGAGGCGGGGAGGCGCACAGGTCCCGGAACAAGGTTCCAAGGATATGGGGGCGGTCGGTCGGAAGGAGCCGCGCCGATCCCAGGTGATCGCCGGCCTCGTCGGCGATGATGATGTAGGTCGCCGCCTCATTGTCGAACTGGTCGAGCTCGAAGCGGCCGTCGAGGACCGGAACGTCCCACCCCAACAGGTCGACGAAGACTCTCTTGCGATCCTCGAACATTGCGCGAAGCGTCAGGTCGCCCGGCGAGGCCGAATGCCCGGTTTCCACGATCAGCATTGTAGGTGCCGCTCCTCCTTGATCGGAGGAGCAAGCATCGCCGGGCGCGGCGCCGGGCGGAATTACACGTTCGCAGGGTATCAGCGCCGGAGAACGTCGAGGAAGCCGATGGTCCCGTCGAACAAGGCGTGGACCACAACCAGGGTCCTCTTGCCGACACCGTACCGCTCATAGGCGTTGCGCAGGTGTTCGCCGACGGTCGCCTCGGTGACTCCGAGCACCTGCGCGATCTCCCAGTCCGATTTTCCGCGGGCCGCCCACATGACGCATTCGCGCTGGCGGTCGGTGAGCCGCACAGGCCGCGGGTCGAGCCGCATCCGCCGCATCCGCCTCGCGGCCTCGAAGGCATAGGCGCCAACCAGCTGGAGGAGGGGGAGGTGCTCTGCAGCGATGGGCTCGCCCGCGGCGCAGGCGAACGAGCAGGAGCCATGGGTTTCCCCGGGGACATGCGCAGGCACAGTGAAACCCTCTCCGATGCCTTCGCGGCGAGCGAGATCGAGCACTCGCCGGTCCCCCGCGGTGAGCGCGAGCATGTCGGGGAGCTTCGACCAGGTGAAGCCCACGCTCGTCAGATTGCTTGCCCGGTGGACCGGGTCGGTCGCGCCGAGCTGGTGTTCATCGAACCACTCGGCCCATCCGGCCGGATAGTTGTGAATCCGGATTGCGCTTGCCGAGCGCCGCGCGTCGACATGGTCGGCGAGCGCGAAATAGCGGAAGCCGAGGTCCCTTGCGATGGCACCGATCGCCTCGGCGAGATCGTCCTCGCTGGCGAGCTGCCGTATGTCCCTGACAAATTCTTCTACGCGATTGAACATCCCCCCGCGCGGCCTTCCGCAACGCCGCGGAAGATGGTCCAAGGCCACCGCAACCACAGCGTTCTTTCCTGCCTCGCGCCGCAGTGCAGGCTTCTCACGCGCTTGCACCGGCGGCCCAGACGACCGAGCAGACGGAAAGTCTAATCCCCACTCGCCGCTTGGTTCAAATATATTCAGAAATGGAGAAGCTTCGGTCGGAAAGTCGGCACGTTCGCTCCATCACCGCCCGCGCCCAGTACAGAGTGATGCCCGAAGTCCTTCTGGCCGGCGACCGCGCATTCGCCCGGACGCGGAGGGGACCGGAACAGAGTGGCGGCTAGCCGCCGGCGACGTCGGCGTTGATCGCGTGCTCAAGGTCGACCACGCTTTCGACGATCGCCTCGAAAGGCGGCGCATTCCCGAAGATCATTCCGGCCATCGCCGCGTAATCGCGGCGGAGTTCGTCATACATGTCGCCCTCCGGGGTCAGCACGAAGCTTGGAGGATGGGCGCTTTCGAGATCAAATGCCGGGCGGTTGAAGAACATGCGGGCGTGGTTCACGCAGTCTGCGCCGAGGTTCAGGTCCTTGGTCGCCCGCTTGCCCACATCCGAGTTCATCAGCTCGTGTACGTCATAATAATGCCGCGAGACGCGATGACCTCCGCCCAGGAGATTGCCGCGAATCTCGAACCAGCGCCTGCGACCGTGGAGGATCACCACCTTGTCCCAGAAGGTCCGCTCGGCGTCGACGACGGTAACGTTATGCACGGCAAGATCGAGGTCGGGAATGTCCTCGCTGCAGTACGGAACGATCGTGCGAACTGAGTTCGGGTCGAGCGCGGACTTGGCTCCCGATTCGATTTTCACGATCTTTTCTATGTAGTCATCGTCCGGAGTAGCCGTTGGGTACCTTACCAGGAGGGATTGGCTGTCGGCAGGATTGGGCTGAACGACGAGCTGGTCAGCAGGGATGCCGGTCCGACTAGCAAGCGCCGCTGCGAGTTCCTTTACCGGTCCTGTAGCTCGCCGTTGATGTACTGCTCGCACGCAGCCTTGATGTCGTCGAGAGCGCGGTCGCGCTTCTTGCGGCTCATCGCTTCGAGCTGCTCGAATGAATAGGCTTGTCCGAGATCATCACGGAAAACGGTGACATCGACGTCTTCGGAGAAGCGCTGTATTAGCCCGAAGCCCTTCGAAAAGAGAGGTTCCGCCCTTGAAGAGCAGGCGTGGACCTTTTGTCCGGCCGTTGAAGAGGGCGTCCAGAACCCAGCAGACCCAAAAGTCCTTCTCGATATTCTGCGCCGTTGTACCCAGCCGCTCGCCGGTTGTTCGGAACAAGCCCGCGCGCGCGTCCATGCTGGCGCCCATCACCTCATGGAATTTGGAGTTCATGCAATTTCTGTTTCATTTCCCAAAAGCGGCCGCAGGAAGTCTTGCATCCAGCTAGGAAGGGAGCTGAGACCCTCGCGCAAATCCTCGCTGATGTTCCTGCCGGCCTCGCCATTCTCGAACAGACGTCGAAGGGTGTTCGTTACCCTACGATTTTCTTCGGGGTCGCCGAGGACATCGCGAAGCCAGTGGAGCGCTTGTACCGTTCGCATCGCCGGCCGACCGGCCCAGAAGAGCTTGCTTGGAGCCGTCGGTTTGAAGCTGATCGTCAGGTTGCCAAGCTTGATTGGGCGGAGCCGCGCGTCGGTATGGACGACGATCTTCGCCGGAACGGCGTTGGTCAGGCCGAGATCGTTGGCCGCCGTGATACCATCTACGAGAATGCGGATCTGGTCTCTCCGCGCGACCGCATCGATGACGCGTCGCGGATCGGGCGGATTGCTCCTCTTGGTGAGTGGATTGTCTCCGGGCCTGTCATAAAGCCCGCGATCGATCCTGCGTATCTCGTTGCTTGCGATCAGCCTCTGCAGCGCCTTGTCGACGGCGTCACGGCTGCCGAGGTCGAGAAAATCCGCTGCAGTCCATACGCTATTTTGCGGGCCGCCTTTTATGCGGGAAATTATGAGGTCTTTTAAATCCTGCATTATTCCTGTCCGAAAAATGTATACAAATTTCGGACAGAATTAACACGACTTTTTATCGGTCCGAAAAATACCGCAAACGGACAGCGCGCTCTCGGTTGCGACTCTAAACCTGCGCAAATTCAATAATAGCCAAATGCGCGATAGTGCGCCGGAAAAGCAATTTCCCGAATTGCGCTCCTAATTCGAAATAGCCGGCTTCACTCATGCCGCTCCCGCAATCCCCGCCGCAAACGAGTGACGGCCCGGCGTTCCCGACGGTCCGCAAGGCTGCGATGCTCGCAGGCGTCCACCCAGCAGGATCCGGACGCAGGTACGGCGCGGCCTCCTGTCCCGAGCCAGGGCCGGCCGCGGCCGGCAGTTCCTCAAAGGCGGTCTTGTTGTCCGGATTCACGCAGCATATCCTGACGCCGCGCGGGTGCAGCTGGGTGCCTTGGAAAAGGAGGCAATATGGCACTCTGGAACCGTGCAGGAATTTATTACGTCAAGCTCACGGCACCTGACGGAACGCTCCTCAGACGTTCGGCGCGGACATCCGACAGGCGCAAGGCCCAGGAATATCACGATCGCCTGAAGGCCGAGCTGTGGGATCTTGCCTATCTCGGGAAGAAGCCGAAGCGGACCTGGGACGAAGCGGCTTTGCGGTGGCTCAGGGAAAAGGCTCACAAGAAGTCCTATCGGGACGACGTGACCCGGATCCGGTGGTTCACGAGGCACCTGAGGGGCAGGACTCTTGACCAGGTGAGCCGGGAACTGATCGACCGGCTGGTCTCGAGAGGGCTCGCAAGGCGCTCGGATCGCACGAAGGACCTGTATGTGGCGCTCATCCGCGCCATTTTCCGGAAGGCGATGCGGGAGTGGGAGTGGATCGAGACCATGCCCGCGTTCAGGACCTATTCGAAGGGCGGCAAGGTCCGGGTCCGCTATCTGACCAGGCCCCAGGCCGAGGCGCTCCTCGAGAAGCTTCCGGTTCACCAGCGCGAGGTTGTGCTGTTCGCACTGGCCACTGGCCTCAGGCAGCGCAACATCCTCGATCTCACCTGGGACCGCGTCGATTTCGAGCGGCGGGTCGCGACGATCGGGGAGGGCGACACCAAGAACGGCGAGGCTCTTGGAGTCCCGCTCAACAGGGTCGCCCTTGGCGTTCTCGAGCGTCAGCTTGGCAAGCACCGGAGGGCTGTGTTCACGTACCGTGGCCGGCCGCTTCGAAGTGCGAACACCAGGACCTGGCGTGCGGCGTTGAAGGCGTGCGGGATCAGGGATTTCCGCTGGCACGATCTTCGCCACACCTGGGCGACCTGGCTAAGGCAGAATGACGTGCCGACCTGGGTTCTCCAGGAGCTCGGGGGCTGGAAGTCTGAAGCGATGGTGCGGCGTTATGCGCACATGTCGGTGAAGCATCTGGCGCCCTACGCCGACCAGCTGATTTTTCCGGTCACAGGGCCGGAATTACCGGCGACGGCGGAAAACCGGGATCGGGCGAATCACAAAAATGGCCACAGCGGGGCCGGTCCAAGGCTCCGCCTCGTGGTAAGTAACTGAGATAAGTCATTGAAAATTAAGGTGGTGGACGCACTAGGGCTCGAACCTAGGACCCGCTGATTAAGAGTCAGCTGCTCTACCAACTGAGCTATGCGTCCACACGATCTGCGAAAGGCGCTGGAGACGGTATCACCGCCATGCGCGGCGCGCCGGTAGCATGGGCTAAAGTGGGGCGCAACCGGCGATCCTTCAAGCCGGCACTCGAAGCGTCGAAATTCCCGATCCGGTGCGCTGCTGCCGCTCCAGCGCCATCAGCAAACCGATGCACAGCATGACCGTCATCACCGCCGACCCGCCGTAACTGACGAGCGGCAGCGGCACGCCGACGACGGGCGCAAGGCCCATCACCATCATCAGGTTGATGGAGACGTAGAAGAAGATCGTCGCCGACAGGCCCGCGGCCGTGAGCTGGGCGAAGCGCGTCTTCGCGTTGAGGCTCACCCGCATCCCCCAGCGGATCACCAGCGCGAACGCGAGGATCAGCACCAGCCCGCCCGCGAATCCCCATTCCTCGACCATCGTCGAGAAGACGAAGTCGGTATGGCCCTCGGGAAGGTAGTCGAGGTGGCTCTGGCTGCCCTGGAGGTAGCCCTTCCCGAAGATCCCGCCCGATCCGATCGCGATCTTCGACTGGGTGATGTGATAGCCGGACCCCAGCGGATCGCTCTCCGGATTGAGGAAGATGAGCACGCGCTTGCGCTGATAATCGTGCATCAGCGTGAAGGCGATCGGCGCCGCCGTCGCCACCGCCAGGAACGCCCCCGCGAACAGCCACCACGGCAGGCCCGCGACGAACATAACCGTTGCGCCGATCAGCAGCACCATGACCGCCGTCCCGAGGTCCGGCTGGACGAGGATCAGAGCCGCCGGAACGCCGAGCAGCAGCGCCGCCGGCCAGATCGCCCGCCATTTCTTGATGTCCGCGGGCGGAAGCAGCGAATAGAATCGGGCAAGGACCAGCACGATTGCCGGCTTCATGAACTCGCTCGGCTGCAGCCTGATCGGTCCGATATCGAGCCAGCGCTGAGCGCCTTTGCCGACAAACCCCAGCAACTCGACCAGGATCAGCATCACCAGCACCACCGCATAGAGCGGGAATGCCACATTCTTGACCGAGGACTCCTTGATCCACGACATGCCGACCGCGATCGTGATGAAAACGAGGAAGATGAAGGCCTGCTTCAGCGCCCACGGATTCACCGAGCCCCCTGCCGCCGAATAGAGCGTCAGCAGCCCGATCATCGCGATTGCCATGACCAGAAACAGCAAACGCCACGGCAGCTTCGCCAGCGGCTGCGGGATGATCGCGGACGAGATCATGTGAGATTGGCCTTCGCCGCGGCCTTGAACTGCGCAAGCTGGCGCGCATTGCGCTCGGCGAGCGTTCCGCCCCACTGCTGCTCCAGCGGTGCGAGGGCCTCCAGCGCTTTTTGCTTGTCGAAAAAATAGGTCATCGTGTCGCGGACGATTGGGGCCGCCGCGGAGGCGCCGAAGCCGCCGTGCTCGATGATGCACCCGATGGCGTATTTCGGCTTGTCCGCCGGCGCGAAGGCGATGAACAATGCGTGGTCGCGCAGAGCCCAATTCGATTGGTGGCCACGCTCGCCGAGACGGAAGACCTGCGCCGTGCCGGTCTTTCCGGCCATCTGAATTCCGTCGAGCGGTAGTTTCGAGGCGACGGCCGTGCCATGGTCGTTCACGACCGACGTCATGGCC
>DATMHP010000162.1:0-23104 GCA_035554875.1 Sphingomicrobium sp.
TGCCCGCTCCAAGCCCGCTGCCGCCCAAGACGAAGGTCGAGCCGAGGAGCAGCATGAAGGCCGGGACGAGCAGCCAGAAGGAGATGTTGTTCATCCGCGGGAACGCCATGTCGGGCGCGCCGATCATCAAGGGAACGAACCAGTTGCCGAAGCCGCCCATCATCGCCGGCATCAGGGTAAAGAAGATCATGATCAGCCCATGCGCGGTGACGAGGACGTTCCAGTGGTGGGTCCACTCGTCGAAGTTGGCGGTCCCGGCGCCAAGCGGCCACGCACGATTGAGGACCTGGATCCCGGGCTCCATCAACTCCCACCGCATAATGCCGGAAATCGAACCGCCGATGATCCCGGCGCAGATGGCGAAGATCAGATAAAGTGTTCCGATGTCCTTGTGGTTCGTCGACATGAACCAGCGGACGAAGAAGCCCGGCTTGTGGTCTGCGTGATCGCCGCTCGTGTCGGCGGCACCCGCCGGCTCCAGGTAGAGCGCATCGGCTGGAATTGTGCTCATCGCCGCCAGTTGCGCCCCTCACGCGATGGCTGACAAACGAATATCAATGTTCGCTAAGTGCAATAATTTTGATGCGACCTGACGCAAGCGCTGCTCAGCCGCGAGGCCGGAACGCCCCAAGACTCTGGCGAGTCATTGCGGACCGGCCGTCTTGATGGAATGATTGGCAATGCCCCGGAGCTTAGCACGGCCGTGACCATAATCGGGGCACTCCGCATTTGAGCGCGAGCGCGGCCGCCGAAAGAGGCCCGCACGGCCTCGCGCGCCGGCTCGGCGTCTTCGACGCGACCATGCTGGTCATGGGCGGGATCGTCGGCGCGGGAATCTTCGTCAATCCGGCGGAAGTCGCGCGGCATGTCTCGACGCCGCTGCTGATCGTTGGGGTATGGGTCGCGGGCGGGCTCGTCGCGCTTGCCGCCTCCTTCGTTTACGCCGAGCTCGCGGCGCGGCGGCCTGAAGTCGGCGGCCAATATGCCTATTTGCGCGATGCCTATGGGCCGATGCCGGCCTTCCTCTACGGCTGGGCGCTGCTGCTGGTGATCCAGTCCGGCGGGATGGCGGCGGTCGCGATCACCTTCGCGCGCTATTTCCTCGAGCTGGTGCCGATGCCGGTGGCGGAAGGGGCGGTAGCGGTGATCACTTTGGCGATGCTGACGGTCATCAATTGCTTCGGCGTCCGTTCGGGAAGCAATGTGCAGAGCGGGCTGATGGTGCTCAAGATCGCGGCGATCGTCGCGCTCGTGATGCTCGGCTGGTGGTTCGCTCCGGCGACGCCGCCAGTTGCGATGCCGAGCGCCGCGCCATCCGACAACGGGATCGCGGCGATAGGCGCGGCGCTGACTCCGGTCATGTTCGCTTACGGCGGCTGGCAGACGGCGAGCTTTTGCGCCGGCGAGATGAAGAATCCCCAGCGCGACCTCGCCCGTGGTTTGCTGCTCGGCGTTGCCGGCGTGATCCTGCTCTATTGCCTGGTCGCATTCGTCTGCGTCCACGTCCTCGGCCCGGCCGGACTGTCGGCATCGAAGACGCCCGCAAGCGACGTAATGCGCCTCGCACTGGGCTCGCGCGGCGCGACCCTGATCGCGCTCGGAATCGCGATCTCGACACTTGGGTTCCTCAGCCAGGGGATGCTGACTGCACCACGAGTTTATTTCGCGATGGCCGAGGACGGCTTGTTCTTCAAAAGCGTGGCGAAGGTGCATCCGGTGACGCGCGTGCCGATCGTCGCGATCGTCTTGCAGGGGCTGGCGGCTGCGACGATCGCTTTATCGGGCACCTACGGCCAGATCCTGAGCTACGTCGTCTCGGTCGATTTCATCTTCTTCGGCCTGACAGGTGCGGCCCTGTTCGTGTTCCGGCGGCGGTTCCCGGACCAACCGGTCTTCTTCAAGGCGCCGCTGCATCCGGTCACAACCGGCCTGTTCGTCGCCGCCTGCGCGGTCGTGGTCGTCGCGACGGTCTGGACGAGTCCGGTCAACAGCCTGATCGGCTACACGATCCTCCTCGCGGGCGTCCCGGCCTGCCTCTACTGGCAGAGCAAGAATCGCGGAGCGCGCGCATGAGAGTCATGCAGTCGGACTATATGCACTGGGCGAAGTTCAAGGCTCCGGCACGGTTCGCGCTGACGGGGAGCGAAGTGCCGCAATTCCGGATGGACTCGCTGCCGGTCACCGTCGCGGACCTGGATCTCGATGGCGCAAGCCACCCGCGCTACGCGCCGCTTCGGGAGCGGATCGCGCGCCGCTACGGCGTTGGGCTTGAGCAGGTCGTGGCGGCAGACGGGACCTCGATGGCGAACTTCGTCGCGCTCGCGGCTTTGGTCGAGCCGGGCGACGAGGTCCTGATCGAGCGGCCGGCTTATGACCCGCTGCTCGGCGCGGCGAGCTTTCTGGCGGCGACGGTTACGCGGTTCGACCGCCGGCCGGAGGACGGGTTTCGGCTGGACGTCGAAAGGATCGCGGCGGCGGCCAGAGATCGGACGCGGGTCATCCTGATCACCAATCTTCACAATCCGAGCGGCGCTCTGGCGGGGGAGGACGAGCTTCGCGCGGTGGGGAAGGTTGCGCGGCGCGTCGGCGCGCGGGTGCTGGTTGACGAGGCTTATCTTGATGCCGCCGTGCCGCCGCGGCGGAGCGCGGTGCACCTCGGCCCCGAGTTCGTCGTCACCAACAGCCTGACGAAGGTCTACGGCCTCAGCGGGCTGCGGTGCGGGTGGGTCCTGGCCGAGCCCGAGCTCGCCGAGCGGATGTGGCGGGTGAACGACCTGTTCGGGGTCAACCAGGCGCATCCCGCTGAGCGGCTGGCCTGCATCGCCTTCGACAATATCGACGCGGTCGTGGGCGACAGGCCGGACTTGCTGCTGCGCAATCGGGAGGCGTTCAATGCGTTCGTCGAGCGCAGGGACGACCTCGACTGCATGAAAGCCGAGCATGGAATCACAGCTTTCCCGCGCTGGGCAGGCGGGGACACGGAGCGGCTCGACGATCGCCTACACGAGGAGTTCGACGCCGCGGTCGTTCCGGGCCGCTGGTTCGAGATGCCGGACCATTTCCGGATCGGCTTCGGCTATCCCGCCGAGCATTTCGACGAGGGGCTGAAGCGGCTGGGAGCCGGATTGGAATCGCTTCGATGAACCTTGCCCGCCGCTATGTCGAAAAGCCGTGGGGACGCGACCGGCTTCCGGCCGGATTTGACCCGCCGGAGGGGAAGCGGATCGGCGAGGTGTGGTTCGAAGGGGCGCCGGATTTGCCCCTACTCGCCAAATATCTGTTCACCAGCGAGAAGCTGTCGGTGCAGGTGCATCCCGACGATGAGCGGGCTCGCGCTATGGGGCTGCCGGGTGGCAAGAACGAATGCTGGTACGTGCTGGACGCGGAGCCGGGTGCGAGCATCGGGCTCGGATTGACGCGGCAAATGTCCGCGGAGGAGCTTCGTGCTTCCGCGGTTGACGGGTCGATCGAGCAGCTGCTCGACTGGCGCGAGGTGCGGGCGGGCGATTTCTATTACGTCCCGGCGGGGACGATCCACGCCATCGGGGGCGGGCTGGCGCTGCTCGAGTTCCAGCAGAATTCGGACGTCACGTTCCGGCTCTATGATTACGGGCGGCCGCGCGAACTTCATCTCGACGAGTCGATCGCCGTGGCGAAGCGGGGGCCGTACGGCGAAAATGTCCAGCATCTGGCCGGGGATCAGGATCGTGTACTGGTCGAGGGGCCTGCCTTCAGCCTGGTACTGAGCGGAGACAATGTCCTTCGCGACCGGCAGAGGTGGGTGCTTCCGCTCGACGGCCAGGTCCGGTCCGGCGAGGATGTTGCGGGCGCGGGCGAGTGCCTGCTGCTGGAGCCGGGAGATCGGCTGGAGAGCGACGGCGCGCGGATTCTGATCGGGGCTAAGGCCTAGCGGTCATCGCCAGAGCGATCGCGCCGAGCGGGCCGGTGTCGGTGCCGAGCTCCGGTGCGCAGATATAATCGCCGTCGGACGGAAGCTCGAGGAAGCCGCCGAGGCTGTCGACCAGCTTCGACTGGATTCGCCCGAGCAGTTGCGGCTGGGCTGCAATGACTCCCCCTCCGATGGCAATGCGCCGGGGCGCGGCGGCGCAGACGATCGCGTGGCAGAGTTGGGCGAGGGTCCAGACGACCGAGTCCCAGATGGGATCGTCGGGTGCAATGGCGTCGGCGCGGAGGCCGTAACGCGTCTCGAGTGCGGAGCCGGAGGCGAGCCCTTCGACGCAATTGCCGTGATAGGGGCAGGAGCCGGGCCAGCTGTCGCCGGGCAGCCGCGCAGCGCGAATATGGCCGAGCTCGCAATGGCCGAAACCGCGCGTCGCCTTGCCGTCGACGATCAGGCCGACGCCGATGCCTGTTCCGACGGTGATGTAAGCGAAATCGTCGAGGCCGCGCCCGGAGCCCCAGCGCATCTCGGCGAGGGCGGCGCCGTTGACGTCGGTGTCGAAAGCGACGCGGGTGCCGATTGCGGACTTCAGCCGCGCGGCGACATCGACGTTCGCCCAGCCGGGCTTCGGCGTCGAGCGGATCGTGCCCCATGTCGGCGAGTTCGTATCGACGTCGATCGGGCCGAAACTGGCGATGCCGAGGGCATCGAACCCGTGGCTTGCTTTCCAATCGACCAAAGTGCGCTCGATCCGCTCAAGCGTTTCCTCCGGCGTGGTGGTCGGGATCAGCTCGCGCGCGGCGATCGTGGACGGATCGCTCGCCGTCAGGACGACGCATTTGGTTCCGCCAAGCTCGACGCCCGCATAAGTCACCAGCCTCGGCTAGCCGCGCCCGCAAATCGCGGCAAGGAATGGATCAGCCGAGCGTTCCCGCGAACTCTTCGAGCTGCGACGCGCAGGTGCCCCAGCCTTCCTGGAAACCCATCTTTTCATGCGTATCGCGATCTGCGCCGTTCTTGTGGAGCGCGACGGCGCGGTAGAGGGTCTTGCCATTGCCTGCATCGGCAAGGGTGATGATCGCCGTCATCGGGAAGGATTCGCAGCCCTCTCCCAATTCGGCCGGGCGGTAACCGGGGCCGAGCGCGCTGGTCCAGGAGAAACGCTCGCCGTCGACGACTTCGAGGACGCAGCCGGCGCCGCCGTGGCCGGTGTCGAATCCGTCGGGACCGGTCATGCGGATCCGGAAGATTCCTCCGGGCCTGAGGTCCAGCTCGCATTCGGTAATCTCATAGGGACGCGGCGCGAACCATTGCTTCAGATGTTCGGGCCGGGTCTGGGCCTTCCACACCAGTTCGCGCGGCGCGTCGAGCGTCCTTTCGAGAACGAGGTCGAGGCCTTCGGCCATCACTGGTCTCCGTCAGCTTTGAGTTTGGCGACATAGTCTTCGAGGCGATCGAGCTGGGCTTCCCATTCCCTGCGCCGCTCGGCGATCCAGGATTCGGCGGCGGACAGCGCCTTGGGCTCAAGCCGGACAGTGCGGATGCGCCCGCGCTTTTGCGAACGCACCAACCCGCTCGCCTCCAGCGCCTTCAGATGCTGGAGGACGGCGGGAAGGCTGATCGAGAGCGGCCGGGCGAGGTCACTCACCGAAGCCGACCCGCGTGAGAGGCGGGCGAGCATTCCGCGCCGGACGGGGTCGGCTAGGGCCTGGAAGGCGCGGTCGAGCTTCGGCGAATCGTTAAGCATATACTTAAGTATCGCGCGCCAGGACCGGCGTCAAGTAAGTTAAGTAACTGCTTAACTATATCTTAAAGGGATGCGGAGGCGGAGAGGGCGGAGGCGAAGGCGGCGGCGGAGGAGTCGGGCAGGCGTTGCGCGGCTTGCGCTGCTCGGCGGCGCGAAGGAAGCTTTCAAGCAGGTTGATCTGCCGCTGCACGTCGTCCGGTTTCACCGCCGAGAATGCGCCAGCCTTGCGGGCGGCGCGGAGCCGCTTGCGAAGCTCGTCGAGCGCGTAGCGGAGCTTGGCGAGCTCGGCCTCCGCCTTGACGGTGTCGCCGCAATCGACGGCTGCGGAATGGCGGATGAACGCCTCCGCGCCGTAGCCGACCAAAGGATGATTGTCTTCATTACCGCCCGGGGCCGCGTCAGCTGCGGTCGGCGGCGGAGGAGGTGGCGGAGCCGGCGGATCGATCTGTTCCATACCTCCGCCGTCCTTGAGTCTGGGGAGGTCGCGCGGGTTGAAGGCCGGAGTCGAGCTATTGGGCGGCGCGATTCCGCTGTTGTCGGCGATCACCATGCCGGTGCCATTGTCGGTGAACAGCGGCGTTCCGTCGCGGTTGCCGGGCGGGGCGTAGCGGCAGATCAGCCAGTCATACTTGCCGATCCCGCGCTGGACGCCGCAGCCGACGCTGGTGGTCGTCGGCCACGCGATCTGCGTGAAGTGCCCGACGTCGACCCAGTTCCCGGTGCTGCTGACATTGGGGAAGATGCCCGGGATGAAATGCTTCTGCTCCGCGGTCCAGACGCCGACCATCCGGTCGACCGGCGTTCCCGGGAGCGCCTGCAGCAGGTTTTCGCGAGAGGTCTCGCGGCCGGTTCTCGCCGAGTGGACGGGCGCGTCGTAGCGCGCGAGCGTCGGCCCGTAGGAGATCGCCTGGCAGGCAAGGCCGTAGTCCCAGCGCATCGGCGCCAGGCCCAACTCCGCGCGAGTCCCATTGTGGAGATCGAGGATCCGCGAGGACGTGGGATCCAGCTGCAGCCCGCGCTTCGGGAGCTTCAGGAACTCGTCAAGGATGGCGTCGATGCGCCGGTCCCACTCGTCGATCAGGCCGGCAGGAACCTTCGGGCGAGTCACGCCGGGACCGAGAATGGTCGGCCGATCCTCGAGCGAGTCGAGCCACTCGTCGAGATCGTCGACCAACTCGTGCGCTTCGTCAATGCGACCTTCCTTGAAGAGCTTCTTCAGCTCGGCGAGATCCGCCTCGAAGCTCTCGATGGTTGCCTGCTGCCTGGCGATGGCCTGCGCGTCCGCCTGGGCGAGGCCCTGGGCCGGCGGGGTCTGCGCGCGCTCGCGGGCCGCCTTCTTCTGCTCCTTTTCCCAACGCTCCATCTCGTCAATTTCATCGAGGATACTTTCGACGGGAGGCGAGGGCTGGGTCTGTGGCTGGGGCTGGGGTGGTGGGCAGGGCGGCGGGGCTGTTCCCGTGGCGGGCTGCGGAGTGGGCGGAGTTGCGGGTTTGGGAGTCGTCGGCTGTTGCGCGGAGCTTGGCCCGAGAATCGTTCCGATGCCGCCGGGCCGGTGCCCGCGCGCGCATTCGCGCTTCAGGTCGGCGAGAAGGAAGCGGCGCGGCTCGATCATCGACTGAATGGCCTCGGCGAGGCCGTCCGCCTCCTCTGGCTTAACGCGGCTGAACTCGCTCGACCCGCGGGCGGCGGCTGCGGCGGCGCGGGCATTGCGGCGCAGCTGCTGGAGCTCGCCCAGCGCGCGTTCGTACCGCGCCGGATCGCATTGCTCGTATGCGGCCTTCATCTCCTCGATCGTGGACCAGGCGTCGTTGCGAATCCCGTCGAGCGGGCTGCCCGTGTTGAATTTGGGTTCCGGCGCGGGAGCGGGCGTCGGTGTGGTCGGCGGATTGGGCGGCGTCTGGGCGGCCGCGGCAAGCGGCAGCGCCAGGGATGCGAAAAGCAGCGTGCGCAGGCAGATCATGACTGCTCCCCCGACCCGTCCGCAATGGCATTATAAACCCAAACCGCGCCGCACCCAATCTGGACAGGCGGGCAGGGGGTCTCTAAGCGCCCGCCATGACGGTCCACCCCGCAGATTCCATCCTCATCATCGACTTCGGAAGCCAGGTCACGCAGCTGATTGCGCGGCGCGTCCGCGAAGCCGGCGTCTATTGCGAAATCGCCCCGTTCAACTCGGCCGAAGAGGCATTTGAGCGGCTTCAGCCGAAGGGCGTGATCTTCTCCGGCGGGCCGGCATCGGTGCTTCACCACGAAAGCCCGCGCGCGCCGCAAGTCGTGTTCGACAGCGGGCTTCCGCTGCTCGGCATCTGCTACGGCCAGCAGACGCTTCACCAGCAATTGGGCGGCAAGGTCGTCACGTCGGACCAGAAGGAATTCGGGCGCGCATTCGTCGAGGTGGTCGCGCCATCGGCTTTGTTCGACGGACTGTGGAAAGTCGGCGAGACCCACCAGGTGTGGATGAGCCACGGCGACCGCGTTGAAACGCTCGCGCCCGGCTTCGACGTCGTCGCGAAATCGGAAGGCGCGCCGTTCGCGATCGCGACAGATGAGGATGCGAAGCGCTACAGCCTGATGTTTCACCCCGAGGTCGTGCACACGCCCGACGGCGGCAAGCTGCTCGCTAATTTTGCGCGGCACATCTGCGGCTGCGCGGGCGACTGGACGATGGCCAGCTTCCGCGACACCAAGATCGCCGAGATCCGCGAGCAGGTCGGCGACGGCAAGGTGATCTGCGGGCTATCGGGCGGAGTCGACAGCGCGGTGGCGGCGGTCCTGATTCACGAAGCGATCGGCGACCAGCTCACCTGCGTCTTCGTCGATCACGGGCTGATGCGGCAGGGCGAAGCGGAGCAGGTCGTTTCGCTGTTCCGGGGCAGCTACAACATCCCGCTCGTGCATGTGGACGCGAGCGCCGACTTCCTCGGTGGGCTGAAGGGCGTCACCGACCCCGAGAAGAAGCGCAAGTTCATCGGCGCCGAGTTCATCAACGTGTTCGAGGAGGAGGCGAAGAAGATCGGCGGCGCGGACTTCCTCGCGCAGGGCACGCTCTATCCGGACGTGATCGAGAGCGTGAGCTTCACCGGCGGGCCGAGCGTCACGATCAAGAGTCACCACAATGTCGGCGGGCTTCCTGAGCGCATGAACATGAAGCTCGTCGAGCCGCTTCGCGAATTGTTCAAGGACGAGGTCCGCGAGCTCGGACGGGAGCTTGGGCTACCGGAGGCGTTCGTCGACCGGCACCCGTTCCCCGGGCCTGGGCTCGCCATCCGCATCCCCGGGGAGGTAACGAAGGAGAAGTGCGACATCCTCCGCAAGGCCGACGCCGTCTATCTCGAGGAAATCCGCAACGCCGGGCTGTACAACGCGATCTGGCAGGCGTTCGCGGTCCTGCTTCCCGTCCGCACGGTGGGCGTGATGGGCGACTACCGCACGTACGACAGCGTCTGCGCACTGCGGGCGGTGACCAGCGTCGACGGAATGACGGCCGACATCTATCCGTTCGACGCCGAGTTCCTGAGCCGCGTCGCGACGCGCATCGTCAACGAGGTCGAGGGCATCAATCGGGTCGTCTACGATTTCACGTCGAAGCCACCCGGAACCATCGAATGGGAGTAGCCGAATGCACTGCTCGCGGATCAACGGCATCCTGATCGACTGCAACGTCGACGACATTCAGGCGGCGGCGCAGTTCTGGGCCGAAGCGCTGGGCCGGCCGATCGATCCGGAGCATCCCGGTACCCGCGGAAATTACGTCATGCTCGAAACGCCGCCGAACGAAATCAGCGTCCAGATCCAGCGGGTCGATCATGAGAGCCGAATCCATCTCGATATCGAGACCGACGATATTCCGGCGGAGGTCGCGCGGCTCGAGAAGCTTGGAGCGATCGTCGACACGCGCAAGGAGCGCTGGGTGGTGATGCGCGCGCCGAGCGGGCAGCGGTTCTGCGTGGTGCGCGTGCAACGCGATGGATTCCCGGAAGGTGCGGTGAAGTGGGACGACTAACGCTTGCGATTGCTGCTGCGGCGGTGCTGACGATTGGCGCCGCCCCAGCTCCGAAGATGGACGCCGATACCGCCGCTTGGTGGCGGACGACGGCCGAGCTTTCGAACGACAGCATGGAGGGGCGCGACACAGGGTCGGCGGCCTATCTGCGCGCGGCGAAGCTGGTGGCGGCGAAATTCGAGGCGGCGGGGCTCAAGCCGGCCGGCGAGAATGGAAGCTGGTTCCAGGATGTCCCGATGCACGAGGTTCGGGTCACTTCGGCGACCCTGCACTCCGGAAAGACTCCGCTTCGCTTCCTGCACGACCTGACGATTTCGCCCAATGCCGGAACGCCGGCCCGGGTGGCCGCGCCGCTCAGCTACGGCGGCTATTGCGGCGCTGCGGCGCTTGGAGACGTGCGCGGGCGGATCGTCATCTGCCACGGCACCCACAAGGCTGGCCTGCCGAGTGCGTCGGAGCGGGAGAAGGCAGTGCGAACGGCGGGCGCGGCGGGGATGCTGACCATCGCCGATCCGGGCTTCACCGTGGAGCCGCCGCGCTGGCCCTATGCCTATGCGCGCACGGTGACTCTGGCTGACGAGAAGCCCGAGACCGATCCGTTCCTGAAAATGACGCTCAATGCGGCGTCATTGGGCAAGCTGCTCGGCGGGAGCGGGCGCAACGCGGCGGCGCTGATCGCCGCGGGCAGCGCGGGGAAGCCGCTTCCGAGCTTTGCGTTGCGCGATCGGCTGACGGCGACGTTCGCGATCGCGCAGCGCGGCATCAGCTCGCCGAACGTGCTGGCGATGCTGCCCGGCTCTGATCCGAAGCTTGCAGACCAGGCGATCGCATTGTCGGCGCATCTCGACGGCTATGGCTATGGCGAGCCGGTGAACGGCGACCGGCTCTACAACGGTACGCTCGACGATGCGGCGTATGTCGCGCTTCTCATCCGGCTGGCGGAGCGGCGGCACGGTGAGGCCTACCGCCGGCCGATCCTGTTCGCGGCTTGGACCGGCGAGGAGAAGGGGTTGCTGGGATCGCGCTGGTACGTCGCGCATCCGACGGTGCCGCTGTCGCGGATCGCCGGGAACATCAACCTCGACCAGCTGCGGCCGATCTTCCCGCTGAAGCTGCTGACGGTGCACGCGATCGGCGACACGACGCTCGGCGATGACGTGCGGGCGGTGGCGAACGGCCTCGGCATCGAGGTCCAGGCCGACCCCGAGCCGGAGCGGAACCTGCTCCGCAGGTCCGACCACTGGCCGTTCCTGCAGGCGGGCATTCCGGCGACCGGATTCGTGTTCGGCTACAAGTCGGGATCGAAGAGCGAGCAAATCTACCGGCAGTGGTACCGCACCGGCTACCACAAGCCGCAGGACGACCTGAAGCAACCGATGGATTTCCAAGCGGCCGGCGATTTCAACCGCTTCTTCTACGCGCTCGTCGAGCGGGTCGCCGACCAGCCGCAGCCGCCGGAGTGGAAGCCCGGAAGCATGCTGAAACCGCGCTAGCGTGAGCCGCATCGCGATCCGGGAAGCGATTCCGACGGATGCGGGGGAGATCGCCGCGCTCGTCGATCAGCTCGGCTACGCGGTTTCGGCGGGAGAGGTCGCCGCGCGCCTCGGCCTGATCGAAGCGAGCGGGCAGCCAGTGCTCGTCGCGGAGCTCGACGGGCGCGTGGTCGGATGCCTCAGCACCTCGACCATGACTGTCCTTCATCGTCCTGCGCCGGTCGGGCGGATTTCCATGATGGTCGTCGCGGAAAGCCTGCGAGGACGTGGGATCGGCGCGGAGCTTGTCGACGCGGCGGAGCGGCTGTTGGCGGCGAAGGGCTGCCACCTCGTGGAGGTTACCAGCAACCTGAAGCGAATCGACGCGCACCGTTTTTGGGAACGCATCGGCTATGAACGGACCAGTGCGCGCTTCGCGAAGGACGTCCGAACACAGGAAGAAAATGGCGGTTAACCGCTAAATTCGCGTTTACCAATATATTGACGAGAGCGGCGGCTTCGGCTGTTTCACTGGTCGATGCGCAAGACCATCGCCAACTGGATCCCAATCGCCGTTGCCGCGGCGCTGCTCGCAAGCTGCTCGACCGCGCCTCCGCGGCGAGTCGCCGTCGCCCCGCCGCCTGCTCCCGAACCGCAGGAGCTCCCCTATCGCTGGACGCAGGGCAATGCCCCGCAGGCGCACGAGGACGCGCTCGCCGCGTTCGGGCAGCTGCACCTGAAGCCCGGTGAATATAAATGGATCGCCGACGTTCCGACGGATGGCGACTCCAAGGTCGTCATCGATACGCTGACCCAGCGCATGTACGTCTATCGTGGCGACAAGCTGGTCGGAATCTCGACCATCTCGAGCGGGAAGAAGGGGAAGGAGACGCCGCTCGGCTTCTGGAAGGTCTTCCTGAAGAAGAAGCTCGGCTACTCGCGCAAATACGACAACGCGCCGATGCCCTACATGCAGATGTACGACCATGCCGGAATCGCGTTCCACGCAGGGCCGAACCCCGGCTACCCGGCGAGCCACGGCTGCGTCCGTCTTCCCAAGCCCTTTGCGGAGAAATTGTTCGGGCTGACCAAGGTCGGAACCGAAGTTATCATCGAAGGCTGACCTTCTTAACCTGAATTCATGTGCGGACCGGGCGCCATGCTGTAGATTCGGCTGCGAAGGGGGCTGGAGCTCGGGATGCCGTTTCCCCGGATGATTCTCAATTGGGCGAGCCTGCCAGGAGTGCGGGCGGTGCCGATCTGGCTATGCGACCAACGATTCCGTTCGTGGAGCAAGCGGCATCCCGACGGGAGCTTCGCGGAGTTCTACGTCGCGGACGCCGAGCGGAAGCTTCGCAAGGGCCGGCATCATTCGACCCTCGGTTCGCGCGGCTGGGCGACCCGCGGATCGTCCGAGGTCGACTGGAACGCGGCATCCTTCGCCGGGCGGGGTCTCATCAACTGGCGGCAGATCATCGCCCTGGGGCTGCGGCCCGACATGCGCTGTGTCGACTTCGGCTGCGGGAGCCTGCGCCTTGGCCAGCACGCGATCCGCTATCTGGCGCCGTCCCATTATTGGGGCGTGGATCTGACGGACAGCTTCATCCAGACCGGGCTGCGGCTCCTCCCCACCGAACTGATCGTTTCGAACAAACCTCGGTTCGGGGTCATCGGCGACCAACTGCTGGCGCAAATCCGTGAATGGGCGCCCGACTTCATCTTCGCCAACGCCGTGCTTCAGCACGTCCCGCCGGGAGAGGTGCCGGCCTTCTTCCGCCGGATCGCCGCGATGATGGCGCCTTCGAGCCGCGCCTATGTGCTGTTCGTCGCGAACAGCAGGGTGCGGCGGGTCAAGGCGGTGAGCTGGGCCTATCCGCCGGCACTGCTGGAGGAGCAGGCGAGGGCGGTCGCGCCCGGCGCCGGAGTGCGGACGATCGAGGCTGAGGCGGCGTACGAGGAGATCACCGGCGGCAACCGGAAGATCCTTTGCATCGAAGGCCTCGGTTCGGCTGTCGCCGCAACGTGAACCGCATTTAATTCGTCCGTCACCGTGCGGCGAAGCTCGACCCGCTAGTCGGCTCCCATCGGCGATCCTGCCGGTGAGGAGACCTGGAATGAAACGCATTCTTGCATCGATGGCTGTGCTCGGCCTGATGGCCAGCCCGGCCCTCGCCGCGTCCACGGCGAAGACCGCGACGAAACCGGCGGCTGCTCAAACGACGCACAAGACCGGCAAGAAGGTCGCGGCCAACAGTGCGAAGACGAACGGCAAGACCAACGCGAAAGGCGGCACGAACACCACCACCGCGAAGTCGAATCAGAAGAAGTCGAAATAATCGCGGGAGCGAGTCCGCCCGGCGTCTCCCCTCTGTGCGCCGGGCGGATTCCCATTCCCTCGCAGAGGGCATTCAGGCGACGCGGGTGAAAGACTTTTAATCGCCAATCCACCGCCGTGAGAGCTTCGCTCCCCTAATGGTGGCCGGCGCATCCACGCGCATGGAGGAGAGACAGTGATGAAAACGGCACTGGCAACCCTGGCGGCGATCTCGTTGGTCGCAACGCCGATGTACGCTGCAAATGCGGCGCAGACTAAAACCACGACCAAGGCGACGTCCTCGGTCGCCAAGCAGGCGAAAGCCGAAGGCGAATCCGTGAAGACCGAGGCGAAGGAAATCCGGCATCACGCCGCAGCCAAGCACAAATACGGGACCTACCGGCGCTGCGCTCCGTCGCACATGGCGAGCACCCATCATAAGGCCGCCATGCACAAGACCGCGGCCAAAAAGGCCTGAATCAGAGCGGCCGTCCGCCCGGCGTCTGTCCCTCCTGTACGCCGGGCGGACACTGACCGTTCATCATCGCGGTTGCAATTCCGCCGCCGCAAAGGGACAGCGGGAGACAATGGGCCGCAAGATCCTCCTAGTCGAAGACGATCGCGAGACCGCGGCCTACCTGATGCGCGGCCTCGGCGAGGAAGGCCATAGCGTCGAGCATGTCACCGACGGCCGCGAAGGTCTGTTCCGGGCAAGCGACGGGACCTACGACCTCGTCATTCTCGACCGGATGCTGCCGCTGCTCGATGGCCTCGCGGTCCTGCGCGCGCTCCGGGCGGCAGAGATCGCGACGCCGGTCCTGATCCTGTCGGCGCTGGCATCGGTCGGGGACAGGATCGAAGGACTCGACTGCGGATCCGACGATTATCTGGTGAAGCCCTTCTCGTTCGCCGAGCTCACGGCGCGCGCCAACGCGCTTTTCCGCCGCAACGAGTCTCGCCCCACCGCCGACCCGAGGATCACGGTCGCGGACCTCGAGATCGATCCGATGTCGCGAACCGTCCGGCGAGGCGGCAAGAAAATCGACCTCAAGCCGCGCGAATATCTCCTGCTCGAATATTTCGCGCGCAACGAAGGCAAGATCGTCACCCGGACGATGCTCCTCGAGAAGGTCTGGGATTATCATTTCGATCCGGGCACGAACGTCATCGACGTCCATGTGAGTCGTCTTCGGCGCAAGCTCGAGGAGGGATTTGACCGACCGCTTCTCCACACTGTCCGCGGAGCCGGATACAGGCTCGAGGGCTGAAGGCCCGGTCGCCTGATGCCGACGAGCATCCGCATCGCGTTGGTCGCGGCCATTCTAGCCCTGGCCTCGAACGCCGCCGTTATCGGCTTCATCCACTGGCAGACCTATGACGAGAGCCTCACGACCTTGCGGCGGCAGGTCACCGACCAGAACTACTTCCTCGCGGACATCTACCAGGAAGGCGGGCTGGACGCGCTGCAAAGCGCGATGGACGATGTCGATGCGGACGATCCTCATGCCAAGGCGGGGATCCTCGATCCGCGCGGGCGGCCGGAGTTCGGCGACTTCGCGGCAGTGCAGACCGATCTATCCGAAGGCTACCGCCCGGCGCTCGTTCGCCTTCAGGACGAAGGCGTCGCGCGCGAGGCGGCGATCTACCTGCACCGGCTTCGCGGCGGGCACTGGCTGATCAGTGCGCGCATTGCCGGCGAGGGGCTCGCGTTCCGGCAGACGTTGCAGAGGTCGCTGTGGATCGGACTGGCGCTGGCGCTGCTTCTGGGGCTTGCCTGCGGAATCATCGTCGCCCGTTATGTCGGCCGGACCGTCCGCGCTGTGGCGAGGGTCGCGGACCGCATCGGAAGCGGCGACCTGCGGCAGCGCGTGCCGGTGCACGGCACCCGCGACCCGTTCGATGCGCTTGCCCGGCAGATCAATGCGATGCTCGACCGGATCAATACGCTGATGGACGAGCTGTCGATCCTGACCGACGCGCTCGCCCACGATTTGAGATCGCCGGTGGGGCGGATCCGCGCGGCGGCCGACGCTGCGCTGAGCGCGCCGTCGGACGAGCGGCGCGAACAACTGCTCGCCGGAATCATCCAGCAGGCGGATTCGCTGATGCGCATCCTGACGACGATCCTGGAAATCGGCCGGTCGGAAGCGCTGACCAGCCGCAAGCAATTCGCCTGGTTCGACGCCGGACAGCTGGTCGCCGAGCTCGCTGAAATGTACGAGCCCGTCGCCGACGAGGCCGGCGCGAGTCTCGTCCTTCAGCCGACCCGCGACGACCTCATGGTGAACGGCCACCGCCAATTGCTCGCGCAGGCGCTGAGCAACCTCATCGAGAATGCGATCAATCATGGCGCGTCGGGCGGCGAGATCGGGCTGGCCGCGGTTCGCGATGGCGACCGGGTGGCGCTGACGGTCACCGACCGCGGGCCCGGAATCCCCGAGGCGGAACGCGACGAAGCGCGGCGGCGGTTCAGAAGACTGGATTCGAGCCGCTCGCAGGAGGGGGCGGGGCTGGGCCTCGCGCTCGCCGAGGCCATCGCCCACCTTCACGGCGGCGAGCTCCTGCTAGGCGACTGCAAGCCGGGGCTGCGCGCGACGATCGAGATTCCCATCCAGCCCGACGCGGCGGGCAAGCGGGACCTTGCGCCCGCGCGACGGGAGGCGCAGGTTTCGCCCAAGTGAGGGGAGCGAATGACCGACCAACGCTTTTCGCCGCAGCCGATTGCCGGCTGGTACATGATCGGGGCGATCGCTTCCTTGCTGTTCATGATCGCCGCCTGCGCGATGTACGGCCTGCATGTCGCGACGAACCCGCAATCGCTTCCGGTCGACCAGCGCACCGTGTTCGAAGCCGAGCCCCTGTGGGTGACGAGCGCGTTCGGGCTCGGCGCGATCGCGGGCCTCGTCGCAAGCGCGATGCTGCTCCTTCGCCGGAAGATGGCGCAGCCGCTGATGCTGATCTCGCTGGTCGCGATGCTCGCCTGGCTTGCCGGGCTCCTGCTCGTGCCAGGCCTTCGCGATGTCGTCACCGCCAACGACATTGCCGTCGCCGTCATCGTCGCAGCCATCACATGGACGATCTTCTGGTTCGCTCGCCATTCGAACCAGCGCGGCTGGCTTCGCTAGAGCGTCAAAGCCATTCCCGCTGCGGCAGCGGCCATGACTGCAAGCGTCAGCCAGCCCAGGATCCGCCACGGCCAGGTGAGCGCGAAATCGCCCATCACCTTCCGGTCGCGCGCCACCAGCATCATCATCACGATCACCGGAAGCTCGACGATCCCGTTGATGATCGCGCTCGCAATCAGGAAGTCGATCACGTTCACGCCGACGAGATTGAGCGCGATTCCGAGGCCGGTCGCGAGCGCGATGATCCCATAGAAAGCCTTGGCGCGCCTGGGCGTGAGGTCGAGCCCGACTTTCCAGCCAAATTCCTCGCCTAAAGCGAAAGCGGCCGACCCGGCGAGGACCGGGACGGCGAGAAGGCCGGTGCCGACGATGCCCGCTGCGAAGATCAGGCTCGTGAGGCGGCCGGCGATCGGCTCGAGCGCGGCTGCGGCCTCGGCTGCGCTCTTGATGTCGGTGTGCCCCTGCTGATGGAGCGTCGCTGCGCAGGTGACGATGATGAAGGCGCCGACCAGCTGCGACACCGCCATTCCGAAGATCGTGTCTGCCCTCAGGCGCCGCCGCTCATGCCGGCCGCTGACGGGATGATCCTTGAGCGCCTTGCGATGGTGGCTGTCGCCCTCGTCTTTCTCCCGCTGCACCTCCTGCGAGGCTTCCCAGAAGACGAGATAGGGGCTGATGCTGGTGCCGAGAATGGCGACGATAATCGCCAGCCATTTCGGATCGGCGCTGAAGGTCGGCAGCACGAAGCCGGTCAGGGCCGCCCGCCAGTCGGTCCCCGCAGCGGCCGCGCTCGCGACATAAGCGAGCAGGCTGAGGCCGAGCCATTTCAGGTAGCGGGAATAGGTCCGGTATTTGAGGAACGAGATCAGGAGCACGCTCAGCACGCCGTAGGCGACGACGAAGACGAAGGGCTGGAGCGGGATCAGGAGCGCGGTCGCGGCGCCCATCGCGCCGATGTCGGCGCCGACCGTGATAGTGTTCGACAGGAAGACGAGCAGCGCGAGCGTCTGCAGGATCCAGGCCGGGTAGCGGTCCTTGAGATTGCCCGCGACGCCCTTGCCGGTCGCGGCGCCGATGCTTCCGCTGATATACTGGACGGCGCTCATCAGCGGGAAGCTGAACAGCATAGTCCAGCCCATGCCGTAGCCGAAGCCGGCGCCGGCCTGCGAGAAAGTGGCGATCCCGGCGGGGTCGTCGCCGGACGCGCCGGAGACGAAGCCCGGCCCGATGAACCTGGTGAGCTTGCGCCAGCGCGACGTGGTTTTGCCGGTCATCGTAATCGAGAACGCGAAAGGCTCAACTGCAGTCGCATGGCGGGGGAAAGGAGGGCGCGCCGAAGCGCGCCCGAGAGATTAGTGCGGTTTCTTCTTGGCCTTCTTCACCGGCTTCTGCGGCTGATCGGGCGTCGTGGCCGTCGTGGCGGAATCATCGCCGGCCGATTGGGCCGAAGGCGAGGCTGGAGTTGCCGGGTCGGCAGGCGTTGCCGGATCCGCCGGAGTTGCGGCGGTGCCGGTCGAGGGATCGGCCGGGGTCGCGGGCGTTGCGCCTTCGGATGGGGTGGCAGGAGTCGCCGGAGTGGCGCTCTGGTCCGGGGTGGCACTTTGGTTGGGGTCGGGCTGGCTGGCGAGGGCCGCTCCCGCTCCGAGCGCCAAGGCGGCGCTTGCGGCGATCAGCTTCAGCATCATCATTCTTGGTCCTTTCGTTACGCACCCGAGGTGCGGCGGCATTAGCCGTTGGGCGAAGAGCCGGTTCCGGCGTTTTCAGCCGTTATCGGTGAGGCGGTAGGCGGCGGCGATTGCCGCTCCGCGCGGTTAACGCGTTATTTTCAGGAGTTGCGGAGGACGGAGCGAAGGTCGTCCCGCTCGTAAGCCATCTGAACGGCCGGCGCAGGCGGCGCGCTCTGGACGATTGCGCTTCTCATATTGTGCGACGCGGGCAGCACGGCCGGAAACGCAATCAGGGCCGCCAGCGCGACGTCGGCCACCAGGCGGCGATCGAACATCGGAAAACTCCACTTCTCAAACACGGCGCGCCTTTCGCGCCGCACTTGCCCGTCGTGACGGCTGTTAAACGGAGAAAGTTCCACCGGTTACGGCCAGCTGTTGACCGCGCGGGCTTGGCTGCCGCCGCCGCTGACCGTAGAAGTCCGGCGCATGTCGAAGGTCACGATCGATACCAGCACCAGCCGCGCGACGCCGTCGCCGGTGCCTGGCAAGCGGATGACGGTCCCGTCGATTCGCGCCCGCAAGGCGGAGGGAAAGACCCAGCAGCCGCTGGTGATGCTCACCGCCTACACGATGCGGATGGCGCAGCTTCTCGATCCCCATTGCGACATGCTGCTGGTCGGCGACAGCCTTGGGCAGGTCATCTACGGACTTCCGTCGACGATCCCCGTCACCCTCGACATGATGTGTGCGCATGGTGCCGCCGTGGTGCGCGGGAGCTGGCACGCGCTGGTCGGCGTCGACATGCCGTTCGGAAGCTATGAGCAGTCGCCCGAGTTCGCCTTCGAGAGTGCGTCTCGGATCATGAAGGAGACCGGCTGCGCAGCGGTGAAGCTGGAAGGCGGCGAGGCGATGGCGGAAACGATCGCCTTCCTGACGCTGCGAGGAATCCCGGTGATCGGCCACGTCGGCCTCACCCCGCAGGCGGTGAACATGCTCGGCGGCTATGGAGTGCGCGGTCGCGAGGATATCGAGGCCGAGAAGATCCTCGCCGACGCCCGCGCGGTTGCCGAAGCCGGCGCCTTCGTCATGGTCGTCGAAGGTGTGATGGAAGAGCTCGCGACCCGCATTTCGAAAGAAGTCGCGGTCCCGGTGATCGGGATCGGCGCCTCGGCCGAATGCGACGGCCAGGTGCTCGTCACCGAGGACATGCTCGGCCTGTTCGAGCGCACACCGCGGTTCGTGAAGCGCTACGATGACATGGCGGAGCGGATTGGCAAGGCAGCGCAGACCTATGCCGACGAAGTGCGCTCGCGGAGCTTCCCGTCGGCCGACCAGACCTACCGCCCGAAATAGCTTTCCCGACCGCATCGCGTTCGCCTCTTTGCCTTTGCCGCATCAGCCGCTAGACGATGCGCCGCCAGCTTCCGTTCATCTTCTGCGGGGGAAGGAAGCGGCCGTAGATTCCATCCGTTTTCCTGCTCGAGGCTGTTCTTGGCTTTAGAACCCGACACTCCCAACGAGGCATTCCTGCGCGAGGTCGACGAGAACCTTCGCCGGGACCAGATGGAGCAATTCGCAAAGCGCTACGGCAAGTGGCTGATCGCCGCGGTCGTGCTCTTCCTTCTTGCCGTCGGCGGCTATCTCTACTGGCAGAAGAAGCAGCAGGAGAAAGCGAGCGTCCAGTCCGAAGAGCTGATGTCGATCTATAACGACATCGGGTCGGGGAAGACGGATGCGGCGAAGAAGAGGCTGCAGCCGCTCGAGAACGCCAGCAGCGACGTCGTCCGTTCGCTCGCCTTGCTCGCCGAAGCGGCGATAGCGCTCGACGCCAATGACCGTGACACCGCGCTCGCAAAATATCGGGCCATCGCCGACGACAAGGGTATTCCCGAGCCGTATCGGAACCTGGCGCTGCTGCGCTCGACCACGCTGGAGTTTGACAAGCTGAAGCCGGACGAGGTCATCTCCCGGCTCGAGCCGCTGACCAAGCCGGGCAGTCCCTGGTTCGGATCGGCCGGCGAGCTTACCGCGATGGCCTACATCAAGCAGGGCCATAAGGATCAGGCGGGCCGCCTCTTCGCAGCGATTGCTGCGGACAAGCAGGTCCCGGAAACGATCCGCAACAGGGCCGTCCAGATTGCAGGAACGCTCGGCGTCGACGCCAGCGCCGCACAACCCGCGCAGGCAGGAACCAGCGAATGAATGTCAGGCAGTTGAAATTCGGGATTATCGTGGCGGCGGCGATCGCTGCGAGCGGCTGCGGAATCTTCGGCCACAAGAAGCCATCGACCCCAGTGCTCGGGGAACGCATCGCGGTGCTTGCCGCAGAAAGCGATGTCGCAGTCGATCCCGCGACTGCGGCGCTGCCGATGAGCCTTCCGGCGCCGGTGGTGAACCCGGCCTGGAGCCAGTCGGGCGGCAACGCCTCCAAGGCGATGGGCCACGTCGCTCTCGGTGGATCGCTCACGCAGGCGTGGGAAGCTTCAATCGGCCAGGGCACGTCGCTTTCGGCCCGGCTCGCTGCGGCGCCGGTTGTCGCCGACGGAAAAGTCTTCACGATCGACACGCTGGCGACGGTGCGCGCGTTCGACGCGCAGACCGGCGCTGCGATCTGGCGCACCCAGTTCGGGACCGAGCGGGGCAACGAAGCGGCGCTGTTCGGCGGCGGCCTCGCTTATTCGAATGGCCGCATCTACGCGACCAACGGCCTCGGCTTCGTTGCGGCGCTCGATGGGACCAATGGCGGAATCGCGTGGCAGGTGCGCCCCGGCGGCCCCCTGCGCGGCTCACCGACCGTGGCCGGCGACGCCGTCTACGTCATGAGCCAGGACAATCAGATCTACTCGCTGAAGCTGGCGGACGGCACCACCAACTGGAGCCAGGCCGCGGCGCTCGAGATCGCCGGCATCTTTGGCGTCGCTTCGCCCGCGTATGCGCAGGGCACGATCGTCGCCGGATTCTCTTCGGGCGAGCTCAACGCCTACCGCTATGAGAACGGCCGGGTCGTGTGGCAGGACGCGCTTGCCCGCACCAGCATCCGCACCAGCGTTTCCTCGCTGTCCGACATCGACGCCGATCCGGTGATCGACAACGGTCAGGTGATCGCCATCGGCCAGGGCGGCCGCATGGTGGCGATGGAGCTTATCACCGGGCAGCGGATGTGGGAGCTGAACCTCGCCGGCATCGCGACTCCGTGGGTAGCCGGCGACTGGGTGTTCGTCGTCACCAGCGACGCCAAGCTGATGGCCATCGCCAGGGCGAGCGGAAAGGTGCGCTGGATCACGCAGCTCCACGACTTCCGCAACGAAAAGAGCAAGAGCGGCCCGATCAATTATTCCGGCCCGATCCTTGCCGGCGGACGGCTGATCACCACCAGCACCAATGGCGCGATCACCTTCGTCAATCCGGACAACGGTGCCGTCGAAGGCCAGACCAGCGTCAAGACGGGCATCAGCCTGCCGCCGGTGGTTGCGAACAACACGCTCTACGTTCTCGACGACAACGGACGGCTTCACGCTTTCCGCTAAGACTGGACGGCTCGCGGCGCGGGCTTAGAGAGGCCCAATGCCGCTGCCCACCGTCGCCATCGTCGGCCGACCCAATGTCGGAAAATCGACCCTGTTCAACAGGCTCGTGGGCAAGAAGCTCGCGCTTGTCGACGACCAGCCGGGCGTGACACGCGACCGGCGCGAGGGCGAGGCGAGGCTGCTCGGGCTCGAATTCCGGGTCTTCGACACCGCCGGCTATGAGGACGAGGACCCGCATACGCTCCCGGGACGGATGCGCGCGCAAACGCAGGCGGCGGTGCGCGACGCCGACGTCGCGTTGTTGCTGATCGACGCCCGCGAAGGCGTGACCCCGCTCGATGCGGAGATCGCGCGCTGGCTCCGCGCTGGCGAGACGCCGGTCGTCGTGGTCGCCAACAAGGCCGAAAGCCGCGCCGCGGAGGCGGGGATCCTCGATACGTATCGTCTCGGCCTCGGCGATCCAGTGCCGCTCAGCGCCGAGCATGGCGAGGGCGTCGTCGACCTGTTCGAAGCGCTTCGGCCTTTGGTCGAGCGCGAAGAGGAGGAAGAAGCGCCGGAGGACGAGGATTCCGCCGCGCCGCTGAAGCTAGCGATCATGGGCCGGCCGAACGCGGGCAAGTCGACACTGGTGAATCAGATGCTCGGCGAGGAGCGGCTGATCACGGGGCCCGAGGCCGGCATCACTCGCGACGCGATCACGCTCGACTGGGAGTGGCAAGGCAAGCCGGTGCGGATCGTCGACACCGCAGGCCTCAGGAAACGGGCCAAGATCACCGAGAAGCTGGAAAAGCTGTCGAGTGCCGACGCCCGACGCGCTATGGAGCATGCCGAGGTGGTGATCCTGCTGCTCGACGCGACGCGCGGTCTTGAAGCGCAGGACCTTCGCATCGCCGAGTTGGTGATCGAGGAGGGCCGGGCGCTGATCATCGCCGTCAACAAGTGGGACGTTGCGGAGAATGCTTCCTCCCTCTTCAACGGGATCAAGGCGGCGCTCGAGGAGGGGCTGGCGCAGATCAAGAATATCCCGGTGCTCACCGTGTCGGCGAAGACGGGGAAGGGCATCGACGAGCTTCTCCGGGTGGCATTCGAGCTTCGCGAGCAATGGTCGCGGCGGGTCCCGACCGGTGAGCTCAACCGCTGGTTCGAAGCGGCGGTCGAGGCCAATTCGCCCCCCGCTCCGGGCGGCAAGCGGATCAAGCTGCGCTACATCACCCAGGTGAAGTCGCGGCCGCCGAGCTTCGTCGTCTTCGGGACGCGAGTCGACCATCTTCCCGAAAGCTATCGGCGCTATCTTATGAACTCGATGCGGCGCGAGCTGGGGCTTGGGCCGGTGCCGCTTCGGATGACG
>DATMHP010000163.1:0-1500 GCA_035554875.1 Sphingomicrobium sp.
AAGACAAGCCTTTCTTCCTCTTTCCGCTCCAGCTCTCGACCGATTTCCAGATTCGGTCCCATTCCGTCTTCCCGGACATGCAAAGCGCGGCGAGCTACGTCATCGAGAGCTTCGCGGCCAACGCGCCGGCGGACGTGCATCTGCTCCTGAAGGCCCATCCTCTCGATCCGAGCTTCTTCAGCTGGCCGAAGTTCATTCGCCGGATCGCGGCGCGACTGAATGTCGAATCACGGCTGCACTTCGTCGACGGCGGCGATCTCGACGCCATGGTCGAGCGCTCGCGCGGACTCGTCTGCGTCAACAGCACGTCCGCGACTCTTGCGCTCGAACGCAACATCCCGGTCTGCACCGTCGGCAAGGCGATCTACGATATCCCGGGGCTCACCCATCAGGGTCACCTCGATACATTCTGGAGGGCGCCGAGCTCGCCCGAGCCCGGAGTCTATCAGGCCTTCCGCCGGGTGCTGGTCGACCGCTGCCTCGTCCGCGGCGGGCTGGCGAGCGAATCCGCGGTGCAGGTGCTCGTGGACTCGATCCTCGACCGGCTGGAGATCGGCGCTGTCTGCGCCTCGCGCCGTGAGCGCATGTCGGCATGAGACTGCCCGAGCCCGCTTCGTTCGTGAACGCAAACCCCCAATTTGAGCCAGCTCGGAAAGTCCGCAAGCAGCGACTGAAGTCTGTCCTGGCCACGGTTTTCGAGACGCTTCATTGGTGGCGTGCGCCTTTTTGGGCGCTGGCCGTTTTCACCGGCGCCAAATCCTTTGCCGACAACCCGATCATCGGCTCGGTGCGGCTCAATCGTGCCGGGCTGCACGCATGGCGGATTCGGACAGCACACGCGCTTGCCTGGCGGCGGCGAAGGCGTCTCGCGAAAGCTCTGCCGGATGGGCTTCGAGAGCAGTTCGAGCGGGACGGTTTTGTCGTCGTTCCAGACGTTCTCGTTCCGGCGGAATTCGACAGCCTTCGCGCAGCGCTCTTCGAAACCGCTTTCGAATCGCGCTCGCAGCAACAGGGCGATACGATCACTCGGCGGATTGCCGTCGGACCGGAGGTGCGGAGCAAAATTCCGGCGCTGTCCGCATTGTTGGAGAGCGGTTTGTGGCGCTCGCTCATGGCCTATGTCGCGACGAGGCGCAGTGCCCCGCTCTATTATATCCAGACGATCTTCGGCGGCGTTGCGAGTGGTCCGTCCGATCCGCAGCTCGAGCTTCATTCGGATACGTTCCACCCGTCGCTCAAGGCGTGGCTGTTCCTCACCGACGTGGGAGAGAAGGGCCGGCCCCTGACGTACGTTGCCGGCTCGCATCGCCTGACGGAAGGCCGCCTCGAATGAGAGAAGCGCAAGAGCATCAACGTCATGAGCGGCGGCGACCGCCTGTCGCAACGCGGATCGTTCAGGATCAGGCCGGACGAACTCCAGGCGCTGGGGCTTCCGCCGCCAACCCGCTTCTGCGTTCCAGCGAACACCCTGGTCGTCGCCGACACCTGCGGATTCCATGC
>DATMHP010000164.1:0-4919 GCA_035554875.1 Sphingomicrobium sp.
CACCGGCGTGTCGTAGCCCTCCGGCAGGAGGCCGATGAAGCGGTCGATCTGAGCAAGGTTTGCCGCCTCCCTCACCTCCTCCGGAGATGCATCCCAGCGGCCGTACTGGATGTTGTAGCCGATGGTGTCGTTGAACAGCACCGTGTCCTGCGGGACAATCCCGATCGCGTCGCGAAGGCTCGCCTGCGTCACATGGGCGATGTCCTGCCCATCGATGCAGACCCGGCCGCCGGTCGGGTCGTAGAAGCGATAGAGCAGGCGCCCGATGGTCGACTTGCCCGCGCCTGACGGACCGACGATCGCGAGGCGGGTTCCCGGAGGCGCGTCGAAGCTCAGCCCTTTGAGGATCTCGCGTTCCGGCTCGTAACCGAAATGCACATCCTCGAACCGCACATGCCCGCCGCGCACCTGCAGCGGCTTCGCATCCGGCGCGTCGATCACTTCCGCGGGCGTGTCGAGCAGGTCGAACATCGCCTCCATGTCGATCAGGCCCTGGCGGATCGTTCGGTACACCCAGCCGAGCATGTCGAGCGGCCGGAAGAGCTGCAGAAGCATCGTGTTGATGAAAACGACGTCGCCCGGCGTGAAGCGGCCTTGCGTCCAGCCCCAGACGGTGAAGATCATCGCACCCGCCATCATGAGGTTGGTGATCAGCGACTGGCCGATGTTGAGCCACGCGAGCGAAACCTCGTTGCGGACGGTGGCGCGGGCGAACTGGCCGACGGCCTCGTCGTAGCGGCGCGCCTCGCGTTCCTCGGCGCCGAAATATTTGACGGTCTCGTAATTGAGCAGCGAGTCGACCGCGCGCCCGATGGCGCGGTTGTCGACGTCGTTCATCTCGCGCTGCAGATTCGCTCGCCATTCGGTCACGCGGCGGGTGAAGGTGATGTAGACCGCGACCATCGCCAGCGTCGCCGCCACCAGGCCAGCGCCGAACTTGATGAAGAAGATGACGCAGGTCGCTGTCAGCTCGATCAGGGTCGGGCCGATGTTGAACAGCAGGAAGTAGAGCATCATGTCGATGCTCTTGGTCCCGCGCTCGACGATCTTGGTCAGGGACCCCGTCCGCCGCTCCAGGTGGAAGCGCAGCGACAGCGAATGGATGTGGCGGAACACCTGGCCTGCAAGCCGCCGCGCCGCGTCCTGCCCGACCTTCTCGAACACCGCATTGCGGAGATTGTCCGACAGCACCCCCGCAAAGCGCGCCCCGGCATAAGCCAGGACCAGCGCCGCAACGAGCGAGAAGGCCGCTGCGGTCGCGCTACCCGACATCCGGTCGATGACAGCCTTGTAGGCGAAGGGCATAGCCAGCACGGCGGCCTTGCCGGCGAGCACCAGCAGCACCGCCGCGACGACGCGCGCCTTCAGCTCGCGCTGCCCTTTCGGCCACAGCATCGGCAGGAATCGGACGAGCGGCGCGAAGCTCCCGCGCTCCGCTTTCTTTTCGTCTGCCGCTCCAGCCATTCCGACAAGGTAAGAACGCGTGGGCCTACCGGCAAACTCGCCGTGCGAAACATTTGGAACCGCTCGATTTTTCGGCGGTTTTCGAATCTCACACTCACCAAGGCGGGGCAGTATGGAAGCCGGTTACTTCATCATCGCGATCCTGGGCTGCGCGGACGGCTCGACCGCCTGCACGCCGGTGATGACCGTCCCGACCCATTATGCGACCGAAGCCGCCTGTGTCGCGGCGACGCGCGAGACGCTGCTCAAGCATAACGACTTCGATTTCCCGAGCCTGTTTGCCGAGTGCCGACCGGGCGCCGCGCGCGCCTCCGCGGACCGCGAGCCCGAAGCCAAGGCCAAGAACGCAACACGGAGAGGCTGAATGGCCGAAGATACTGACGTGCTCGTTCCGGAGATCCACGAGGACCAGCTTCCCGGAAGCGAAGCCCGGCTCGAGCCCAAGCCCGACTGGCACCCGCGTTACGCCGGATCGGGCCGCCTCAAGGACAAGGTTGCGCTCGTCACCGGCGCCGACAGCGGCATCGGGCGGGCGGTCGCGGCATTGTTCGCTCGCGAGGGCGCGGACATCGCCATCGTCTATCTGTGCGAACATGAGGACGCTGCGAAATCGAAGCAGATCGTCGAGGAGGAAGGCCGCCGCGCCATCACGATCGCTGGCGACATCGGCAGCAAGGAATTCTGCGACGAAGCCGTCCGCAAGACGATCGACGCATTCGGAAGGCTGGACGTCCTCGTCAACAATGCCGGCGAGCAGCATCCGGACAAGGACGTTCGGGATATCACCGAGGAGCAGCTTCGCCGGACCTTCCAGACCAACATCTTCGGCATGTTCTTCATGACCCAGGCCGCCCGGCCGCATCTCAAGAACGGCGCGGCGATCATCAACTGCACGTCGGTGACGATGTATAAGGGCTCGCCCGATCTTCTCGACTACAGCTCGACAAAAGGCGCGATTACCGCCTTCACCCGAAGCCTTGCCAAGAACCTGGTCAAGGATGGGATTCGCGTGAACGCGGTCGCGCCGGGGCCGATCTGGACTCCGCTCAACCCCTACGGCGGCCAGCCGCCCGAGGACGTCAAGGAATTCGGCAAGGATTCGCCGATGGGCCGTCCTGGCCAGCCGAACGAGGTCGCGCCGTCCTTCCTGTTCCTCGCGTGCGACGATGCGAGCTACATGACGGGGCAGGTGATGCATCCCGACGGCGGGGAATCGACGTCCAGCTAGTTGACCGCCGGCGCTTAGCCCGCTGAAAGCGCGGGCGATGACCGCCGCTCCGGCAAGCGAATTCAGGCAAGCGCTCGACGCCTTCAACGGCGGCGACCTCGATCGCGCACGCGAGATTGCGGAACGCGGCCTCGAGCAATCGCCGTCGCCGCAGCTTCAGCACCTCGTCGGGCTGATCCATTGCCGCCTCGGCAATCCCGAAGCGGGCGTGGACTGGCTCCGCCTCGCATCGGACTCGGACCCGGGCAATCTCGCCTTCCGAGTGATGTTGGCGCGGGCGTTGGTCGATGCAGGTCGCGCTCTCGAGGCCCTCGACGCGGCGATTCCACCGGAAGGGACGACCCCAGCGGAACTCGCGCTTTGGCATGTGAGAGCCGAAGCGGCCGCGACCGCCGGGCAAAAGGATCTCGCGCTTCAGGCGCTCGCCCGGCTTTGCTCGGCCGGTGTTGGCGATTGGCGGATCTGGCGCGATTACGCCGAGGCTTTGAGCGACGCGGAGCGCTGGCTCGAGGCGAGCCGCGCATTCGAGCAAGCGGCCCGGCTCAACCCGCAGGAACTGGAACTGCAGCGCAGCCTGGCGCGGGCGCTCGCGCGCGGCGGACGTCACGACCAGAGCGCGGACGAGCTTCGCAAATGGGTCGAAGCGTCGCCCGCCGACGCCTACAACCGCATCGTTCTCGCTCGCCTGTTCGCCAATCTCGGCCGCAACGCAGAGGCGGACGCGCAGGTGAACGAAGCATCCCGCATCGTCTCCGGCAAGGACTGGGCAGGCGACTGGCAAGGGCTTCTCGACATTGCCACAACCCGGTCCGGCGAGATCGACATCGAGCTCCTTCGCGAGATCGGGGCGCTGCTGGAGCGGACGAGCCGAATGGAATTGCTCAGCGAGCTTTTCGACGCCGCCGAAGCGAAGGGCATCGATCGCGACCGTCTCGGTTATCCGGCGGCCGCGGTAGCGCTGCGAACCGGCAACGCCGGCGAGGCGAAGCGCCTCCTGCTGCTCGAAAGCCCGGACGTCGATCCGCTTCGCTGGCACTGGATGATGGCGCGGATCGCGGATTCGCTGGGCGACAGCGAACTTGCCTTCGCCGAAGCCGAGGCGATGAATCGCTCCGTCCAGGATTACGATCGCTGGCGGCGGACGGCGAAGTCGCAGCTGGAATGGGTCCGCAGCCTCACCGAAACGCTGACTCCCGAATGGGCGGGTCGGCTGACGCGCCTGCCACCCGGCGACGGTCTGGCACCGGTGCTGCTCGTCGGCTTTCCGCGCTCGGGAACGACGCTCCTCGACACTTTCCTCATGGGCCATCCCGACGTGACGGTCCTCGAAGAGATCGAGTTCATCGACCCGGTCGAGCGCATTCTCGGCAAAATCCCCACGCTCCCGGAACGCTCGGCGGCCGAACTGGAACAAGCCCGGCAGGCTTATCTCGCCGAGATGGATCTCCACCTGCCGAAGGAGCACGGCGGGCTCGTCGTCGACAAGCTCCCGCTCAAGCTGCTTGCGATCCCGTACCTGCACGCGATGTTCCCCGACCTCCGGATTATCTTTGCGCAGCGCCACCCTTGCGACTGCGTGCTGAGCTGTTTCATGCAGGCGTTCGCGCTCAACAATGCGATGGCCTGCTTCCTCGATATCGGCGACTCGGCCGAATATTATGACGCGATCCTGTCCTTTTGGGTCCGCGCCCGCGAGACGCTCGGGCTCAACGTGGAGACGGTGATCTACGAAAAGCTCATTGACGATGCCGAGGGTTCGCTCCGGCCGGTGGTCGACTTCCTTGGGCTCGAATGGAAGGACGGACTGCTCGATCATCGCGCCACCGCGAAGGCGCGCGGGGCGATAAGCACGCCGAGCTTCGACCAGGTCGTGCAGCCCCTCAGCGACAAGGCGAGCGGGCGGTGGCGGCGCTACGAAAAGCAGCTCGAACCGGTGCTTCCTTTGCTCCTGCCCTGGGCAGAGCGGCTGGGCTATTCGGGATGAGCGAGCGGACGGCTCCCGATTTTGCCGAGGCGCTGGAGGCGTTCCAGCGGGGCGACCTCGACGGCTCGAAGGCCATGGCCGAGGAGGCCGTGTCGGCGGCGCCGTCGGCAAACTGGCAGCATTTGCTCGGCCTCATCCACTGCCGCCTCGGCGATCCCGCTTCCGGCGTGGAGCATTTGCAGGCCGCGGCGGACGGCGAGCCGGCGAACATTGGCTTCCAGGTCATGTTGGCCCGTGCCCTCG
>DATMHP010000165.1:0-20275 GCA_035554875.1 Sphingomicrobium sp.
CGACGAGGATTCGCCGTTCGCGAGCGGCGGGGTCGCCGGCACGCCTTGCACGAACGTCGGCAATGTCGTCGACGGCGTAGCGGTCCCGCGGAGGAGCAAGGGCGACGGCTTCACGCACCGCCTGAGCGCGCGCTGGAAGCCGCAGCAGAATCTGATGTTCTACGCGACTTGGTCGCGCGGCTTCCGTCCGGGTGGAATTAACCGGCAACCGAGCGCTCCGGCCTATGCCGCGGACTTCCTCACCAATTACGAAATCGGCTGGAAAACGAGCTTCGGTCCGTTCACCTGGAACGGCGCGATCTATCACCAGGTTTGGAAGAAATTCCAGTTCAGCTTCCTCGGCGAGAACAGTCTGACGGTCATCCAGAACGGCCGGAATGCGAAGATCGACGGCGTCGAGACCGACTTGTCATACGTCGCCAGCGGCCTGTCGCTGACCGCTGCGGCGGCCTACACGGACGCCAAGACCAGCGGCGCGATCTGCAATGTCAGCTTCGACACCGCGAAGAATTGCGACACCCTGTTCGTCAACGATCCGGCGGATCCGGATGACGACGTGCAGGATTTCGTCGTCACTCCGTCGGGTACGCGCTTGCCGATCACGCCGAAGTTCAAGGCGACGGGAACGGCGCGCTACAACTGGCCGATCTGGGCAGGCAAGGCGCACGTTCAGGGCACGGTCTCGTACCAGAGCTCGGCTGCAGCGGACATCCGGCAGGACGTCGGCGGCGGAATCAACCCGAACTCGTACCTCGGCCGGCTCCGCGCCTCGACTTTGGTGGACCTGTTCGCAGGCTATGACTGGGACAAGTACAGCGCCGAGCTGTTCGTCACGAATATCTTCGACGACCGCAACGAACTGGCGCGGTTCGTCGCCTGCAGTATCTGCACCCGGACTTATGTGCTTCCGGGGCGGCCGCGGACGATCGGGATCCGGCTGGGCGCCCGCTTCTAACGGGGAAGGTGCCGCCTTCGGCGCTGCGGCGTTGTCGGCGCAATGATCGAGAACTCACGCGCGAGGCCGCCGTCGCTGCGGCTAAGTGTCGCGTCGACGCTGCTCGCGATCCTGTGGCTGGCGATGCTGACGGTCGGGACCGGCGCGGCCGACGACGACATCTTGCGGGCGCTCTATGCCGGTGGGCACCCGGCGCTGGTCGTCACCGCGCGCGCATTCACCGGCCTTGGGTCGGCGTGGGTGGCCATTCCGGTTGCTCTTGGTGCCGTCGCTTTGCTCCTCTGGCTCGGGCGGCGGCGGGAGGCGGTGATCGCGTTCCTCGTCATTGCTGTCGGCCGGTTGCTCGTCGAGGCACAGAAATATGCGGTTGCGCGGCTTCGGCCCGAGGATGAGGTTCACCTGGTCCCGGTCAGCACACCATCCTTCCCCAGCGGCCATTCTGCAAATTCGATGATCCTGTGCCTGACGCTCGCGATCCTGCTCTTCGGCCGGACGCGGTGGCGGCATCCGGCCATTGCGGTCGCACTCCTGCTGTCGGTGTGCATCGGCCTCAGCCGGCTGATGCTGGGCGTGCACTGGCCGACGGACGTCATCGGCGGCTGGGCGTTTGGGCTTCTGTGGGTGCTCGTCGCCCTGCCGCTAGCCGAGCGCGCGGTACGGTAGTAATCTCGCGGCCTCCAACGGGGAGGGACCAATGGGCAACAAACCGGTCACCACCATCGCCGCGATCATCTTCCTGATCATGGCTGTCGTTCACGCCTACCGGCTGGCCACGCAGTTCCAGATCACTGTCGGGAACCACACAATCCCGATGTGGGTGAGCTGGGCGGGACTGATCATCCCGCTGCTTCTGGCCTGGGGGCTGTGGCGCGAAGCGCGGCGGTAAGTTCCCGCTAGACGTTGAAGCGGAAGAGCATCACGTCGCCGTCCTGGACGACATAGTCCTTGCCTTCGGAGCGTAGCTTGCCCGCGTCGCGGGCGCCCGCTTCGCCGCCGCAGCCGATGAAGTCGTCGTAGCCGATCGTCTCGGCGCGGATGAAGCCGCGCTCGAAGTCGGTGTGGATCTCGCCCGCGGCTTCCGGCGCCTTCGCGCCCTTGTGCACGGTCCAGGCGCGAGCCTCCTTGGGACCCGCGGTGTAGAAGGTGATGAGGCCAAGCAGCTGGTAGGCGGCGTGGATCATGCGGTTGAGGCCGGTCTCGTGAAGCCCGAGATCGGACAGGAATGCCTCGCGCTCGTCTTCCGGAAGGGTGGCGATCTCCGCTTCGATGGCGGCGGAGATGACGACCGCGACGGCGCCCTCGGCCTTGGCTTTTTCCGCGACGCGTTCCGATAGCGCATTGCCGGTTGCGGCGTCGCCTTCGTCGACATTGCAGACGTAGAGCACGGGCTTTGCCGTGAGGAGCTGTGCTCGGCTGAGCGCCTTCGCTTCTTCCACATCCTTTGGCTGCGTCAGCCGCGCCGGCTTGGATGCGCGGAGCAGCTCGAGCGCCTGGCCGAGGACCGACGCTTCGATCTTGGCTTCCTTGTCGCCCTGCTGCGCTTTCTTAACGAGGTTTGGCACGCGCCGCTCGAGCGATTCCAGGTCGGCGAGCATCAGCTCGGTCTCGACGACGTCGGCGTCGGCGACGGGATCGACTCGGCCCTCGACGTGGGTGACGTCGCCGCCTTCGAAGCAGCGGAGGACATGGACGATGGCGTCGACCTCGCGGATGTTGGCGAGGAACTGGTTGCCGAGGCCCTCGCCTTTGGACGCGCCGCGCACCAGCCCGGCGATATCCACGAACTCGATCTGCGTCTCGATCTCCTGCGCGGACTTGGCGACCGCCTTGATCTTGTCGAGGCGCGGATCGGGGACCGCGACGCGGCCGACGTTCGGCTCGATCGTGCAGAAGGGATAGTTCGCCGCCTGCGCCGCGGCGGTTTCGGTCAAGGCATTGAAAAGCGTCGATTTGCCAACGTTCGGCAGGCCGACAATGCCGCAGCGGAAGCCCATGGATACTCCGGGAATGAAGGAATGCGCGGGCTCTAGGCGAAGGCGCGGGAATTTGAAACCTCGCCTGCCGCGTCGAACTAGGGGACATTACGGAATTCGGTTTGAGGTGGTCGCTCCTACATCGCCGTCACACCCGATCAAGGGTGGCGTTCGAAACCAGGAAAGACCCATGACCCCGCCAATCGTCGATGTCAGCGTTCACCATGCGCCGAAAGGCTTCTCCGACCGCTTCGCTTACGGATTCACCAAGGCGCTCCGCTTTTGCGCCGATACCTTCTTCGCGAAGCGCTACGGCCATCGCGCGATCGTCCTGGAGACAGTTGCGGCGGTTCCGGGAATGGTCGGAGCGACGATCAACCATCTGAAGTGCCTGCGCCGCATGTGCGACGACAAGGGCTGGATCCGCACGCTGATGGACGAGGCCGAGAACGAGCGGATGCACCTGATGACATTCATCGAGGTCGCGAAGCCGACCCTGTTCGAGCGGCTGGTCATCCTCGGCGTGCAGTGGGTCTTCTACCTCGGCTTCTTCGCGCTCTACCTGATCAGCTCAAAGACCGCGCACCGCGTCGTCGGCTATTTCGAGGAGGAGGCGGTGCTCAGCTACACGCATTACCTCAAGGAGATCGACGAGGGCCGCAGCAGGAATGTGCCCGCGCCGGAAATCGCAAAGCGCTACTGGGGCCTTCCCGAAAGCGCGACGTTGCGCGACGTGGTGCTGGTGGTGCGCGCCGACGAGGCCCACCACCGCGACGTGAACCACGGATTTGCGAGCGAGCTCGGCGGATTGCCCGTCGAGAAGTCGAAGATCGCGGCTTCTCCGTATCACGAAGAGGGCATGAAAATCGCAGCGTGAAACCTGACGGCCGTTACAGTAGTTAGGATCATCATTTCGGGGGCGAAAAATGGCAAAACGCGCGAAGCAGGCGGATCTCAACCAACCATCCGTCGATCCGATCAGCAACATCCTGAAATGGGTGTTGCTGGTCACAGCGATCGGCTGCTTCGCGCTTCTCGGCTGGGCAACGGTCCTCACCTACGAAAAAGCCCCGCCGCAACCGCAGGTGTTCACCGACACGGCGGGCAATGTTGTCATGACCAATGCCGACATCGTCGCCGGCAAGGGCGGCTTCCAGAAAGCCGACCTGATGGATTACGGCAGCATCTACGGGATGGGGTCGTATTTCGGGGAGGATTACACCGCCTCGACGCTGGTACGGCTCGGCGTGCTGACCAAGCAAAGCATTGCGAACTCACCCGCGACGCCCCCGAGCACCAAGGCTCCGGCGAACACGTCGCTCGCCGAGATCGGGCCCGAGGCGCCGGCGGTGCCGACCACGCCGCCGCCCGCGACGCTATCCGGCGCGCTCACCGACGCCGCCATCACCGCAACGATGCAGAAGCAGCTGCAGGGAATCGACCTCACGCAATCGACCGTTGTCCTGCCGGATTCCGTGGCGGAGGCAGTCCGCGGCTTGCAGGGCGAACTCACGACCAAGCTTAACACGGTGAATCTGTCCGCGGGCTGGGTTCCGGCCAAAAGCCTCGACCCGATGCTTCGAAAGCAGACCGCGGACTTCATCATCTATTCCGCGATCACGACGGTCGCGCGGCGGCCCGATCATCCGAACACGTCGTGGACCGAGAACTGGCCGTTCGAGCCGTCGGTCGGCAACACGCCCACGACCAATACCTTCCAATGGACCTGGATCAGCTTCTGCTTCACCTTCTTCGCGATGGGGTTCGTGCTGTGGCTATACCGAGCCTATCTCGACCATCCCGACGACGAGCCGATGGAGCGCGGGCTCGCGGCCTACCGGACGCTAACGCCGAGCCAGATCAAGACCGGCAAATATTTCATCGTCGTCGCCCTGGTGTTCCTCGCCTCGCAAGGCGCGGGCGCGATCATGGCGCATTCCTATTATGAGCGCGAAACCTTCTACGGCGTGCAGCTCAATTACATCCTGCCGTTCAATTTCCTGAGGAGCTTCCACCTCCAGGCACCGATCATCTGGATCGGGCTGGGCTGGATCGCGAGCGGCCTGTTCCTCGCACCGGCGATTGCCGGGGGCCGGGAGGCGAAGGGGCAGGGGCTCCTCGTCGATATATTGTTCTGGGTATCGCTGTTCGTGGTCGCCGCCGCGCTCGTCGGCAATTACCTGGGCATCCAGGGGGTGATCGACAAAGGCTGGTTCTGGTTCGGCAACCAGGGGCTATCGTACATCCAGCTCGGCCGCTTCTGGCAGATCTGCTTCTTCGCCGCGCTGCTGAGCTGGAGCATCCTCATGTTCCGCGCGCTGTGGCCGACGAAGGACACCTTGGTCGAGGCGACGAAGCAGTTCTGGAGCGGGCGCATCCGCCTCGAGCATCTGATCTGGGCGGCGACGATCAACGTCGCTGTTCTCTACATCTTCGGGATGATCCCGCTCACCGGGATCGAGAAGAGCTTCACCATCACCGACTTCTGGCGGTGGTGGGTGGTGCATTTGTGGGTCGAGCAATCCTTCGAGTTCTTCGCGGTTGCGATGAGCGCCTACCTGCTGATGTCGCTGGGGCTCGTGTCGCGGAAGCTCGCGGAGCGTTCGGTCTATCTCGAGCTCATCCTGATCTTCCTCGGCGGTGTCCTCGGCACCGGCCATCACCTCTACTGGGGTGGCGGGCCGAGCATGTGGGTTCCGCTGGGCACGATGTTCTCCTTCATCGAAGTGCTTCCGCTCGTCCTGCTGATCCTCGAAGCGATCTCGCAGCACCGGCTGATCAAGGGAGCGGCGGCGTTCGATTACGGGCTCGCCTACCTCTACATCCTCGGCTCGGCATTCTGGAACTTCGTCGGCGCCGGAGTCTTCGGCGGCGGCACGCTCAACGCCCCGCTGGTGAATTACTACGAGCACGGGACGTTCCTGACGCTCAACCATGCGCACACGTCGCTGTTCGGCGCGTTCGGGCTGCTGGCGCTCGGCCTCATCTATTTCTGCCTGCGCTACCGGGCCGGGCCGGAAGCGGTGTTCGACGAGCGGCTCGGGCGCATCGCCTTCTGGTGCTACAACCTCGGACTGGTGATGTGGATTTTCCTCCACTTCTTCCCGATCGGATGGCCCCAGCTCAACGCCGTCTACGAGCATGGACTGGCGTGGGCGCGGAGCCAGGCCTTCTACGACCAGACCTTGTTCTGGCAGTGGATGCGCCTGCCCGGCGACGTCGTCTTCTCGTTCGGCGCCATCCTGATGTGCTGGGACTTCCTGATGAAGCTGCGCCAGCCGCGCGGCGATATCCAGGAGCCGCGCGCTCGCGCGGCCGCGGTGGCGGCCGAATAGCACGAGCCGCCTGATCACGGCGGCCCCGTCTCCATCGCCTACGGAACATTGCGTATCGGTACGGCCACTCCTCCTTTGCTATTGCGAGGCATTCGCAATGAAGGAGGGAATGATGCGCTGGCTTCGCGGAAAGATCGACGGCGTTGATAGTCTCGACGTCGCGGCGGTGTGGCCTTCGTCGCCCGCAGTCGGAGGATTGCCGCTTCCGCAACTGGACCGGCCGCCTTCGCGCCGCGGGGTGACATGCGAAGAAGAAGAGGAGGGCGCGTGATGGAATATGGCGAAGCCATCAGCTCACGAGCAGCCGAACAGGCGCTCGAAATTGCCCGCGCCAAGCTCGCGCGCGGCTGGCGTGACTTGCGGCAGACGGCCAGCGAAGCCGTTGCCGAGGCCTATTGCTGCTGTGTCGTCCAAGGCGAAGACGCAGCCGAAGGCCATCTTTCACCGATCCACGCGAACCTGATCGATCAGCTCGAGCTTCGGTTGCGGGACTATATTTCTGTCAGGCAGCAAAGCTGATGGCGCTCCACCATGTCGCCCCGGGTGAGAGATTTCACCTCGCGTCCGTCGACGATCGAAGTGCAAAAACGGCCGCGCTCGTTAAGACCGATGGCTTCGAGGTCGCGCAACTCGTGCTGCGTGAAGGCGATGTCATCGCGGCGCACGCAGTCCCCGGATACGCCACCATCCACTGCCTCGAGGGCTGCGTGATGCTCGACGCAGCCGAGCGGGTCAGGCTGTCGGCAGGCGACTGGATTTATCTCGACCGCGGACAAAGGCATTCGGTCGAAGCGCTCGAAGACAGTTCGCTGCTGGTGACGATCCTGTTCGACTGACGGCGCGTCGGGGGCTCAGCTGAAGTTGAAGCTGATGCTCAGTCGCTCGCCCTTGCCGCGGCCTGACAGGACTTCGTGCCTCAGCCAGCTTTCCCAGAGGAGCAGAAGGCCGGGGCGCGGCTGGACCGTGACGAACGTGCCGTCGCGGGTTGGCGCCGCCATCATCAGCGGCAGGCGCGGGTCCTCGAAGCGGATCGCGCCGGAGCCTGTGGGGACTTCGACGTAGAGCGTACCGGAAAGGATCGAGTGCGGGTGGATGTGGCCGCTGTGGTGGCCGCCGGATTTGAGGAGGTTGACCCAGAGGCTGTCGAGTTTCGGTTTCGTCTCCCAGCCCGCTTCTTTTGCAAACGACCGCGCGTGGCGGGTTAGGAGCTTTGCCAGGTCTGCGAAGGCGGGATCGCGGTTCGGAAGATCATTGAGCGACGCGTAGCTGGTGTAGCCCGCGTAGGCATGTTCCTTGCTCCAGCGCTGGCCCGCCACGTCGTCCGCGGCGAGCGAACGGATCGAGTGTGCAAGCTCGCCGAGCAGGTTGGAGTCAATCTCCGCTTCGTACAGGATTGTGGGGAAGAGCTGGCGCGTCGGCATCGAGCGGGTCTGCGGCTTCGACGAACGGCACGCAACCCCCGTGGACAGGCTCGGGAGCGCTGATTAGCCTTCGGAGCACCTGCAGGGGGTCCTTCATGCGCCGTCGTCTTTTGAGTTCGTCGATTTCGTTTGCGCTCGCGATGGCGCTGGCAGTTCCGGCCAGTGCTGCGGCTCCTGCAACGCCCGCGACTGCCCAAGCCGAAAAGCCGCTGCTCAAAGTCGACTCCGACACGGTCACCGGCAAGATCCTCGCGACCTTCCCTAAGCCCGATGCCGACGGGATTTCGGCGCGCTACATCTATCTGACGCAGCTGGAGACCGGGCTGGGATCGGCGCCGATCGGGCTCGACCGCGCGACCGCCAACGAGAGCCGGATTCTCGTCTTCCGCAGGCTGGGGAAGAAGGTCGCCGCCGAAGTCGAGAACAGCAAGTTCACCGCCAGCGGGACCGACGACGAGAAGCGCGCGGCGCGCAACAGCTTCGCGACCTCCACCTTGTGGCTCGGCGACGTGATCAAGACGAACGCCGACGGGTCCTACACCGTCGACCTGTCCGGCTTTCTCGCCCGCGACGACCTCGATGTCGTGGCAGCGATCAAGCGCGGCGGCGGCGGCGAATTCAAGTTCGTGCCCGAGCTGAGCGCGGCCGACCCGAACTTCGTGAAGGTGTTCCCGAAGAACGCCGAGTTCGCCTCGCGCATCACCTTCCGCTCGGACGACCCCAAGCCCGAAGTTTCGAACATCGTCGGCGGGAACACTTTGAGCCTGGTGCTTCGCCATTCGTTGATCGCGCTTCCGGAGCCCGGCTACGTCCCGCGCACCGACCCGTTCGGGTACAGCCTGGGGCGTGAGCAGGTCGATTATTCGGCGCCGCTTGGAAAGCCGGTGGTGGTGGAGCTGGCGCGGCGGTTCCGGCTGGAGAAGGTCGATCCGACGGCGGCCCGTTCGCCGGTGAAGAAGCCGATCGTCTTTTACATCGACCGGGCGGCGCCGGACCCCGTACGGACGGCGCTGGTCGAGGGCGTGAGCTGGTGGTCGTCTGCGTTCGACGCCGCCGGATACGAGAACGCCTTCCAGGTCGCGGTGCTTCCCGAGGGCGCCGACCCGCTCGACGTCCGCTACAATGTCGTCAACTGGGTCGACCGGGCGACGCGGGGCTGGTCCTACGGCCAACCGATCGACGACCCGCGTACCGGCGAGATCATCAAAGGCTCGGTGCTGCTGGGCTCGCTCCGTGTGCGGCAGGACATGACCATCTTCCAGGCGCTCGTCGGGGCGGGGCTGACCGGAACCGGCGACGTCAACGACCCGATCGCCGCGGCGCTGGCGCGTATTCGCCAGCTCGGCGCGCATGAGGTCGGCCATGCGATCGGGCTTGCGCACAATTTCGCGGCCAGCACGCAGGGCCGCTACTCGGTGATGGATTATCCCGCACCGCGCATCGAGCTGGAGAATGGCGTTCCGTCGCTGCGTGACGCTTATGGTGTCGGCGTCGGGCCGTGGGACCGGTTCATGGTCAAGTGGCTCTATGCGCCGACCGACGCTGCGGCGCGGCCGATCCTCGCGCAGGCGCGTTCGGAGGGGCTTCGCTTTGTCGCCGACAATGATGCGCGGCCGGTGGGGGCAGGGCATCCGGAAGGCTCGCTGTGGGACGACAGCGCGGACCCCGTAGCCGAGCTTCGACGGATGATGGAGGTGCGGCGCGTCGCCATCGAACGGTTCGGGACAGCGGCGATCCCGGCGGGCGAGTCGCTCTCGGATCTTCGCCGCGCCTTCGTCCCCATCTGGCTGATCGACCGCTACCAGGTCGAAGCTGCCGCAAAGTCGCTGGGCGGGGTGAATTTCCCTTACGCGGTGAATGGCGAGCAGGCGGTCGCGCAGACGGTTCCGGGCGGCACCCAATGGGCGGCGCTTTATGCGTTGCTCGATACGCTTTCATCCGCCGAGCTGACGGTTCCGCCGCGGTTGCAGCCATTGTTGTCGAGCGGTTTCGGCGGCGGGCCCGACCGGCAGACCGAGATCGAGATCATCCCGACCGCGGGCGGCCCGGTGTTCGATCCGCTGAAGGCGACCGAAGTCGGGGCGATGCAGACGCTGAACTCGCTGCTCGCGCCCGAAAGGCTCAACCGGCTCGAAGTCCAGCATGCCGCGGATTCGTCGATCCCGGCGGCGGGGCAGGTCTTCGACCTGTTGCTCGACCGCGGCCTGGCCGGTGCAGGCAATGAGGTCGGCCGCAGGATCGCGACCACTTCGATCCTCGCGCTCGCCCGGGTGCAGCGCAATCCGGCGCTGTCGCCGACGGTGCAACTCCAGCTCTCGGGACGGATGGACCGGCTTGCGGAGCGGCTGGGGCGCTGGCGCGGCGACGATCAGCAGCAGGACTGGGCGCGTGGGCTGGCTTCGCTTCTGCGCGACCGCGAGGCGCTCGACAAGGTCATTGCCGACCCGAGGCGGCTCCCCGACGTGCCGCCCGGAATGCCGATCGGCGACGGCAACTGATCGGGCATCTGTTCTTTACCATCAAGGACTTGTAAGCTTCCCGGCGAACCTGGGGAGCGCCGGCATATGTCGGACGTGTTCGTGTCTTACGCCCGCTCTTCGGAAGAGCAGGCCAGGCAAGTCGAGGATGCGCTGCGCAACGCCGGCTACGGCGTCTGGCGCGACGCGGAGCTTCCGGCCCATCGCAGCTATGCCGAGGTCATCGAGGAACGGCTGAAGGCCGCCAAGGCCGTCGTCGTGCTGTGGTCGGAAGAGGCTGCGAAATCGCACTGGGTGCGGGCCGAAGCGGACAGCGCGCGCGAGAGCGGGACTCTGGCGCAGGCGAGCGTCGACGGCACGATCCCGCCGATGCCTTTCAACCAAATCCAGTGCGCGGCGCTCAAAGGCTGGGCGGGCGAGAGCGATCACGCCGGCTGGCAGAAGCTTCTCGCGAGCGTTGCCGACCTTCTGGAAGAGACACGCGAGCTCGTTCGCCCCGCAAAAGCGCAAGCGCCGGTCAAAACCACCTCCATCTGCGTGCTTCCGTTCGCCAACATGAGTGGCGATCCCGAGCAGGAATATTTCAGTGACGGCATCTCGGAAGACATCACCACCGATTTGTCGAAAGTCTCGGCGCTGGAGGTGACGGCGCGAAACACCGCGTTCACGTTCAAGGGCCGGTCGGTGGATGTTTGCGACGTCGCTCGGAAGCTGGGAGTCACGCACGTTCTCGAAGGAAGCGTCCGGAAGGCCGGGAACCGGCTTCGGATCACCGCCCAGCTGATCAATGGCGAGACTGGCGGCCATGTGTGGGCTGATCGCTACGACCGCGATCTCGATGATATCTTCGCAATCCAGGACGAGATCAGCCAGTCCATCGTCGCCGCGCTCAAGGTGAAGCTCCTTCCCGAAGAAAAGAAGGCGATCGAGCAGCGCGGGACGACCAACGTCGAGGCTTACAAGCTCTACCTGCTCGCCCGGCAATATTGGGCGACCGGCAATCACGGCGATCCCCGGCGCGAGGAACGCGTGATGCGGATCTGCAGCCGCGCCGTGCAGATCGATCCTTATTACGCGCAGGCCTGGGCCCTGCTTGCGATTGCGCAGTCAAACCTGCGGTACGGATTTTCACGCCAAGTCGATGATGGGTTCGTCGCCGCGCACACGGCCTTGTCCATCGATCCCACGGTTGCGGAAGCGCATTGCGCGATCGTCCGCCGGCTCGAGGAGCAGGGAAAGCATGACGAAGCCGAGGCGGAGATCAGGAAGGCGTTGGAGATCGCGCCGGATTCCTGGGAGGTGAACAAGGAAGCGTCCTATTTCGCGCGAATTCGCGGCGACGTGCCTAATGCCAGGAAGTATCTCGAAAAGGCGGTGGAGGTCATGGATAGCGACTTCCAGGCCTGGGCAACGCTCGCGACCTATCACCAGGCTCAGGGCGAGACCGAAAAAGTCCGCGAAGCCGCCGCCAAGATGGTCTCGGAAGCGGAAAAGGCGATTGAGCAGGATCCAAGCAATGGCGCCGCGCTCGGAGTCGTCGCCGGTGGCTATGCGATCCTCGGAGAAGCGGACAGGGCGCGCGAATGGATCGAAAGGGCGATGCTGATCGACCCCGACAATCTCAACATGCGGTACAATTTCGCGTGCGTGCTTGCGACTTATGTCGATGACAAAGAGGAAGCGCTTCGTCTTCTCGATCCGACGCTCGCGCTCGCGGGCAAGAAGATGCTGAAGGTCGTCGTGACCGACCCGGACTTCGACTGCCTCCGCGATGATCCGCGATTCAAGAAGATGATCGCGCGGGAACGGAAGCGCCACGGAATGAAAGAGACCGCGGCGGTCGAGATCGCTACTCCGTCTGCTGCATCCTGAGCGCGACTTCGCTCATGAACCGGGCGTCGTCGCCGTCGGCCAGCCAGCTCGCCTCGTCGGCGATCGCGGCCAGGAGGTGCGCGAGCGGCTCCATTTCCGACTTGGCGTAATTGCCGAGCACGTGCGGCGTGACCTTTTCCTTCTCGCCGGGCCCCGGGTGGCCGATGCCGATGCGCACGCGGCGGAATTCGGGCCCGAGGTGCGCGTCGATTGAGCGCAGGCCGTTATGCCCGGCTAGCCCACCACCGAGGCGGACCTTCACCTTCATCGGCGCAAGGTCGAGCTCGTCGTGGAAGACGGTGAGGGCATCGAGGTCGAGCTTGTAGAAGCGAAGTGCTTGGCTGACCGCATCGCCGCTGTCGTTCATGAAGGTCTGCGGTTTGAGAAGCAGCACCTTGTGCCGGCCGATCCGGCCCTCGGAAACGAGGCTCCGGAATTTCTTCGTCCAGGGGCCGAATCCGTTGAGCTCGGCAATGGCATCGACCGCCATGAAGCCGACGTTGTGGCGATGGAGCGAATATTGCGCCCCCGGATTGCCGAGCCCCGCCCAGATCTGCATCGGGCTTCCCTAGCCGAGGCGGCGCAAAAAGAAACCGCCCGCCCTTTCGGGCGAGCGGCTCCTTGTTTCCACGAAGCGAGGATTATTCCTCGGCGCCGCCTTCAGCTTCGGCTTCGCCTTCCGCCTCTTCACCTTCCTCGACGGTCGGGACCTCGCCAGCCGGCGCGGCCTCTTCCTCTTCCGCCTTCATCGCCGACGGTGCGACGACGGTGGCGACGGTGAAGTCGCGATCGTCGATCGTCGGCTTCGCGCCCTCGGGAAGGTTGACGTGGCTGATGTGCACCGCGTCGCCGATCTCGAGGCCGGCGAGCGAAATCACGATCTCGGCGGGGATCTTCGCAGCGTCGCAGATGAGCTCGAGCTCGTGACGGACGACGTTGAGAACGCCGCCGCGCTTGAGGCCCGGAGCTTCCTCTTCCTCGACGAAGCGGACCGGAATGTTGACAGTCACCTGCGCATGCTCACCGATGCGCACGAAATCGACGTGGATCGGGCGGCTGCTTACCGGATGGAACTGCACGTCCTTGGGAAGGGTGCGGTTCGGCTTGCCGCCGACCTCGACCATGATGACCGAGTTCATGAAGTGGCCACTCGAGAGCATCTTCGTGAGAAGCTTCTCTTCGACGTGAACCGAAAGCGGTTCTTTCTTTTCGCCGTAGATCACGGCAGGCACCCGTCCGTCGCGGCGCAATGCACGGGAGGCTCCCTTGCCAGCCCGTTGGCGCGCTTCAGCGGGCAGCGTCAGCTGATCGCTCATTCGCTTGTCTCCAACTAGATTTGCCCCGCCACGCCTCCAGGGATGACCATGGCCAGGGACGCGGCGCCTATAGGGGAGGGAACGTAAATTCGCAACTCGTCATGCTGAACTCGATTCAGCATCCATGAACATGGGTGAGCTAGACTTCGCACCACGGGAGTTCATGGATCCTGACTTTCGTCAGGATGACATTCGCCGTCAGTTGATGCGCGCCGACTTCACTCCCATCGAGGCGAGCTGGTTCTGGACGCTGTCGGGGCCGCTGAGGTGCCCCGCGCCGACCGCGACGAACACCGTGCCGGGCGTCTTCAACCGGTTCGCGATCCAGCCGGCCCAGCGCGCATTCCGCTCGACGAACATGGCCTTGTACGTGGCCGGCGACTGCGCCCGCATCTGCATCAGCATCGGAGCGAAGCTGTCGAGATCGCCGCGGTTCCACGCCATCTCCAGCTGCCTCAGCATCTGCGCGAGCGCCTGCATCGACGCTTTGTCAGGGACCTCCGCCTTGGGCGCATCGGGAAGCGAGGCGAACATGTTCAGCTGGAACTGGAAGCTCTCCAGCCCGCCGACCTGCTTGCCGGATTCCTCCGCGGCCTCACGAAGAACCGCGTCGGCGCCGAGACTGGTCGACATTCCCTCGCGATGCCCCGCGTTCATCACCGTGCGGCTCGAAGCGAGGAGCGACGAAGCCGAGGGAGCGAGACTGACGGCCGGACCCTGCTGCGGAAGGACCCGGTAAGCGGTCTGGGGCACCGGCACTGGCTTGCCGATCTCCGGGACCAAAGTTTCGAGCATCAGCTCGTTCGAGGCGGAAAAGGCGGTCTTTACCGCCTGTCCGAACCAATTCGACTTGCCGTCGAGCGCGTGGAAGGTCCCGAACAGATAGATGATCGTGTCGTTGTCGTTGATGACCCAAAGGGCAGGGTGCTCAGCAGCAGCGGGCCGCGCCGCGACAGGCTGCGCTGCCGCAATCGCGTCATGATTTAGCGGCGCCGCCGCAACCGATGCTCCGATTAGTATGGGGAGAATGCCCATAGGTCCCTCCGATCCCAATCGGACGAGACCCCTCCGGCTGCAGGGTTGTGGTGACCGCTTTTACGGCATGAAGCCGCCGGCGCGGATCACCGCACCTTCCAACCGGTAGTTCGTGGCCCCCGCCCGATTACCTCAGACAGGATGGTCCCCTACGCGTTAAGAAAAGTCTAGTAAAAACAAACCGAAGTGAATTTTTCTCGTTAAACCGCGGCGTTTCGGCGACGGGGGGCGGATTATTGGATGCGCCGCACCTTGTAGCCGTCGCGCTGGAGCAAAGATTGCACCGAATCGGAACCCGCGAGATGGCCCGCGCCGACGGCCAGGAAGACGACTCCGGGCTGTGCCATCCTCTGCTCGATCCAGCGGCTCCAGTTGGCGTTGCGGCGATCGAGCAGCGTCTGGCGCAGGGCCGGGGAATCGGCGAGGTCGTGGTTGAAGGTTCTGGCGATCGCGTCGACGTCGCCATTGGCCCAGCCGCGCAGCATCTCGGAAAAATCGACGGTCGCGGTCGACGCCGGCTCGATCGCGCCCTCCAGGAGTGAGCGCTGCGCGGTTTCGGGGAGGACGTCGAAGAAGCCGAGCTGCTCGGCATTGGTTTCCAGCTGGCCGACCTGCTTGCCGGCGGCGCCGAACGCGTCGCGAAGCGCCTGCTCGGGGCCGTTCTCGCCGCCGAGGCCGATTTCCCGGTACTGGACGCCAAGCAGGGTGAAGGCCGCCGCCCAGGTCTCCATCCTGTCGAAAATGGGCCGCGGAAGGCCGCTCTTCGCGATTGCGGCCTCCAGAAGCGGGCGCTTGGCCGGATCGATACGGTTGGCAAGCGGCGGCAGGCCGTTCGAATAGCCGAGGCTGCGCATCGCGGCGATCAGCGGCTTGGGGTCCTTCGGATCGACGATCGTCTCGACGTAAAGCGAGCTCGAATCCGTGATGGCCTTGTTAATCGCCGGAGTGCGCCACGTGTAATTGTCCGGAAGAAGGTGGATCGTCCCGAACAGGTAGACGGTCGTGTCCTGGTCCGAGACTTCCCACAGGGCCGGCCGAGCGGCGGTCGTCTGGGTGACAGTGGCGGGGGCCGCATAAGCGGCGGTTGCAAGGCCGAGGAATGCGATTGCTCGCTTGAGGACTTTGAAGAGCATGGGAAGCCTTATGCGGGGGCAAGTTGAACGAGGGATGTAGGGGGGCGGCAGTGGACCGTCCACTTGCCCGCGCTGAATCGATAGGCCAAAGCCCGCGAAACCGAGAACGGGGCTTCTTTCGTGCCGCTGAGCTTCCAGGACCTCATTTTGACGCTGCACCGCTACTGGGGCGCGAAAGGCTGCGTGCTCGTGCAGCCGTATGATCTGGAGATGGGGGCGGGCACCTTTCACCCGGCGACGGTGCTTCGCGCGCTCGGGCCGGAGCCGTGGAAAGCCGCGTTCGTCCAGCCGTGCCGCCGCCCGACCGACGGCCGCTATGGAGAGAACCCAAACCGGCTCGGTCATTATTACCAGTACCAGGTGATCCTGAAGCCGAGCCCGCCCGACCTGCAGGATCTGTATCTCGGAAGCCTGACGGAGATTGGCATCGACCCGCTCAAGCACGACATCCGCTTCGTCGAGGACGATTGGGAGAGCCCGACGCTCGGTGCGTGGGGGCTCGGCTGGGAAGTCTGGTGCGACGGGATGGAGGTGACCCAGTTCACCTATTTCCAGCAGGTCGGCGGCTTCGACTGCAAGCCGGTGTCGGGCGAGCTCACCTACGGGCTCGAGCGGCTGGCGATGTACATCCAGGGCGTCGACAATGTCTTCGACCTCGATTTCAACGGCGCCGGCGTGAAGTACGGCGACGTGTTCCTGGAGAATGAGCGCGAGCTTTCGACCTGGAATTTCGAGGTCGCGGACACGGACATCCTGTTCGACCAGTTCAGGAAGGCGGCGGCCGAGTGCGAGAATGCGCTGACCGCGAAGCTGCCGATCCCGGCCTATGAGCAGGCGATCAAGGCCAGCCACATCTTCAATACGCTTCAGGCGCGGGGCGTGATCTCGGTCGCCGAGCGCCAAGCCTATATCGGCCGCGTCCGCGACCTCGCGAAGGGCGCTTGCGCGGCGTGGATGCAGGCCAACGGGTGGGCGGAATGACGGCGGATTTTCTGCTCGAGCTCCGGTCTGAGGAGATTCCCGCGCGGATGCAGGCCGGGGCGCGCAACGATCTAGCGCGGCTGTTCGCGCAGGAGTTGGACAAGGCGGGGCTCGCGGCAGATTCCATCGACGTCTTCTCGACGCCGCGGCGGCTGGCGCTGATCGCCCGCGCGCTGCCGCTCGAGACGGAAGCGCGGAGCGAAGAGATCAAGGGACCGCGGACCTCGGCACCGCCGCAGGCGCTCGACGGCTTCCTTCGCAAGACCGGCCTGACTCGCGAGCAACTCGAAGACCGCGACGGCACTTTTTTCGCGGTGATCGACACGCCGGGCCAGCCGACGCGCGACCTTCTGGGACCGATGATCGAGCGGATCGTCGCCAACTTCCCCTGGCCGAAGTCGATGCGCTGGGGAGCGGCGTCGGCGAGCACCGAATCGCTGCGCTGGATCCGCCCGCTGCACGGAATCGTGGCGATGCTCGGCGAGGAGATCGTGCCCGTAGCGATCGATGGCATCCAGTCGGGTGCGACGACTCTCGGTCATCGCTTCCACCATGCGGGGCCGATCACGGTCGGCGGTCCGGGCGATTATGCCGAGAAGCTGAGGGCCTGCCGGGTCATCGTCGACCAGGAAGAGCGCGAATGCACCATCCGCGACGGCGCTGATCAAGCCGCGAAGGCTGCGGGGCTGAATCTCGTCGCTGACGAGGGCTTGGTCGTCGAGAATGCGGGCCTGACGGAGTGGCCGGTGCCTTTGCTCGGCCGCTTCGATCCCGATTATCTCGACGTCCCGCGCGAAGTCATCGTGCTCACGATGCGATCGAACCAGAAGTATTTCGCCTGCACGGGCGAGGATGGCGGGCTTGCTCCGGCCTTCGTCTGCGTCGCCAATATCGAGGCGAAGGACGGAGGTGAGGCGATTGCCGAAGGCAATGCGCGGGTGCTCGCCGCTCGGCTTGCCGACGCGCGCTTCTTCTGGGAGCAAGACCTGAAGGAGCCGCTCGAGCACCAGGTCGCGAAGCTCTCCGGGATCATTTTCCACGAGAAGTTGGGCACGATCGCCGACAAGGTGGAGCGCGTCGCGAAGCTGGCGCGCTGGCTGGCGGAAGAGGGAATCGTCAAAGGCGCGAAGCCGGACCAGGCCGAACGCGCGGCGCGGCTGGCGAAGGCCGATCTCGTCACCGGGATGGTCGGCGAATTCCCCGAGCTCCAGGGCATCATCGGCGGCTATCTTGCCGCGGCACAGGGCGAGCCGAAGCCCGTCGCCGATGCGATCCGCGACCAGTACGGCACGCCCGGTGAGCCGGTATCGGCCGCGGTCGCTCTCGCCGACAAGCTCGACACAATCTGCGCCTTCTTCGGGATTGGCCTCAAGCCGACAGGCTCGAAGGATCCGTTCGCGCTTCGGCGCGCCGCCATCGGCTCGATAGAAATCATTGTCTCGTCGGGGCTGAGGCTGCCGCTGACGCTGGCGATCCGGGGCGCGCTAGCGAACCGCGCCGCTCAGGCGACGTCGAGCGAAGCGGCGCACAAGCTCGACAGTACGGCGCCGGAAATCCTCGACTTCTTCGCGGACCGTCTGAAGGTGCAGCAGCGCGAGGCGGGGGTTCGGCACGACCTGATCGACGCGGTGTTCGCGCTCGGCAGCGAGGACGATCTGGTGCGGCTGCTCGCTCGGGTGAGGGCGCTGCAGGATTTCGTCGAGACCGAGGAGGGGACGAACCTTCTCACTGCCTACAAGCGCGCGGCGAATATCCTGAAGAAGGAGAAGTGGGAGGGCGGCAAGTCCAAGGCGGGCGCCTCTGCCGACCTGGAGCCTGAAGAAGCGGCGCTCGTGAAGGCGCTGGATGCCGCGGAGCCCAAGGCAAGCGCGGCGGTGGAAAAGGAAGATTTCACCGCGGCGATGGCGGCGCTGGCGAGCCTTCGCTCACCGATCGACGCCTTCTTCGATCATGTGACGGTCAACGATCCTGATGCGGCGAAACGCGCGCGGCGGCTCGACCTGCTCATGCGCTTCCGCGATGCGGTGAACCGGGTGGCGAATTTTAGCCGGATCGAGGGCTGACGGTTGATGTGCTCGCTTGATCCCCCGGATCAGGCTGCGCGCATCAATACTCAGTGTTGTCCGGCACTCCGTCGCCGTCGCGATCGCGGTCCTTGATTGCGGCGCCACGAAGGGAGTCGCGTTCGCGCCATTCCTTCTCCCGCTCGTCCCATTCGCGCTCGCGGTCGCGATGGCGCTCCTCGATTTCCTCGCGGTTGTGCACCTCGTTGCGATAGCGGTGCTTCCACTTGCGGCCGCTGCCGGCGAACAGGAAGGCGCCGATAAGCAATCCGAGCACGAAAACGAGCGCCAGGATCACCCACTGGTCGGATGTGAATGCAACCATGCTGTCCAAGTCCTCGCCAGTTGACGAGGTTAGAAGCGCTGGGCGGCGGTTTTTAGTTCCGCCGCCGCATTCCTCATTGCCTGCTGAGCAGGTTGTCGTGGATCGAGCAGGCCGCCGGACCGAGAATGACGACGAACAGGGTCGGCAGGATGAACAGGATCAACGGCACCGTCATGATCGCCGGAAGGCGCGCGGCCTTCTCTTCGGCGCGCATCATGCGCTGGTGGCGGAATTCGGCCGACAGTACGCGCAGCGCCGAGGCGAGCGGAGTACCGTATTTCTCGGTCTGGATCATTGTCGTGACGACGCCGCGGACCGCTTCGAGATCGACGCGCAAGGCAAGGTTCTCGAACGCCTGGCGCCGTTCGTTGAGGAAGCCGAGTTCGATCGCGGTGAGGCCGCATTCGTCGCCAAGCTCCGGATAGGCCTTGCCCAGTTCCCGCGACACGCGGCCGAAGGCGGCGTCGACGGTCAGGCCCGCCTCGGCGCAGATAACGAGCAGGTCGAGCGCGTCGGGAAGGCCCTTGCGGATCGCCGAGCTGCGCTTGTTGACCCTGTTCTTCAGCCAGATGTCCGGCGCCTTGTAGCTGCCGACCAGGATGCCGGCGACGGTCGCGTAACGGCGCACGCCGCCCCACTCCGGCCAGTAATTGACGAAGTAGATGAGCACGACCGCGGCGATTCCGAGCACGACCGGAAGCACGAAGCGGGCGAAGATGATGAAGAAAGCCAGGTCCTTGTTGCGGATGCCTGCCTGCATCAGCCGCTGCTGGGTCTTTTGCAGCTGGTCGTCCTGAAGCATCTTGAACTTGCTCAGGATCGCGCGGACGCGGTCCGCCGCCTGGTTGCGGTTCGTCAGCTTCCTGCGCTTGTTGGTCGAGGCAACGATACCGGCTTTGAGCTGCTCGCGGCGCTCGTTGAGAGCGCGAACGCGCCGCGCCATCGGGTCTTTCACCGTGGTCGCCGCATAGATAGCCAGGATGACCGCCATCGTCGCGATGCCGCTCAGGACAGTCGCGATCCAGATGACATCGAAGCCGAGGAGGGTGGGGTGAGCTGCGTTCATTTTTCTCTCGCCCCTAGATCTCGAAGTTGACCATCTTGGCCATGATGAAGCCGCCGATGCCCATCCACACCAGTCCGCCAAGGCCGGCCACCATCAGCCGCTGGTCGGAAAAGAACCCGCCCATGTAATCGGGGTTGATGAACCAGACGAGCGTGAACACGACGAAGGGAAGCGCGCCGACGATGTAGGCCGAAGCTTTCGATTCCGAGCTCATCGCGCGGATCTTGAGCTTCATCTGGGCACGCTTGCGAAGCACGTCGGCAAGATTCGACAACGTCTCAGCAAGGTTGCCGCCGGTCTCGCGCTGGATCGCCAGGGTGATG
>DATMHP010000166.1:0-9496 GCA_035554875.1 Sphingomicrobium sp.
CAGGCTCCGCCAGGCCCATTCGAACGGGCCGTAGTGGAAGCGCTCGAGCCACGGCTTCGACCACAGGAGCATGACCGTCCACACGACCGGCGCCAGCAGCCATGCCTGCCAGCGCGAGACGCTTCCGTAGAGGCCGAGGCCCCAGCCGTAGAACACCAGCGTCGCAACGATGCTGGTGCCGAGATAATTGGTGAAGGCGCAGCGGCCGGCGGCGGCGATGCGCTGGGTCAGCGCTCCGTTGCCGCGCGACAGCAGGACGATCAGCGCCGCATAGCCGACCGCCATGACGGTGATGAAGGGGGTCTCGGCGACGATGAACGCGCTCATCATCCCGACTACGTAGAAGTTCGAAGAGATATCGTAGGCGACGGTCGCGATTCCTGCGATCGCTCCAAGGGCAATGGCCGGAACGGCAAAGCGCCGGTAGCGCGAATCCGCCCACTCGCCGGTGAGGAAGCCGGACTTGTAACCCGCCATCCCGAGCAACATCAGCCCGACCGTGTCGATCATGAAGGGCAGGTTGTCGCCGAAGACGCTCGTCCAGCGCACGAGATTGTGGGCAGCGAAATTCGCGTAACTGCCGAGGTGTAGCGCCTTGTCTTTCGCGATCTCCGCGGCGGATGGATTGAGGGCGGCGCCGAGTCCGTCGTTCCATTCCTTTACGGCCTTGGCCGTCGCTCCTGGCGCGTGGGCGGCGATGTCGGCCAGATATTGTCCGTGAAGGAACAGGCCGAACATGACCATGCTCGCAGCGAGCAGCGCCGCGCCCAGCGCGACCAGCTTCTCCGCGCTCATCCGCCTGAAGAGGAAGGCGATTAGGCCGCTCACCGCGTAGAGCGTCAGGATGTCGCCGAACCAGATGAAGTAATAGTGCAGCAGCCCGAAGCCCAAGAGCACGACCATCCGGCGGAAGTGAGTCCACCAGCCCGAGCGGCCGCTGCGCTCCGCCCGCTCGATGACGAGCAGCATCGAGGCGCCGAACAGCATCGAGAAAAGCGTCCGCATCTTGCCGTCGATGAGGACCATGTTGGTCGCCCAGAGCGTCAAGTTCGGCCCCGTGTGCCCGCCGTACGACGCCGGGTTGAAATAGGCCGATTCGATCATCGCGAAGGCGACGACGTTGACGGAGAATATCCCCATCACCGCGACTCCGCGGATCACGTCGAGAGTGAGAATTCGGTCGGGTGCAGTGGTCGCCATGGCTCAGCCCCCCGGCTCTAAAAGCTAATCTTCGGCACCCTCGGACTGCAGCTGGACGTAATTCTGAATGCCGATCTGCCCGATCAGCTCGAACTGCTGCTCCAGCGTGTCGACATGCTCTTCCTCGTTATCGAGGATCTCGCTGAAGAGGTCGCGGCTGCCGTAGTCGCGGACCTTCTCGCAATGGGCGATCGCGTCCTTCAGCTGGGCGACCGCTTCGACCTCCAGATCATAATCCGCGTGGAGGATCTCCTCGACCGATTCGCCGATCCGCAGGCGCCCCAGCATCTGGAAATTGGGCAGGCCGTCGAGATAGAGGATGCGCTCCGCCAGCTTGTCGGCATGCTTCATCTCGTCGATCGATTCGTGCCGCTCGAACTCGGCGAGCTTCTTCACGCCCTTGTTGTCGAGCAGACGGTAATGAAGCCAATATTGGTTGACCGCGGTGAGCTCGTTCTTGAGCGTCTCGTTCAGGAATTCGATGACCTTCGGGTCGCCCTTCATTCCAGCTCTCCTCACGTCGCCGGGCGGCAATGCGCCGCGGCGGGAAGAGGGTCAAGTCAGGCTACGGCGCGAAGGTGCGGGCGCTTCGTTCCCCGCTCTTCGTCCATCAGGTCCTGGGCGTAGCAGAGGCAGCTGCAGCACTGCGGTTCGTGGCCGAGCGCTTCATACGCTTCCTCCGGCGTGCGCGCGCCGGCGCGGGCGAGGTCGCGGACCTCGTTCTCGCTGATGGCATTGCAGACGCAGACGATCATGAAGATCGCTTTATCCGATAATGCGAACCATTTGCAACTAGATTCGAACGAGCTCCGCTTTGAACCGGCGGGCGATGAAGGCAAAGGGCAGGCCGACCAGCACGATGTGGGCGAACAGCTGGGTCGCGACGGACATGCCGCTCGGCGGCAGCGGTGCTCCGAAGCGCAAGGGAACGACGGCCCAGTTCATCGCGAAGTAGGTGACGACCCCGTAAGCGAGGCCGGTCCTCCACGGCGTATCGATCAGGACCGGGCGGAGCCGCACCAGGCCCATGAAGATCGCGGCCATGAGAGCCATCAGGATGAAGTGCACGACGAGCCCGAGAACAGCGCCTGCTGCGCCCATCTCCGTCGCGCCGGCGAAGGGTCCGGAGCCGACAAAGCGCAGCATGTTGGCGGGTTCGCGTCCGTAGGCGAGCGTGAGGATGACGGCGAAGAGAATGTCGAGCGTGCCGCTGACCAGGGTCGCGAGCGCAATCGGTTTCAGCATGAAGAGCCCCTTTTCGTCGGAGGCTAACGATTCTCGTTGCGGATGACGAGCTTCAGGCCCGACCAGGTTTCGTCGACGGCGCAGACCTTCACGTCGACCAGCCCCATCGGCAAAGCGACGGCGCGGATCACATCCTCGGTGATGTCGGTGTCGAGCTTCGCTGATTTTTTCGGCCAGCTGACCCAGATCATGCCCGCCGGATCGAGCATCGGGAGCAGGAGACGAAGCTTGCAGTCGAGCACGTCGCGCCGCGTGACGAAGATGTGGGCTTCGTCGAGTGGGCCGACCGGGGTCGAGCGATGCTTGAGCGCGGTTCCTGACTCGTCGATCTTGGCGTGAACGCTGTCCGGCATCCCGTCCCACCACACGCGCATGCCGTCCTTCAACGACAGCTTCTTTGCGAGTGGTGTCCCCGAGTAGCCGGCCATCCGCTCCTTCTACGCCAGTGCGGCGTTCTCGCCCATGAGGCGCGGGAAGAAGTTTTCATGGGCCCTGCGAAGCTCGGCGAGCGTCACCGACTGGCGTCCGCCGCGGCCGACGAGGTCGAAGCTGATGGAATCGCCACCGGTCGTGCCGATCGGGACCGTGAACAGCTGGGCCGCATTGGCGGCGGCGCGGACCGAATCGGGGTCGCGCGTGGTTACGATGAAGCGGCCCTGATCCTCGCCGAACAGGATCGCTCCGGGATTGGGGATTTCCTCGACCACCGTCATTTCCAAGCCGATGTTTGCGGCCAGGGCCATCTCAGCAACCGCAACGGCCGCGCCGCCGTCGGAGCAATCGTGGACTGCGGTGACGAGCCCGTCGGCAATGAGCTTGCGGATGCATTCGCCCGCGCGGCGTTCGGCGGCGAGATCGACCGGTGGCGGCGGGCCGTCGCGACGGCCGTGGCAGACCTCAAGCCAGCGCGACTGGCCGACATGGCCCTTGGTGTGGCCGATCAGGATGATCTGCTCGCCTTCGGCCTTGAAGGCGACCGTCGCCATCTTTGAAGAATCGTCGAGCAGGCCGACGCCGCCGATCGCGGGCGTGGGCAGGATGGCGAGGCTTGAGCCGTCGTCGTTCTTGGTCTCGTTGTAGAGCGAGACGTTGCCGCTCACGACGGGGAAGTCGAGCGCGCGGCAGGCTTCGGCCATGCCTTCGACGCAGCCGACGAACTGGCCCATGATCTCGGGCCGCTGCGGGTTGCCGAAGTTGAGGCAGTTGGTGATCGCCAGCGGCTTTGCGCCGACGGCGGAAAGGTTGCGATAGGCCTCGGCGACCGCCTGCTTTCCGCCCTCGACCGGGTCGGCGTAGCAATAGCGCGGGGTGACGTCGGCGGTCATCGCCAGCGCCTTCTTCGCACCATGGACACGGACGACCGCGGAGTCTCCACCGGGCGTCTGCACGGTATCCGCGCCGACCGTCTGGTCGTACTGCTCCCAAACCCAGCGGCGCGAGGCGAGATTGGGCGAGCCCATCAGCTTCAGCAGGTCCGCGGCGATGTCGCTGCTTTCGGGAATGTCAGTAAGCGGGGCCGGTCCCTTCGGGATCGTGTAGGGCCGCTCGTAGCAGGGCGCCTCGTCGGCGAGCGGGCCCAGCGGGATGTCGGCGACTGTCTCGCCGTTCCACTCCAGCACCATCCGGCCGGTGTCGGTGACGGTGCCGATCACCGCAAAGTCGAGCTCCCACTTCCTGAAGATGGCCTCGGCCATAGCCTCGCGGCCCGGCTTCAGCACCATCAGCATGCGCTCCTGGCTTTCGGAGAGCATCATCTCGTAGGGCGTCATGCCGGTCTCGCGGACCGGCACCTTGTTCATGTCGAGGCGGATTCCGACGCCGCCCTTGCTCGCCATCTCGACCGACGAGGAGGTGAGCCCGGCAGCGCCCATGTCCTGGATGGCGACGATCGCGTCCGATGCCATCAGCTCGAGGCATGCTTCGATCAGGAGCTTTTCGGTGAAGGGGTCGCCGACCTGCACGGTCGGGCGCTTCTCCTCGCTGTCCTCGGAGAAATCGGCGGAGGCCATGGTCGCGCCATGGATTCCGTCGCGGCCGGTCTTGGAGCCCACATAGACGACCGGATTCCCGACGCCGGCGGCGGCCGAGTAGAAGATCTTGTCGGTCTTCGCGACGCCGACCGTCATAGCGTTGACGATGATGTTGCCGTTGTAGCTCTCGTCGAAATTGACCTCGCCGCCGACGGTAGGAACGCCGACGCAATTGCCGTAGCCGCCGATGCCCTGGACTACGCCCGCGACTAGGTGGCGGGTCTTGGGATGGTCGGGCGAGCCGAAGCGCAGCGCGTCGAGGTTCGCGATCGGGCGCGCACCCATGGTGAAGACGTCGCGAAGGATTCCGCCGACGCCGGTCGCCGCGCCCTGATAGGGCTCGATGTAGGACGGGTGGTTGTGGCTCTCCATTTTGAAGATGGCCGCATCGCCGTCGCCGATGTCGATGATTCCGGCATTCTCGCCAGGACCGCAGATCACCCATGGCGCCTCGGTCGGGAGCTTCTTCAGGTGGACGCGCGAGCTCTTGTAGCTGCAATGCTCCGACCACATGACCGAAAAGATGCCGAGTTCGACCAGGTTCGGCTCGCGGCCGAGGCTCTTGAGGATGCGGCCATATTCCTCGTCGCTGAGGCCGTGCTCGGCGACGATTTCGGGTGTGATGCGAGAAACTTCGAGGACGTCCATGCGCGGCCCCTTAGCCGCCCGCGCGGGCCGGGGCTAGGCTCGCGTTAGACGTCCTGCCGCGCGAACTCGACGCCTGAGTAAATGAACGTCTGCGGCTTGCCGTTCATGACATTGGCGAAGGACGCCCGCTCCGGAGTCCAGTCGTCCTCGCCGACGCGCCAGAGATTCTTGCCGATCGGCGTCAGCGCAGTCTCCGTCCCGGCCCAGAGCTTGCCGCCGCGCTCGACGATGACGTTGGTCCCCCACCAGGGGCTGTCGTTGACGTAGGTCCCGGCCATTCGCGCAAGCTCTGGATTGCTCGGCGGGACGTGCATGGTCGCGCCGTCGCGAACGAAGGTCAGCGGGCCCCAGGCGGCGCCGACGACCGCCTTGTTGGACCGCGCGAACTGGATCCGGAAATTGCGGAAGTCCGGATGGAGAGTGGCGAACAGGTCGTCGCCGTTCGGCTCAAGCGCGGCCTCCGTGCCGTTCGACACGATCGTCAGGCGCGGACCGCCGCGGATTTCGAACGCGTGCGAGCCGGACACGTAGCGGCCGACATAATCGCCCGGCTGCTTCACCGGGCTTTCGAGCGGCGGCGGGTCGGGGAGGGGCTGCCCGGCCTCGGCGGCGGCGAGTGCCTGGACGGCGAATAAGGTCACCTTGCGCGGGCGGTATTCGGGGAAGGCGCTGAGGTTGGTGCTTGCGAAGGCGCCGATGCCGCTCGCCGCATCGACGTGGAACGACGAGCTGAACGACACCATTCCGCCGGTGTGATGGATGTAGCGCCGGCCGCTGTCCTCGACGTGCATCAGGCCGTTTCCGTACGCCATGTCCGGAGAATCGCTGGGGCTGGCCCAGGCGAGTCCCGGCTTTGGCCCGAGGCCCATGCCGCCGCTGCCCCGAGCTGCGCCGGCGATGGCCTGAAGGTAGCGCATCATGTCGGCGGCGGTGGAGGCCGTGCTGCCGGCGGCGGAAGTCGAATTGATCCAGGCGGCGGGCTTTAGGGACGTGCCGCGGATGAAGGGGATCGAGAGGTCAGCGGGCTCATAGCCTTGCGCATAGAGCAGGCGGTCGGCCGCCTGGAGCGCGCCCCGCGACCGGATCATTCCGAGAGGTTGGAACAAGCGCTCGGCGAGAAGCTGGTCCAGCGGCTTGCCGCCGACATGCTGCGCGAGTTCTCCAAGAAGCTCGTAGCCCGTGTTCGAATAATGCCAATGCTTGCCCGGCGCATAAGCGGTCCACAGCCCGCCGCGGACGAACAATGGCGCGTCGCCCGGAATGCCCGCGACATGGTCGAGAAGGTGCTGGACCTCGATCGGACTTCCGGCGGGGAGTGGCGCGTGGGGGAGGATCGCAACGATCCGGTCGGAGAGCTTGAGCCGCCCCTCCGACACGAACTGGTGAAGCACTGCGGAGGTCAGCGACTTGCTGATCGAGCCGATCTGGAAAAGCGTGTCGGCGGTGATTGGCGTCACGGCCTCGAGATTGGCGAAGCCCGTGTTCACGACGGAGGAGAAGCCGCTTGGACTGGTGACGCTGAGCGTCATGCCAGGCAGGCCGAACCAGCGGCGGTGCGCCTCGGCATAATCCTCGATCGCACCCATCGCCCGCTGCTGGGGCGACAGCATCGGCGCCAGCTGCGCCGCCGCGCGCCCGCTAAGCGCTCCCGAGGCCGCGAGCGCGATTGCGCCTTTGGTGAAACTCCGCCTGTCGATCTGCATCCCCGTCCCCCTTGCGGCGAAGGTGTGCGGCGCGGGCTCGGCGAGTCAAGCGGACAAAGAAAAACCCCCGGCGCGAAGGCCGGGGGTTCTGGAATTCAGGATTATGCGACCGTCAGGCGGAGCAGCTCTGGCTGCCCTTGCCCGGACGCTCGAGGGTGATCGACTTGGCGCCCGAAGTGCCGCTGAGCGAATAGCCTTCGGCGGTCATCGGCTTGCCGGCTTCCGAAGCGGTCAGCTGGACCGGCACCGCGTCCTGCGACGGGCGGAAGTTCACCGACTTATTGTCGGACAGCCAGTCGATATAGACGACGCTGTTGTCCTTGCAGCGGTAGATCTTGCTGGTGAGGATCGACGGCGGCAGCGTCACCGGCTCGTTCACGGCCGGGGCGCTGTTGCCTTCGTCGGTGTCCGGACCGGCGATGATGGTGTGGTTTTCCTTGTTGCAGCCGGCGAGCGCGGCGGTCGCGGCAAGGGCGAGCAGAAGCGGGGTGCGAGTCATGGGGCCGCGAATTCGCGTCTCGACAGCCGTTCGTCAAGGGCAAGAGCCGCATTGTGTCGAAGCAACGCACTGTTTCGTCGATGGCGCGCACTTGCCTATTGCCCGGGCCAGCCATAGCTTCTGACCGAACATGCCCCATAGAGCCGCAACGACTGCGGAGCGGATCCGCTACGGCCTAACCGGGCTGGCAGTCGCCTTCCTGATCATCCTGCTTGGAAGCATCGTCAGCCATTCGGGCCGCGACGAAAACGATGTCGCGGCGGCCGCGAAGAATGAAGCGGCGAGCCAGCCCAAGGAGCCGCTGGCGGAACTGGGCGTCGCGCCCGGCCCGGAAACGTCGGAGCCGGACCAGAACAGCAACAGCAAGTCCAGGTGATCCCGAAAGAGCGTCGGCGGCTTGCGGCCGGCGCTGCCGGCGTCGTGCTGATCATCGCCGCACTCGCGGTCGCGCTGGTGGAAAGGCCGACAGCGAGCCTGCCGCCGCGCCCGGCGGACGAGCGTCCGCAGCTGCTTTTGCTGACGAGCCTGCCGATCCTGTTTCCGGAGGATCTATCACTGGAGTCGAAGCCCCAGCCGGTGCTGGCGGCGCTCCGGTCGCGCTACAGCGTCACCCCGATCAGCCTCGCGGACCGGTCCAGCCTCGACGGGCGCCGCCTGCTGCTGATGGCGCAGCCGCAAGCCCAGCCCGCCGAGGTGCTGGTCGAGCTGGACGATTGGGTTCGACGAGGCGGGCATGTACTGCTGCTCGCCGACCCGACCCTGGAGTGGCCGAGCAATAGGCCGCTCGGAAGTCCGCTCCGCCCGCCGCTCGCTTTTCCGGACACCGGGCTGCTCGGCCACTGGGGAGTTCGTCTCGATGCGTCGGACGCGCTCGGGCCAAAGACGGTTCGCGTCGGCAGGACTGATATCCGAACGGCCTCGCCCGGTGTGCTGGTCGCCACGGGATCGAACTGCTCCGTCGACGCCGGGTTCATCGCGCATTGCACGATCGGCAAAGGGGAGGCGACGGTGATCGCCGATGCGGACTTCATCGATGCGGCCGAATCGGGGTCGGCGAATCTCAGCCTGCTTCTGCGCGAGCTGGACCGGCTCGAGCGGTGATTCGCGGCGGGACGGTTCCGCACAGACTTATCCACAGCCAAGGAAAGCAAGAACAGGGAGTGAACAGATCGCGAAACTGACGTAAAAAAGTCGCGAAAATCCAAGTGTCGGCATGAAATCCCGCGAAATGGCATGAATATCCATTGTATCCCGCCTCGGTGTGAGTTACCAACACCGGCTGTAGCGCGGGGCTAAACCCTCATCCGTTGAATCCGGCGCGGGACCGGCGGCGATGCCGCTCGCCCGCGAACGGGAAAGCTGTGCGCTGCGAAGGGGATGGACGTGGCGCTTGAGCATCTGTTTCAGGGCAGTGCTTTGAACGCGGTGGACGCGAAGGGTCGCGTCTCCGTGCCCGCCTTCCTGCGCTCCGTGATCGAGCGGCGCGGCGATGCCCGCACCATCACCCTTGCCAAGCACGAAGCCTTCCGCGCGCTGAGCGCCTACGATCCCGCCTACGCAGCGCTCAAGCACGCCAAGCTCGAACGGCTGTTCGAGAAGCAGGAGGGCGATGCCGACGCCGCCCTCGAATATCAGCAGCGCAATCTGATGGCCTTCGCCGCTACCGAGGAAGTGCCGTACGACACGTCCGGCCGCATCGTTCTTCCTCCGATGATGCGCCGGAAGGGCGAGATCGACGATCTCGCCCTTTTCCTCGGTACCGGCGAGACGTTCCAGATCTGGAACCCGAAGCTGTTCCTGGCCGAGCCGAAGATCCCCGACGACATGAAGGACATCGCGCGGTTCCGGCTCGAAGAGCGGGGGCTGAAGCTGTGACGGCGCGCGCGCAGCACACGCCTGTCCTGATCGACGAAGTCATCGACGCGCTTCAGCTGCAGCCCGGCGACACCGTCGTCGACGGCACCTTCGGGGCGGGTGGCTACACCCGCGCAATGCTTGCGGTGGGGGTGGGACGGGTGATCGGTTTCGACCGCGATCCGGACGCGATCGCGGAAGGCCGGTCACTCGTCCCCGACGCCGTCGAATCTGGACGCCTCACCCTGGTCGAAGAGCGGTTCAGCCAGATGGACAGGGTCCTTGCCGAGCGCGGCATCGGGCCTGTCGACGCGATC
>DATMHP010000167.1:0-11857 GCA_035554875.1 Sphingomicrobium sp.
GATCCGTGACTTTCCTGGGTGTCCAGGAGGGCGACCATTACGGAATCGAGACCGGATCGAACTTCAATGCCGTGGCGGTCCAGGACACGAGGGGAAGCTTCGACCTCGGCGTCTTCTCGTTGACCCAGACCAACCTCGGCGATCCCGTCCATCTCTCCTATGACCTGCAGGTCACTGACAGTGACGGCGACTTCACAACCGTTGCCGACGGCATCGACATCACGCTCAATCCAGCGGGATCGACGACCACGACCGCGACGACCTTGTCCACGCTGTCCGTGGAATCGACCATGACCGCCAGCAGCAATTTGCTGGCGACCAACGACAATAGTTCCGGCGACAAGGGGCAGGGCCAGCAGACCTACAGCAACAACGCCCTGATGTTCGGAGCTGTTGCTGCCGCGGGCCTGATGTCGGAGCAGGCGGCTGCATCGGACTCGTCGCATGAGAGTACGCATCAGCTCTCGACAGCCGACGACGGTCTGGTCGGTGGCGGGACAATCGAGCAGGTCCAGCTCACTGGAAGCGACGACAACAATGTCCAGTCGATTTCCGGCGAGACGAAGGTCGCGGCCTCCGACGTGCAGCAGCCGCTCGACAGCTCGCACCAGCCGGACGACTCGCAATCGCTGAGCCTCGACGGCGGCGACCACGCTCCGTCGGGCGCCCCGACTGCGCTTCCCCAGGGAACCGACATGCCGGTGCATTCCGACGCGGCTGCAGGTCAGGCCGTCGCCGCCGCGGCGGTGGCGATGCCGTCGGCAGAGCAGATCGCGGCGCTTGCGAGCGGGGCCGGCAATGGCGTTGCCGGCGATCAGCACGCGCAGGTCGATGGCTCGGCCCAGCACAACGAGGTTGTCGGCAAGGTCCTCGCGGACTCGCTCGCCGGCGGCGGAGGGCATGAGTCCGCCATCGATGCGGTGCTCAACAATCTGCCGAGTCACGGCGGTGCGAATGCGGCGCTTGAGGCTCTGGCAAGCCATGGCGCGGCCAATGTTCCGGCTTGGGACGCCGGCGGACTGGCCTCTTTCGCCGCGGCGCATCCTGTGTTCACGATGGAGACGATGATGCTCCATCCGGATGCAGCGCCGGCAGCCCACAGCTGATGTTGCGTCGATGAAGCGAAAACCGGGGCGCAGGTGCACAGCGTCCCGGAAAAGAGAGCAGGGGGTTACAATGAAGAGTAGACATTGGAGCATCATTATCCCGGGGGCGGTGCTGCTGAGCGCAACCCCCGCGAGCGCAGTCGACCTTCGGCAGGCGGTCCAGACCGCACTGACGACCAATCCGCAGATCCACCAGGCGGTCGCCAACAGGAAGGCGACAGAGGAAGAGCGCGTCCAGGCGCACGGCCTCTATTATCCGCGCGTTTCCGTCGAGGCTTCGACTGGAATCCGGGATCTTAGGAACCCGACACGCCGGAATCTCGGGATCGCCGGTCATACCCTTTACCCGTTCGAGGGCGATCTCATCGTCGACCAGCTGCTGCTCGACAGCGGCGGCCGCGAAGCCGAGATCCGCCGGCAGGCGGCCCGCACGGACGCAGCAGCTGCGCGTGTGGAGGAACGCTCGGAGTTCGTCGCCCTGAACGTTTCCCGAGCCTATATCGATTACCTCCTTCAGGAGCGTCTGGTCGCGATCGCCCAGGACAATGTCGCTTTCCATGACAAGCTGGCCTCGGACCTTCGCGAAGGCGTCTCCAAGGGATCGATCAGCATCGCCGACCAGCAGCAGGCGGAGGAGAGGCTCCAGGCAGCTCGTGCGAAAGTCACCCAGGCCCGCGAGGACCTGGATACTGCGGCGATCGAGTTCCAGGCGGTCGCCGGAATGCCGATCGACTCTGCGGTGATGCCGCCCGACCTGTCGCAGGCGCTGCCGGCGAACGTCAATGACGCCGAGGCGCAGGCACGCCAGAACAATCCTCTCGTCCAGGAAGCGCTGGCCGACCTGGCCGCCGCGCGCGAGAATGTCACAGCCGCGAAGGCGAAGCTCGGCCCCCGGGTCAACATCGAGGGCCGCGCCCGCGCCGGTTACGACATCGACGGCTTCGAAGGGAAGACGACGGACCTCCAGGTCCTCGGCGTCCTCCGCTGGGATATCTTCTCCGGCGGAATCAACCAGGCCAATGTTCGCGAGCAGCAGGCCCGCGCCGACGAATCGCACGGGCGGCTCTTCGAGCAGACCCGCCAGGCGGAGCAGGATGCCCGAAGCGCGTGGAGCAGGTTGACGAACCAGACTGCACTCACCAGCGAGCTCGAGGCGCAGAGCCGGATCTCCGACGACCTGCTGCTGTCGTACCGCGAGCAGTTCAACGTCGGGCGGCGGTCCCTGCTCGACGTGCTCGATGCCCAGAACTCGCGCTATAATGTGCAGGCCCAGGTGGAAACCGCGCGGCTTGCCAAGCTCTATGCGCAGTACAGGGTGCTCGCTGCGACCAACCGGCTTGTCGAAGCCCTCGGCGTGAACATCCCGACCGCCGGCTATGGCGGCCAGCGTGTCAAGTACCGGGTCAACCCGATCCCGCCGGCCGATCTCATGGAAAACAGCCTGTCGGCCCCGCCGATGGGAACGCCTGTTCCGGTGGGCGGCACTGCAGCGGGCGCGACCCCGGGCGAGACCATCACCAATCCGACGGGAACGCCGGATGAAACCACTCCGCCTCCGGCCGAAACTCCGGGACGGTAAGAGCAAGGGGACGGGTGTTGAGTTTCATGAGCTGGCTCGAGTCCGCGCCTTCGCGTGAGATCGACCCCGTCCTTGACTGCATAAGCTATCTCGCCCGCGAGGCGGACCGCCCGTCGGCGGCCGTCCTCATCTGCGCCGGGCTGGCGCTCAGTCCCGAGGGCCACCTTCCGTTCCATCAGATCGAGCCGGCGCTCGACCAGATCGGAATGCGCGGCGAGACCCTGTCGAGGCGGCTGCGCTCGTGGCCCGCCCGAAAATGCCCTGCGATCCTCGAGCTCCACGACGGCCGCGCCGTAGTGCTGCTCGATGTCCGGGATTCCGACGGCCTCGTCTACGCGCCGGGAATGGGCGCTCCGACCTGGGTCAGGCTGGAGGAGCTCGAGCCGGTCTATGCGGGGCGGGCGGTGCTCGTCGAAGCCGATCCGACACAGGAACGCGAGGCCGAGCGGCCGTGGGACAAGGTCCGCAGGACCCACTGGTTCTGGTCGGAAGTGTGGAAGGTCCGGCGCGAATTCTGGCCGGTCCTTCTCGCGGCCTTCATCGTCAATATGCTTGCGCTCGCGCTGCCTTTGTTCACGATGAATGTCTACGACCGGGTTATCCCGAACAAGGCGATCTCGACCCTCTGGGTCCTGGCGATCGGCGTGGTGCTCGCTTTTTCGTTCGACTTCACGTTGCGGATAGCCCGCGCCCAGGTGATCGACGACATCGGCCGCAAGCTCGATTCGAAGCTGTCGCAGAAGCTCTTCGAAAAGGTGATGAACCTGCCGATGAGCGACCGCCAGGGAAGCACCGGCGCGTTCGCCAAGCGGGTCTCGGAATATGAGCTCGTTCGCGATTTCTTCGCCTCGACGACGGTGGTCCTGCTTGTCGACGTGACGTTCGTGCTGCTGTTCCTCGGCCTGATCCTCGTCCTCGCGGGATGGCTGGTCCTGGTCCCGATGGGCGTCATGGGCCTGATGTTCGTCGCCGGCATGAGCCTTCAGCGGGCAATGGGCCAGGCGGCGGTCGAGGCGCAGGCCGACTCAAGCCTCCAGCATTCGGTGCTGGTCGAATCGATCTCGGGCGCCGAGACTCTCAAGGCCGCGCGCGCCGAAGGCCAGATGCTGGGCCGCTGGAAGCGCTATTCGGAAATGACCGCCCGGACTCAGGAGCGGATGCGGCGGCTGACCGCAATTGCGGTGAACCTCGCCAGCGTCTCGCAGCAGCTGATCAGCGTCTGCCTCCTCATCGGCGGCTTCTACCGCTTCAATGCCGGCGAGATGTCGATGGGCGCGATCATCGCCATCGTGATGCTCGCGGGCCGCTCGTTGCAGCCGGTCGGGCAGCTCGCCTTCCTGATCACCCGCCAGCGGCAGGCGTTCGCGACCCTGAATTCTCTCCAGCGGATGATGGAGGTTACCGACGAGCGGCAGTCGGCGATGCGGTCGATCGTACCGGAAATCCGTTCCGGGAAGATCCAGCTCGCGAATGTCTCGTTCCGCTATCCCGGTGCCGGCCGCAATTCGCTGTCCGACATCAAACTGTCCATCAGTCCCGGCGAGCGCATCGGGATCATCGGGCGCGTCGCGTCCGGCAAGTCGACCCTCGGGCGAGTCCTCTGCGGCCTTTACGCGCCGACCGAGGGCGAGCTGATCGTCGACGGCCTCGACAGCCGTCAATATCATCCGCACCAGCTTCGCGAGCAATTCCGCTTCGTCGCCCAGGACGCGGACGTCTTCAGCGGCAGCGTTCGCGAGAATTTGAAGCTGGGCTCCGCACGGGCCGACGACGGCCAGCTGATCGACGCCGTCGTGCGCTCCGGCGCCGATATCTTCCTGTCGCGCGACGCCGCCGGGTTCGACCTCGACGTCGGGGAGCGGGGCGGGCGGCTTTCCGGGGGGCAGCGGGCGCTTCTGATCCTTGCTCGGTCGCTCGTGAATCCGTCGAAGATGCTGTTCCTGGACGAGCCGACCGGCTCGATGGACACGCAGACCGAGCTCTATTTCATCGAACATCTCAAGAAGGCCCTTGGGCCGCAGCAGAGCCTGGTGGTGGCGACTCATCGCCATAACATGCTCTCCATCCTCGACCGCCTGATCGTCATCGACGGCGGCCGGATCCTCGCCGACGGGCCGCGCGACGATGTGCTCAAGCACCTGACCCAGTCCGGCAATCCCCCCAAGGGGGACGCGGCGTGAAGCTCGGGGCCCTGATGACCCGCAGGCGCGGGATATTCGCAACGGCGGGGGTCGCCGGAGCGGCGGTTGCCGCCTCTGCGATCGGTGCGTGGATCGTCGTGTCGGGCCCTGCGGCTGCGACTCCCGACCTGTCGCCGATCCCGCCGACCAGGGCCGCCGCCCTCGTGGATGCGACGAGCGGGCCATCCTCCGAGCAGCTTCGTGCCGTCGGCGACGAAGCCAAGCTCATCAACGCGGCGCTGCCGTTCAGCCAGGCGCCTGTCGCAGCGGCCCGCCCCTTCTACCTGAGCGGCGATCCGACCGACCAGAAGCGGGCGCTGCTTTGCCTGACCCAGGCGGTTTATTACGAGGCCGGCTTCGAGCCGGCCGAAGGCCGCCGAGCGGTCGCCCAGGTGGTCCTCAACCGCCTGCGCCACCCGGCTTTCCCCAAGTCGGTCTGCGGTGTCGTCTATCAGGGTTCCAATAGCGGGGTCTGCCAGTTCACGTTCGTTTGCGACGGCGCCCTCTATCGCGAGCCCGAAGCCGGCGCATGGCGGCAGGCGCGGGCGATCGCCCAGGCGGCGCTCGCCGGCTATGTCGAGCGGTCTGTTGGCGAAGCCACGCATTATCACGCGGATTATGTCGCTCCGCGCTGGGCTCCAATGCTCGCGAAGGTGGCGCAGATCGGCGCCCATATCTTCTATCGCTGGCCGGGCGCCTGGGGGCAGCCGCAGGCGTTCGTCGGCCGCTACATCGGCGAGCCGTCGGACCCGATGGCGCTGCGCCCGGCGAGGCTCGTCCTTGCAGTTGCAAATGCTGCCGCGCCCACCGTCGAGGCCGGGCCGCCCGTTCCGCGCGCACCGAACGATGTCGGCGGGCTTCTGGACACAACCAAGGGCTGGACCCTCAGCATTCCCGATCCGCGCGAGACCCGGGGCGCATCCTCCGAGGTCCTCGCCGCCCAGGAAGCGAAGCCCGCTCAACCGGTAGTCGTGGCGTCTGCCGGCCCGGCGACGGCCGCAGCGCGATAGTGGAGTAGGATATGGCGACGCTGCCTTTTTTCGGACCGATCCCCAAGCCCCGCAGGCCGCTCACCGGAGCGCGGCTGGTCATTGTCGCCTCGGCCTGCGCTTTCTTGCTCTTCCTCATCTGGGCGGCGCTCGCGCCGGTCGACGAAGTCACGCGCGGGCAGGGGAGGGTGATCCCCTCGAGCAAGGTCCAGATCATCCAGGCGGCTGCCCCCGCAACGCTGAGCGAGCTTCTCGTCCGCGGCGGCGAGCGCGTCCACAAGGGGCAGCTCCTTGCCAGGCTCGAAGACCCGCAGAGCAGCTCGGAACTCGGCCAGATCCAGGCGGAGACCGAATCCCTCGAGGCACGGGCGCAGCGCCTTCAGGCGGAAGCGAACGGGGGAACCATCGATTGCACCGGCCCGGAATGCCACAATGAGATCGCGCTTAGGGCCGCCCGCCAGGCCGCCCTCCAGAGCAAGGTCGCGGGGCTCAACGCAACAGCCGACCAGCACCGGCGCGAGGCTGCGGAAGCCGCGGCGACCGCATCAAGCCTGCAGAACAGCCTTGGGCTGGCCCAGAAGCAGGTTGCCATGCTTGAGCCGCTCGCGAGCAAGCATATCGTTCCGCAGACGGAGCTCCTCGATGCACGCCGCGAGGTCATCGACCTCCAGGGACGGATTGCGGCCGCAAGGGAACAGCAGTCCCGCGCCCAGGCTGCAGTGAGGGAAGCGCTTGCGCAATCAAGCGAGGCAACCGCGACCTTCCGCCAGGAGGCTCTCGACGAGCATAGCCAGGTAGCGACGAAGATCGCGGTGAACGAACAGTCGTTGCGCGGTGCCGAGGGCAAGCTCAACCGGAACGAGCTGCGCTCCCCTGTCGACGGTGTCGTGAACGATGTCCAGGTCACCACGATCGGAGGGTTCGTTCAGCCCGGCCAGAAGGTCATGGAGGTGGTGCCGCTGGGCGACAAGCTCCTCGTCGAGACCCGGGTGAAGCCCCGCGACATCGCCTTCATCAAGATCGGTGACAAGGCGCTGGTGAAGGTCACCGCCTACGATTTCTCGATCTACGGCGGCCTTGAGGGGCGGGTGGTCCAGGTGTCGGCCGATTCGATCTACGACGAGGTCGAGAAAGAGGCCTATTTCAACGTGATCGTTGAAACCGACCGCAATTACCTGACCTTCGAGGGGCGCGAGCTTCCGATCACTCCGGGAATGATGTGCGACACGGAGATCATCACCGGGAGGAAGAGCGTTCTGACCTACCTGCTCAAGCCGGTGTTGAAAGCCAGGAGCGACGCGCTCCGCGAGCGCTGAGCGTCGCCTGCGGCCGCGCTGATGGCGGCCGCGATCGGCTTCGGGCCGGTCGAGGCAATGGTCATCGGCGGAGCGACCCGATAGCCGTGGGTCCAGGTGCCGTAGGCGGAGAATGTCAGGATCGGGTGGTAGTCCCGGACCGTCTCGCTATCGAGCAGTTCGTCGGTGCCGTTGTCGAGCACATACATGTGATCACCGGAACGGACGACGGCGACCGCATGGTCGGCGCGCCGGACAAGGTCCTTGAGGACGACCAGGTAGACATCGCGCGCCGAAATGCCCGCCGAGCGCAGCATCTCGATCTTCGCGATCGCATAATCCTCGCAGTCGCCGCGGCCCCGGCTGAGCGTGCTGTTCGCAGTCGACCACACGTCGGCGCGGCCGAACTGGCGCTCGTCGTCGACGAAGCGAACGCGCCGGTTCACATAGCGGTTGATGGCGTCCAGACGGGTCTTCTCGGCTGCGCCGCGAAGCGATGAGGCATAGGCTCCCGCCGCTCCGCCGACGCCGGCCCGGCTTGCCTTCTGCCAGCGGCCGTCGAGCGGCGTATGGCCCACCTTCAGCGCGACGGTTCCGAAGATGTCGGGCTTCCCGCTCAGCACCGCGGGCGACAGGAGGCTGCGCCCCGCTGCGGCAAGGTCCGCGGTCCTGATGGCCGCCGTCTGGACCTGGTAGGGCGCCCGCGCCAGTCCCGAGGCCGACGGCTGGAGCGGAGCCGCGCGAGCCGGAGCCTGCTGCTCGGCCAATATGGCGGCAAGCGCGCTCGGAGCACCGATGATTGCTTCCGACTTGGTAAAATAGCTGGAAGCCGCCGGCAGGGGCCCGGCGAGTGCCGGAGTCCCGGCCATCGGAGCCGCAAGCGCAGCGGCAAGAAGGATTTTCCGCGGAGTCGACATGCCACCGCTTTTGACGGTGGAAGACGAAGACATGGTTTAAGCGCATGGTTACCGGCGCATTAAACCTCCGTTTTGGAAGTATTTTTTCAGCGGTCGAGAAGCTTCATCTCCGAGGCTACGGCCGACGCCGCGAACTTCGCAACCGGGCGCAGGGTCGGACTTGCGCCGCCCCGCGCATAGTCCGTGTGCAGCCTCAGCGCGCGCGGTCCCAGCCTCCGCTGCTGGTCGAGATAGACCGCGTTGAAATCCTGCGCGGACAGGAGTGTGGCGAGCATCTGCTCATATTCCGCCGGGAGCACTCGCGACGGAAGCAGGTCCAGATAGCGTCCGGCAAAGGACATTTGCGCGGAAATCGCCTGGTGCTGCCGCTTCGATTCGAGGGCGTAGGTGCGGACCCTGCCGCTTCCGCGGTGAAGCGCGATATCCGCGGCACGGAGCTGGAAGAGGTCGATTGCCGTTGCTTCCGCGAAATAGCGCGTCGAGGGCATCGCCGCGGGCGCCGGAGCAGCCTGTGGGGGACGTGGCTCTGCGGTCGCCGGCCTCGCCGGCGGCCTCTCGCCGGTTGAGCACCCGCTCGCGCACAGCAAGAGGATCAATGCTCCAAGCGCGCAATGAAGAATGGGAGTGAAAGTCGATTTCTCGACGTCTTCGCCGTTGTCGTGAATGGCTGCTCTCATCATGGGTCCTCATTCGGTCCGACACCACAGAAAGGCCGTGTATGACACTCTTCACTAATCGCAAGTTGAACACCGACTTCGCAGAAGGGTGAACAGTGTTGAGCATGCGACATCCGACAGACCTAAGGTGCGGCAATCATTCCCACGAACGGCAGCAATCATAAGGACCTACACATGCCGTTGCAGTTCTCGTCGGAGGTCCGCGGCACAGGATACTCGCTAGATCAAGCATGAAAGGGCATAAGTTGGTGCGTGTTGGTTAAGAGTCGGCGCCAGTTCATCTGCCAGTCGGGCCTTCTCGGCGCTGCACTCGGGCTTCGCGGCGCAGCTTTTGCGGCGCCGCGCGCGACAGGTGTGGATCCACGAGATTTTGGAGCCGCGTTCGACGGTCGCAGCGATGATACGGCGGCGTGGCAGGCTGCCATCGACCATGCTTCGGCAAGAGGCCTTCCCGTGAGGCCGCGGCGACCCGGATCGAGCGTGCTGGTCTGCCGGCGAACCCCGCGCGGGACATACGGCAATAATCCCGGAACTCTGGTTTACCAGGCGGTGGACATCAACCGGTCTGACCTTTCGGTAGACCTTGGAGGCACGCGGCTCCGCCTGATCGGTCGAGGGTCCGCCAATGCGGTGAATTACGCCTTCGGCACGGCGAAGAATCTGCGAGCGGGAAGCCTGCGGAATTTCCGGTTCGGCAATGGCGAGATCGATTTCGATCCGACGGGCGACTCGTCGATCAACAAGCGGGCCCTCTACCTGGTTGGCGTCGACGATGTTGAAATCAGTGACCTCCTGCTAACCTCGTCCGGCCGGCGGGCGGGCGCTACAATCACGCTTCAGAACTGCAGACGCGTCCATGTTCGCAACCTTCGCGGTATCAATATCACGCAGGGCATGAACCTGTCCTATGTCGAGGATGTTTCATTCGACACACTGCAGTTCGACAATTTCTCGGAAGCAATCGATTGCGACCGGCGGGTGATTCGATTGATTGCGCGAAACTTGACCTTCGCAAACGGGGGACCGAACAACCAATGCCTCGATCTCAACAGTGTTGAGGACGTGCTCATTTCCGGTGTTACCGCGACCAACGTCGGCAATATTGCCCTTGTGAATTACAAAACGACAACGCCAAGAACCTACAGCGAATATGTTGGCAACGCGCCGGTGACGCGATTCTCGCCATCGAAAAACGTCACCATCGAGCGCGTTCGAGGCGACCGCATTTGCTGGCCCAAATCCACGAGCATTCCGTTCTTTCTTGGAAATGACCAGCGGTCGCCCCGCGAAGGCCTTTACCCGCTCGAGAATATCGCGCTGCGTGACGTCAGGCTCACGAACTGCCCAAGCTACATTCCGGTCGAGCTCGTGAGAAACGCGGTCATTGAGGATCTGTATTTCTCCGGCGCGCGAAACCCATCGCCCGCGATGGGCTGCATCGACATACGGGGCGATCAGTTCGGTACCAGTGCAACGCTGCACAATGTGCGCCTGGTGATGGCGCCGGGATCGACATGCGGAGTGCGCAGCAACAGTCCGTCTTATCTTAAACTCAGCAGCGTTTCAGTGACCGGGCATTCCAGCCCCACGACGGTCTTCTTCGATTTCACGGCGCTCGACGGAAATGGTGCGCGCGTGACGCTCGAGGGAACTTCTGCCTCGGCTTCTTCAGGCGCAGGTGCGATTGCCTATCGATTCGGAGACAGCGGTCGGGCGACGAAGAACTATTCCATTTCGCTGGGGCAGGACGTCCGCGAGCTTGGGAAATTCGGCAAGAGACTTGTACTCAATGGGCTGACAGGCCGCCACATGATTCAGGTGCCGACCCGCAAGCATAGCCGATGATCGTGGCGCGCTGGGCGTTATTCATGACATCTGGTCGTCGACATCCGGACAACTTTGAGGCGCTCCCCAGATTGAGATACTTGCAAGTTCCAAGAAGGGCACACGTCGAGCATTGAAAACTTGGCGTGCTCTGGGGTTCGCAACCGTAGGACCCGCTGATTAAGAGTTAGCTTTAAAATCAACTAAATCAATCACTTAGCTGCACCCGTACTTTCGACAGGCCGACCGATTCCTACAGCGCACGAAAATGCGTAACCGCACATTCCTGGATACATTCCGCGGACCTTCATGGGGAGTTTACCACACCAATATTTTTGTGTGGTAATGAGGATCTCATCCAGGTCTTCAATGGGGTCCCGCGCCCAGGTGCTGCGCTGTCCGGCAACTGGCTCCTGATCCGCGTGGGCGGGAATCCTTCCTCCGGCCGCCTCAGCTCGATTGCCACTGGCGGACGGTGACTTCGGAGCAATCGTTGATGTGCAGCGGATCCTGCTCCGCAATATGCACCGCCTCTTCGGCGCTTGCGCCTGTGATCACATAGGCGCCGCCGGATTTGTCGGTGAACGGGCCGGCCTGTTCGAGAAGGCCCCGAGCCCGAAGGTCCTTGAGGAAATCGTAATGCGCGGGAATGAACCGCTCGTCGAACTGCGGTTTGCGCATCGTCGTGACGAGATATTTCAAGGACTGGTTCCTTTCAGGCATGACTCGCCGCCGGCGGCCGGGTTGGCGCTTGGAATTTCTTGCCGGTTTGGCGGGCCGTCCGCTAGCGATCTGCGCTGAACTTCGGCGTCCCGCCCGGCGGGGAGGGTGCAAGCGCGGGAGGGCTCAGCGCCCGAGCGCCTCCGCCACCGCCGCAGTGAACTGAGTCTGCGAGAATGGCTTCTCGATCACCGGCACTCCGGGAGTCGAGCGGCGGACTTGCTCGCCATCGCCGGTCACGAACAGGACTGCCGTCGAGCACAGCTTCCTGATCCTGCTGACTGCGTTCAGTCCGCTTCCGGAGAGTAGGGTCCCGTCCGACGTTACGAGATTGGGACAGCGGCGCGCCACCGAGCGGATTGCATCCTCCTCGCTCGACGCCACATCCACCGACCTGAAGCCGAGGTCGCGCAGCTCGTCTTCGATGAGCATTGCAGTGATTGCGTCGTCTTCGATGACCAATGCGTGCATGACGACCTCCGGCACGGGCCTTCCGGAGAAATGGGCTGGGGAGGCGGGAGATTCCTCCGGAAGGCTCTTGAGGGATAGAGCCCGGACTGTGCGGTCCAA
>DATMHP010000168.1:0-10885 GCA_035554875.1 Sphingomicrobium sp.
CGGGAAATCGTCGCGCGGAAGCGTCGCGAGGTGGAACCGTGCGCGGCCGGCGCTGAGGTGCATCTTGCCCTCGGCCACGTTCAATTCGACCTGGCTTCCCTCGGGAAGCTTGCGGACGATGTCGAAGAGCGTGTGGGCGGGGACGGTGGTCGCGCCGGGCTGATCGACATTGGCCGGAACGCTCTCGTCCACCTGTAGGTCGAGGTCGGTCGCCATCAGCCGGATCGAATTGTCGTCACGAGCCTCGATCAGGACGTTGGACAGGATCGGGATCGTGTTCCGTCGCTCCACGACCGATTGGACGTGGCCGAGGCTCTTCAAGAGTGTCGCCCGCTCAATCGTCGCTTTCATCGCGCGCCCTGCCCCCGTCACAACTTTAGGTTCGCCTTGTTATAGCGAGCCTTCGCCGTCGTTCCAGAGTCTAGCTGCGCGAAAAACGCGCTTACTTGCCCTGCTGCGGCTGTCCGGTGCCGGCTGCGGCCGCCGGCGGGGTCAGAACGGCGTCGATGTCGTGGATGACGCCGTTCGTCGCCTTGATGTCGGCTTGCGTGACGTTCGCCTTGCTGCCGTCGCCGCCGGTGAGGACGATGTTGCCGCCGTCCTTGGTAGCCGTCAGCGTCTCACCGCCCATGGTCGCAAGCACAGCCTTGCCCTTGCCGTTCTCGATGGCCTTCGAAATATCGTCCGACAGGATCACTCCGGGAAGGATGTGATAGGTCAGGATCCGCGTGATCTCCGCTCGGTTCTTCGGGTCGGTCGGGCTCTTCAGAGCATCGCCTTCGGCTTTGCCGAACGCATCGTCGCTGGGAACGAGGACGGTGTAGGGCCCGGGACCGGCGAGGGTCGCGTCGAGTCCGACCGCCTTGGCGGCGGCAAAGAACTTGCCGTTCTGGTCGAGCGAAGCGGCAATAGTCTTGTCGCCGGCGGCTTCCTTGGCCGCGGAGCTCTGCTCCGGAGCGGTGTTGTTGCTGGAAGTGGATTTGCCGCAGGCGCTGAGCGCCAGCGCGGCGGCACAAACGCAAAGGGGCAGCGTCTTGAGCATGCGTTCTTCTCCTGACGAGAAAACAATACGGCCCCGCAACGCTTGCGGGGCCGTTTGCGATCCATGAAGGATCAGGTCAGTGCCGAGACGACCAGGGCCGTCACCAGCTGGGTCGCCGGATCGACGCGGTAGATGCTGCCGTTCGAGTAGCGGTACCAGTCGTTCGGCGTGTCGTAGTAGCTCGACCGATAGGCGTACGGCACGTTGTAGGCGCTGTAGCCGACCGGAAGCGGCTGCCCGATCGCGAGCGAATTCGGGCTCAGGAGGGCCGCCACCGCCGTGATCAGGCTGGTCGACGGATCGACCTGGTAGATCGCGCCCGGAGCGTAGCGATAATAATAGTCGCTCGTGTCGTAATAGTACGGCCTGTACTGGTACGGCACGTTGTACGCCGAGTAGGCCAGCGGCATCATCTGCCCATAGCCGTAACCGTAACCGAGCAGCGGATCGACGTCCTCGATCATCCCGGTGTACGGATTGACCTGGTACATATAGCCGTCCGCGTACCGGTAATCGTAATACGGGTTCGACGGATAGAAGGGCTGATAGGCCGCCGGCATTCCGTAATACGGATAAGACGACGGGAACACCTGTCCGGCCGTATAGCCGAGTCCGAACAGCGGCAGCAGCGAGCTGATCAGGTCGTCGTTCCGATCGACCCGATACATGTAGCCGTTGCCGTACCGGTAATAATAATCCGGCGTGTCGGCATAGACGTACTGGAGCCGGGTCGGCAGGTCGCGAAGCGCGATCCTGTCACCAAGGCTGTTCAGACGCTGTCCAAGCAGCTTGTTCGCCTGTCCTGGCGGGATGCAGGCAACCGGCTTCTTCGCAAGGCCCGGAGGGCAGCCGTTCGCCCAGATGCCGCCGCGGGCGAGATCTTCCCAATCGCTGGCGCGGACGACATTCGCCCGCTGGACGCGCGCGAGCTCGCGGTTGCGGGCCTCGGCGATCCGTTCCAGCTGACGGCCGCGCAGATCGGCCGCGCGTTCGCGGACAGCGAGAACCGGCGCATTGTTGCGGCCGAGCAGCTCGTTGCGGCGAGCCATCTCCTGACGGACCTCCGCTCGGTTGGCGGCACGGCCACGTTCGGCGCTCCGGATTTCGGCGCGGTTCCGCTGTGCGTGCTGGGCCTGCATCACGGCTCGCCTTTCGGCACCGCGATTCTGGCGAACCTCCGCCTGGCGGATTTGCTTGGCGCGATTCTGGCGAACTTCCGCCTGACGGACCTGCTTGGCCCGGTTCTGGCGAACCTGCGCCTGACGCGTCTGCTGACCGCCGCCGCGAGACTCGCGAGCCTGGGCCTGGCGAGCCTTCTGCCCGCCACCGCCGCCGCCGCGCGCCTGTCGCGCCTGCTGTTGCTTCTCGCCACCGCCCTGCTTCTGGGCAGCAGCATGGCCATTACCGTGGCCACCGTGCGGCGCCGACGCCGCCGGAGCAGAGATTGCCAGGGCGGCCACGCCTGCGGCCAAAAGAATCCTGGTCATGATAAAAACTCCCATTCGTTTCACCGATTCAACGAAGATGTGGGAAGCCGCGTTCCTGCGGCCAAGTTCGCTTCATCTGCGACGAGCCGCATTTGAGCGCACTAGGCTGAATGGCGGATTTCCGCCGCGTTCAGGCTTTGGGAGAGTCCTCGACCCAGTCGTTTCGAAGCCTTCCGGCGGCAAAAAACATCAAGACGGCCGCCAAGAGGTAGAAAATTGTGCCGCCGACGGCGGCGGCGCGAAGCGCGTCTGCGCCATAGCTGCTCTTCAACGCATCGGAGAGACGGCCGATGAGGAGCGGTCCGACGCCGAGGCCGATCAGATTGTTGATGAGGAGGAAGCTCCCCGACGCGGTCGAGCGCATCCGCGCCGGCGCGAGGTGCTGGACGGCGGTGATGACGGGGCCAAGCCAGAGGATGTTCACCGCATTTCCGACAAGCAGGAGCGGCCACGCGACCCATAGGTTCGGGGCCATCAAACCCGCCGCCCAGGCAAGCGTCGATATGACCCAGGCGATGGCCGGAAGGCGCGCGTACCAGGCCTTGTTGCCGGCGCCGAGCCTGTCCGCCAGCCAGCCGCCCGCGAAGACTCCGGCCGTACCGCCGATCAGCAGCAGCGAGGAAAGGAACTGGCCGGTCGGGACCAGTTCCAGCCCGAAGCTGCGCATGATGACCGCCGGGGTCCAAAGTGCGAGCGCATAGCCGATCAGCGAGCTGCTCGAAGAGGCAAAGGCCAGCAGCCAGAAGGACGGCTTGCGGGCGAGGAGCGGGAACACTTCAGCGATCGGCGCTGCCGCCGCCGACGGCTTCGTCTTCGGAACGTCGCGGACGTAATAGCGCAGGATCGGCGCGAGGATCAGGCCGGCGACGCCCATCACGAGGAAAGCCGAGCGCCAGCCTACCCAGTGGGCGAGATAGGCGCCGATCAGCGAACCGCCGGCAAGGCCGAGCGGAATCCCGAGCGAATAGATGGCAAGCGCCCGCGCCCTCCGCTCCGGCGGAAAATAATCGGCGATCAGCGCATAGGACGGCGCGACCCCGCCCGCTTCGCCGACGCCGACCCCCAGTCTGTAGAGGAACAGCTGGAGATAGCCGGTCGCGGTGCCGCACAGCGCGGTGAACGCGCTCCATACGGCGACCGAAGCGGCAACCACCCCGCTCCGGCTGGTCCGGTCGGCGAGATAGGCGAGCGGAAGCCCCAGCACCGAATAGAGCAGAGCGAAGGCGAGGCCGCCGACGGCTCCGAACTCGGTGTCGGTCAGCTTGAGGTCCGCCTTGATCGGTTCGGCAAGGATCCCGAGGATCTGCCGGTCGAGGAAGTTGAAGATGTAGGCGAGGAGGAGGAGCGCCAGGAGGACTCGGGGCGAGGCGCCGGCGCGTTCGGTTCTCGGGCTCATGCGGCGGCGATCAAGGCACGGCCCGGAGGAATTCGTCAATCGCCTTGATCGCCTCCGGCTCCGTCAGGGCCGGTGCGTGGCCGACGCCCGGAATGACTGCGAGCTGGAGCGATGGTGCAATGCGCTTCATCCGGCGGGCGATGGCGTCGGTCGTAAGGTCCGAAAGCTCGCCGCGAACGAGCATCGTTGGGCGCCTCCGCGCCAGCTTCCGGAACAGGAGGTCCGCGACCAGGCTGCGGGTCTTTGCCGGCCCGTTTGCATGCGGAGCAGCGATCGCCGGGTCGTAATCGAGCGCCGGGCCACCGCCTTCGTCGCGGAAGGTTCGGCGGGCGAAGTCGCCCCAGTCGGCGTCCGAATAGTCGGGAAAAGCGACCGCGTTTGTGCGCCGGACATAATCGGCTGCGTCGTCCCACGTCCGGATCGTCGCCGGCTGGCCCGCATAGGACAGGATGCGCTCGATCCCTTCCCGGCCGATCTCCGGCCCCACGTCATTCAGCACGGCTGCCACGACAGCGCGGGAGCGGAAGGCGGCAAGCGCCATCGTGATTAGTCCGCCCATCGAGGTGCCGAGGAACACCGCCCGAGCTATGCCGAGCGCGTCCATCAGCTGGAGCATGTCCCGGGCGTAGACCTTGGGCTGGTAGTTACGTGGGTTCGGGTCGCTGTCGGAGCGGCCGCGGCCGCGCACGTCGGGAACCAGGACCCGCCGCCCGCCTGCCACGAGCCTTGGCGCGACCTCCTCGAAATCCTTCGAGTTACGGGTGAAGCCGTGCAGGCAGATGACCGGCAGACGGCAACCGCCGCTTCCGCCCGCATAGTCGCGGGCGAAGAGCCTCAGGCCGTCGCGCGAAACCCATTCGCGCTCCGCGAAACCGGTCATCCGACTGGCGGCTTCGTGCCGGTCAGAAGTTCAATCCGAGCGACAGCCACACCTGGCGCGGATTGCCGTAATAAGCGGTCAGAGTGCCCTCCTTGCCCAAGGTCGGGATCGGATTGCCGGCGGCGTTGAGGATGAACGCGCCGGTGTACGGGTTCTGAGCAAGGAAGTTGTAGCCCGACGTGATGTACTTCTTGTCCGTCAGGTTCTTGCCGTGGAGCCCGACCTCGTAGCGGCCATTGCCCGAGCGCCAGACGAGGTTCGCGTCCCAAAGCGCGAAGCCGCCCTGATCGAGACCGGGGATCGCCGTTTCGAACTGCTGGCTCTTGCTACGGTAGGACAGGGTCGTGTTGGCATCGAGCCGCCCGCCCCACACCGGCGTGTTGTAATCGAGCGACCCGCTGGCCGTCCATTTGGGCGTGTTCTGGATATGCCGGAACGGCGCCATATTGACCAGCTGGGGTCCGTCCGGGAACGGCACGCCGTTCTGGTCGACCGCCATGATCGTGAAAAACTCGCGATACTTGGCGTCTAGATATCCGAGCGTGCCGGAGAGGTTCAGGCGGTCGCCGGCAGCGGCCATGTCCTCTGCAACCCGGAGATTGGATTCGATTTCGACACCGCGGAAGCGTGCCTTGCCTGCATTGGTCGTCTGCCCGCAGAAGCTCTGATTCCCGGCAGCGTCGAGGCAGCCCACCGACGCGGGGACCTGGACGTCCTTGTACTCGGCGTCGAAGATCGCCGTCGCCAGCTGCAGCCGGCCCAGCGACGCTTTCCAGCCCAGCTCATAGCTGTCGACCTTCTCCGGATCGAATGCCATGTAATCGAAAATGCCTTCCGGGGTCTGGACCGGTGCTTGGGTCGACTGGCCGCGCGGGTCGAAGCCGCCGCCTTTGAAGCCCTTCGAATAGCTGATGTAGATGTTGTGGTTCGGCGTCGGCTTGAAGCTGATCGACGCACGCGGAGTGAAGGCGGTGTCGGTCCGGCGGCCCTCGAAATTCGAGGTCGGGGCACCGAACGGCGTGCCGATCCCGAAGCCGTCCGACCCGCCGAGTTCCGGCGAACCGCCGAGAATGTAGCTCTGGCGGAAGACCTTCGCGTGGCGCTTGTCGTTGGTGTAGCGGCCGCCGACCGAGGCGCTCCACTGCGGCGAGAAATCGTAGCTGAAGTCGCCGAAGATTGCCCAGGTCTTGGTGTCGACGTCGCCGGCGGTCGCGGCTGTGAAGCCGAGACCCGGGACCGTCGTGTACAGCCGGACGTCGAACACGTCCTTCGCGGTCGCGTTGAGGTAATAGGCCCCGACGACGCCCTGCAGCGGGCCGCGGTCGGCGACGAGCTGGAATTCCTGGCTGAACTGGTGGTTCTTGTAGATCGCGGGAACGTCGAGATCGACGGCGGGCAGCGCGTCGAAGTCGATCGGCGTTTCGCTATGGTCCTTGCGGTAGGCGGTGATCGTCCGGAACTTCAGCCAGTCGTTGAGCCCTATCTCGCCGTGCAGCGCGATTCCGCCGGAGCGGACCTTCTGCTTGGGATCATTGAGCGCGCCCCGGCTGTCGAAGACGTCGCTGAGCACCGGCGCGCCGCTGGCGAGGCCCGGGATCAGGCGATGGCCGCCGCGCGGGTTGCTGTTGTCCCACGTGTAGTCGCCCGACAGGCGGAAGAAGACGTCCGGATTGGGCTCGAGCTCGACAGTGCCGCGCGCCGCCCAGATGTTCTTGTTGTAATTGTCCTGGTGCGTCGTGAGGTTGGTGCCGAAGCCGTCGTGGCTGAGGCGGGCAACGGACGCGCCAATGCGCAAGCCATCGGCGATGGGCGTCGACGCGGTGATGATGGCATCGGTCTGCTGATAGGTGCCGAGGTTGGTGCGGATCCTCAGTTCGGGATCGTCCGAAAGCCGGCGGGTGACATATTTGATCGCGCCGCCGATCGTGTTCCGGCCGTAGAGCGTGCCCTGCGGACCGCGCAGAACCTCGATCCGCTCGACGTCGTAAATGTCGAGGACGGCGGCCTGCGGGCGGTTGAGGTAGACATCGTCGAGATAGATTCCGACGCCCTGCTCGAAGCCGGCGACCGGGTCTTGCTGACCGACGCCGCGGATGAAGGCGGTGAGCGTGGTGTTGGTGCCGCGCGACGTCTCGAACGTCACGTTAGGCGTGGTGTCGCCAAGATCGGTGATGTCGATGGCGCCCTGCCGGTCGAGCTGCTCGCCCGAGAAAGCGGTGACGGCGATCGGAACGTCGAGAAGGACTTCGTTGCGGCGGCGGGCGGTCACCACGATCTCGGTGTCGCTGGCCTGCGCCGCCTCGGGCTGGGTCTGCTGATTCGCCGGGAGGGTCGGGCTGGTTGCCGGATTCTCCTGGGCAAAAGCGGGCGTCGCATAAGCGACAGCCGCGGCCGACGCGAACAAAACGGTTCGAGCAGAAATGATTCGCATTGTATGAAACCCCTCCCACTGCGCATTCCGGACAGATTGCGCGAATGTGCGTTGAGCTATACTGAAAGGTGAACCGGCTTTCAACTTCTGAAAGCGTGAAGGCTGCGGGGGACTAGGGTGCGGGGGACGAAGGAAGCCGGGAACAGCCCTGCAAGCGAAGGGAAAGCGCCGCGCACGGCGCGCGGCGAGCGGACGCTTCGGAAGATCCTGGACGCGGCGCTGGAGGAGTTCGGCGAGCGCGGCTTTTCGGACGGGTCGATCGTCGGGATCACCGGGCGCGCGAAGGTCGCGCTCGGCACATTCTACACCTATTTCGACAGCAAGGAGGCGGTGTTCAAGGCGCTCGTCCACGACATGTCGAGCCGGGTCCGCGACCATGTCGCACCCGTCCTGGCTACGTCACCCGACACGTTGGAAGGCGAAGGCAAGGCGCTGGAATCCTACTTGGAGTTCGCGCGCGACCATAAGCACGTCTACCGGATCATCGACGAAGCCGAATGGGCCGACCCGGAGGCGTTCGAGAAACATTACCGGACGACCGCCGCCCGCATCGCGGCGCGGCTCGATGGCGGAAAAGCCAAAGGCGAAGTCGCCGGTTCTGACTCTGCGCTTGCGAGCGAGGTTGAAGCCTGGGCGATCATGGGAATGAACGTCTTCCTCGGCCTCCGCTTCGCTTTGTGGGGCAAGGAGAAGCCGGCCGAGGTCGCGAAGATCGCGAACCGCCTGATCTGCGACGGGCTTAAGCCCTAGGCTCGCAATCCTTCGGCAAGGGCGGCGAACCGGTCCATATCGCTTTCGTCATGGTAGAGGCCGAGGCCGATCCGAAGGACGTCGCCGCGGACGTCGACCACGCAATTCCTGGCGGCGAGATCGGCGCACCAGCGCTGCGCGTGCGGCGAGCGGAACGCGAGGAAGCGGGCGTGGGGATTCCCGTCGAGCGGGTTCAGAAGTTCCGCCGATGCGAAAGGGCTGCCTTGCAGCTTGTCCAGAAGCAGCTGTTGGAGAGCCGCGACGCGCGCCGAAATCTTGGCGGTGGTCAGGCCGTTCTCTGACAGTATCCGCTGGATCGCATTGAACCGGTAGAGTCCGGACGCATCGAAGGTCGCGCCCATGAACCGCATCGCGTCCTTGGCATAGCCGACGCTGCCCGGCGGCAGGGTCAAATCCTCGAACTCGGCATACCAGCCGGTAATCCTAGGGCGGGGGCCGAACCCCGGCGGGGCATGGAGGAAGGCGCAACCTTCCCCCGCCATCGCATATTTGTATCCGCCGGCGAGGTAGAAAGCGGAATTCGCGCCCGTCGGAAACGGCGTCTCGATCGCCATGAAGGCGTGATAGCCGTCGATCACGACCCACGGGCCGTCTGGCCGCCCCAGCGCTGCAAGATCCTCGACCGCATCGAACGTCCGCCCGCTGCCGAACAACACCTGGCTGACGAAGATGAAATCATGCTCGCCGGATCGGGCGCGGTCGAGGAAGCGCTCGGTGAATGTATCGAACGGCTCGGCGGCAATGCGCTCGACGACCGCCGCGCCCGATTCTTCCCAGCGCGCAAACTGCCGTCTCGCGCTGTGGAACTCGCCGTCGCTGGTCAACACCCGGATCGGCCGTTTGTCCGAAGCTGCGGCGAACAGCCGGACGATCAGCTCGTGCGTGTTCGGCGCGAAGACGATTGCATCGGACGTGCCGGTGCCGAGCTCAGCGGCGACGTGGCGCTGCGCCTCCGGCCAGACCTCGCCCATGATCCGGTCCCACTTGCGGTCGGCAAGGCGGGCGGCGTCGTTCCAGCATTCGACGTGGCCGTCGAAGCTGGCGTCCGGCCAGAGATGATGGCTGTGCGCGGCCATGTGCAGCCGCTCCGGATCGGCGCCGAGGCTTCGCGAAAACAGCGCCTTGAAGCTCAAAGTTCGGTCCTGAGCGCCCACAGCTCGGGGAAGATCCGCTTGTCGAGGGTCGAGCGCAGGTAAGGCGCGCCCGCGGAACCGCCGGTGCCGCGCTTGTTGCCGATGATCCGCTCGACGGTCAGCACGTGCTTATGCCGCCAGCCGGCGAGCGCGTCGTCGATGTCGAGCAGCTTCTCGGCCAGCTCGTACAGCTCGAACCAGCGATCGGCATCACGATAGATTTGCAACCAGGCGGCGGCCAGCACTTCGGTCGACCGTTCGCCGACATCGAATCCGGCCCGCTCCAGCGCGCCGATCGCCGCATCGCGAAGGCTCGGCTCGTTCAACGCCGCTTCGAGACGGGCGCGGCCGGGGCTACCTTCGGCATGCTGCTCCAGGAACGCCGGGTTCTTAAGGCCGAGTCGAAACTCGATCTCGCGGAACTGCTCTGACTGGAAGCCGGAGCTGGTTCCGAGGACGTCGCGAAATTTGAGATAATCGACGGGAGTCAGCGTCGAGAGAACATCCCAGGAGAGGGTCATCACCGCCTGGATGCGGCTGATTCGCGCCATCGACTTGTAGGCCTCGGCGAAACGGTCCTCGCCCACCAGCCCTACCGCCAGGCGCAGCTCGTGAAGCATCTCCTTCATCCACAGCTCTTTCGTCTGGTGGATGATGATGAACAGCATCTCGTCGTGGAGGTTCGACAAGGGCTGCTGCGCCGAGAGCAGCTGGTCGAGCTTCAGATAATCCGAGTAAGTGATTCCGGCCGGTGTTGCAGTCATGCGCCCAGCGTTAGGCGAAACTGCAGCGACGCAAAAGCTTCGGGAAATCCCCTAGTAGGGCCCGCCGTTTCCGCCAGGCACTCCGGGCGAGTTCACCGTCCCGATATTCCCGAACAGGTCCTCGAACAGCGAGCGCTTGCGCCCGAGCGTCGGGGTCTTGTCCTTGACCGGATTGACGTTGGCGATCAGCTCCTTGCCCGTCTTCTGCAACGTCGAGACGTTACCCGCCTGGTCGAAGCGGATGTGCAGGACCGTCTGCTTCTGAACCCTGGGGTTGCGGAAGGCGAAGGTCTTCGTGTCCTGGGAGACATAGTACCAGTCGCTGTCGCCGAACTCGCCGGCGAAGGTCGGCCGGCCGAGCATCTGCGCGACCGAGTCCTTGTTGTCGACTCCGGGCTGGATGTTGGCGACCAGCTGCTCGTCGATCACCGACCCGCGATGGTCCTTGATGCTGACGCAACCCGCAAGCGCGGCTGCACCGATAAGCGCCGTTGCGATCCTGAGCATCGCAGCTTTCATTCGAACTCGTCTCCCGGATTCGCCATTCGGCCCGCTCTAGACAGGACTTGTCGCGCGACGGCAATCGCAAATATGCGCTGTCGTGCTAAGCGCGCAACCCCGTGTCGTGGTAAGCAAGACTATGCTCCGATTCCTGTTCCGCAGATTAACGAACGAGTTGCCGCGCGGCCGGGCGCTGTTCGACAGTGTCGTTACAGAGGCCCGGAAGCCGCACTGGTACGTCGAAGGCGAAGTGCCCGACACGATCGACGGCCGCTTCGCGGTGCTTGCTACCGTCTGCGCCCTAACGATCGTCAGGCTCGAGTCCGGCAGCCCGGCCGGAGACTCGGCGTCGGCGGCGCTGACCGAGCGTTTCATCGAATCGATGGACTCGGAACATCGCGAGCTGGGACTCAACGATCCCGGCCTTGGTCGGCGCGTCCGCAAGCTCGTCGGATCGCTCGAGCGGCGCGTCGACGAGTG
>DATMHP010000169.1:0-10779 GCA_035554875.1 Sphingomicrobium sp.
CGCATCCGGAGGCCGGTTATTTCTACCGCTCCGACCACTTCTCCTTCGCCAAGGTCGGCGTTCCGGCGATCAGCTTCGGCGATGGCAACGACCTTGTGAACGGCGGCGTGAAGCGTGGCGAAGCCTTGGGCAAGGAATATACGGACAAACATTATCACCAGCCGAGCGACGAGTGGCAGGCGAGCTGGGATTTCCGTGGAATGGCCGAGGACGCGAACCTGCTTCATAATCTCGGCCGGGATCTCGCCAATTCGCATGTCTGGCCGGAATGGAGCGCGGACAGCGAGTTCCGCGCGACGCGCCAGAAGACCGCCGCTCAGCGGGGCGAAGCGCCCGCGGCCGCGCCCGCTCCTGCGCCCGCTCCGGCTGCTGAGCCGAAGGGCGAGCGCGGATGAGCGAAACGCTCGAGCCCGCTCTTCCGGATGACCTGGACGAGCGGGCCGAGCGACTCATGCATGCCGTGTGTGACCGGCACTGGGCGATCGCGACGGCGGAAAGCTGCACCGGCGGGATGCTTGCGGCGCTCCTGACGGACATCGAAGGCGCAAGCCACGGCTTCGAGCGCGGCTTCGTCACGTATTCCACGGACTCAAAGTCCGAGCTTCTCGGGATCGATCCCGACCTGCTGGAGAAGAACGACGCCGTGTCGGAAGCGGTCGCTCGAGCGATGGCGGAGGGGGCACTGAACCGCTCCGAGGCCGACGTGGCGCTCGGGGTTACCGGCTTCGCGGGCCGGGCCGGCAAAGGTTGCGAGGAAGGGCTGGTCCACATGGCGATCGCCCACCGCGGCGGGCCGACGCGCCACCGCGTCGAACACTTTGGTCCTGAAGGGCGCGGGCCGGTGCGCATCAAGGCGCTGCGTTGTATGCTTGAAATGCTCGAGGAGTCGCTCGGCTGAGGTTTCCTCGGCTTCGATGGAGGCAGAGATGGCTGACCTGATTTTCTACACCAACCCGCAATCGCGCGGGCGGATCATCCGCTGGATGCTCGAGGAGGTGGGGCAGCCGTACGAGACCGAGGTGATCCCGTACGAGGAGATGAAGGGCGAGCGCTATCTCGCCGTCAATCCGATGGGCAAGGTTCCGGCGATCAAGCACCGCGGGCACGTGGTGACCGAATGTCCGGCGATCTGCGCTTATCTGGCGGATGCATTTCCGGATGCGGACCTTGGGCCTCGCGCGGACGAAAAGGCCGATTATTACCGCTGGCTCTTCTACGCCGCCGGCCCTGTCGAGCAGGCGTTCACGAACAATTTCGCCGGATTCAAGGTGACGCCCGAGCGCGAACGCATGTTCGGCTATGGCAATTACGATCGGGTCGTGGCCGTGCTCGACGAGCTGTTTTCGCTACGGGATTACGTCTGCGGCGACCGTTTCACGGCGGCTGACGTCTATGTCGGGTCACAGATCATGTTCCCGATGCAGTTCGGCATGCTTCCGGAACGCGAGAGCTTCGTCCGTTACCGCGACCGGCTGCATGCACGCGACGCCTACAAGCGCGCCACTGAGATCGATGAGAAGGTCATCGCCGAGCTCGGCATTGCGCCGCCGCAGCCGATCCCGGCTGAGACCGCTTAAGTCAGCTCAGCTTGGAACGATAAAGTCGTAGCAACTCGGCCCAGGCCCGTTCGGCCGAAGCCTGATCGTAGGTCTGACTTCCCGGCACGCACCAGCCGTGGTCGGCCGGATACACTTCGACGATCGCGGGGCGCTTGGCTGCAGTGAACGCAGACTTCAACACACCCTTGGCTTCCGGCTGCTTTTGATCGTCGTTCTGCGCGATTGCGACGACGAAGCTCGCCTTCGTTTTCGGGATCAGGAGGTGCGGACTGTCCGCTTCCTTCGTCACCAAGCTCCCGCCGTGGAACGTGGCGACGGCTCGGATCCGGTCAGCGCGGGCGGCCGCCGTCCGGAAGGCCAAGGGACCGCTGAAACAATAGCCCTGGACACCGGCCGCCTTGCGGCGGTTGGTTTGCTTCTGCTGGTCGAGGAACGCGATAAAGCCGGTGGCATCGCGATCGATCGCAGCGTCGGTCAGCGCGTCACGGATGCCTTCGAGCTTGGCGCGGTCCTGCGGATTGTTGAAGTCGAATGGGCCGGTCACGATCGGCGCACGTTTCACTCGATAGAATGGATTGGGCACCAAGACCGTGTAGCCTGCTGCCGCCAGTCGACGCCCCATCTCGCGAAACACCGGTCTCAATCCGAGAATGTCAGGCCACATCAGGACGGCTGGCCATGACCCTGCTCCTGCGGGATGAAACAGAACGGCATCCGCCTTCCCGTCAGGCGTGGGGACCATGACATCCGTTTCGGTAACATCGGCTGCGAGCGCCATGCCTGGCAGGGCAGCGGCAGCCGCTACGGATGAAAGCGTCAGCACAACGGATCGCCGCGTCATGGAGGTGTCGACGATGAAACCCTGGTGGTTGTCGCTCTCGCACATCGAACGCCTCCTGCCGCCGGTCGTAAAAGGTTTAGACCGTCACCCCCTGCTCCTTCAACTTCCATCGGCGGCGGTTGCACCAACTGTATTGCAGCCATAAAGCAGCTCGCCCAACTCAGCGGAGTCCCTATGCGCGCGTTCTCATTGTCCATTGCCCTGCTCCTGTCGAGCACCTCCGCGATAGCGGCCCCCGCGGCCATCGTTCCCGACGCCAACGCTCCGAAGGGCAAGCTCCCCGACACGGCGACACCGAGCGCCTACCGCATCGACTTCACGATCCTTCCCGAAAGCGAGCGCTTCTCCGGGCATGGCGAAATCGACATCACGCTGAATCAGGCATCGAAATCGCTCTACCTCCACGGCCGCGACCTCGACATGACGAAGGCGGTGGCAATCGTCGGCGGCAAGACGATTCCGGTGACGTGGACGCAAGTGGACAAGACCGGTACCGCGCGCATCGACTTCCCGCAGGCGATTCCGGCGGGCAAGGCCACTCTCGTTTTCGACTACAGCGCGCCATTCGGCGACAGCGCCGCGGGCATGTTCCACGTCAAGGTCGGCGACCAGTGGTACAGCTGGACGCAGTTCGAAAGCATCGACGCCCGCGCCGCGTTCCCCGGCTTCGATCAGCCCGGCTACAAGACTCCGTTCACCGTCTCGGTGACGACGCATCCGGGGCTGGTGGTCGTCGGCAACTCCCCGGAGCTGTCAGTGACCAAGGCCGCCGGCGGGATGGAAAAGCACCAGCTTGCGCCGACCAAGCCGCTCCCGACCTATCTCGTCGCGATCGATACCGGCCCCTTCATTCACAAGACCGGGCTCATCCCGGGCGACGCCGAGCGCTCGCAGCCCATGCCCTACGGCGCAGTCGCCACGCAGGCGCAGAAGGACAAGATGGACTTCGTGATGGCGGAGACGCCGAAGATCGTCATGCTCCTTGAGAAATATTTCGGCGAGCCCTTCCCCTTCCCCAAGCTCGACCAGATCGGAACTCCGATCATGCCGGGCGCGATGGAGAATGCCGGCGCCGACACCTACGGAGACAGCATCATCTTCCTCTCGCCGGGCGCGACGACGGGTGACAAGCAGACGTTCGGAATGGTCGTCGCCCATGAGCTGTCACACCAGTGGTTCGGCGACCTCGTCACCCCAGCCTGGTGGGATGACATCTGGCTCAACGAGAGCTTTGCCAACTGGATGGGCTATCGCATCGGCAACGAGTGGCGGCCGGACCTCAAGATCGGAGTCGGCGCGCTCAATGAGGGCTTCGGTGCGATGAACACCGACGCGCTGGTCGTCGGCCGCCCGATCCGCCAGCCGATCACCGACAACAGCGACATCGATTCCGCCTTCGACAGCATCACCTACGGCAAGGGCGGTCATGTGGTGGCGATGATCGCCGCCTATCTCGGAGACGAGAAGTTCAAGCAGGGCGTTCGCCTGCACCTCAGCCGCCACCGCTACGGCAATGCGACGTCGGAGGAGTTCTTCCAGGCGATTGCCGATGCGGCCCACGACCCGAAAGTGCTCGCCTCGTTCAAGAGCTTCGTCGACCAGCAGGGCGTGCCCGTCGTCGACATCCGCCGCGAAGGGTCGAAGCTGGTCGCGACGCAATCCCGCTACGCCTATCTCGGGAGCAACCCCACGCCCGAGACCTGGACGATCCCGTTGTGCGTTCGCGTCGGCGCCGCCAGCCAGTGCACGCTGATGGACCAGAAGACGGCGAGGCTGGATGCGCCGGTGGCCGGGCCGATCGTGCCCAACGTCGGCGGCACGGGCTATTACCGCTTCGACCTCCAGCCTGCCGACTGGCAGGCGCTGATCGCATCATCGGCATCGCTGGCGCCGGGCGAAGCTTTGGCGGCGACCGACAGCCTCTGGGCGTCGTTCCGGGCCGGCAAGGCGCCTGCCGCCTGGCTGGTCCGGGAAGCCCACGCAATGGCCGCCAATCCGGATTCTGTCGCGAGCCTGGATCCGGGCGAGCGGCTTTCCGGGCTCGAGCTTCGAGGGATGATTTCGCCCGCAGCCGAGCCGGCGTACCGGGCGCTGATGGGCTCGATTTATGGCCCGCGGCTCGCCACGATCGGTTTCGATCCGGCTTTCGGCGCCTACGAAAATGACGATCCCGACCGGCAGAGGCTCCGTCAGCAGCTCGTCGGCCTCGTCGCATTCGACGCCCACGAGCCAGCGATGCGGGCAAAGCTGAAGGCGGCGGCCGACAAGTATCTCGCGGGCGACGAGAAGGCGCTCGACCCAGCCTTCCGCGGCGCCGCGTTCACCGTCGTCGCCGAGGATGGCGGCCTTCCGGCAGCGAAGATGCTGGTCGAAAAGGCCCTTTCCACCGAGGACCCCGACGTCCGTCAGTCGCAGCTTGCCGCCGCCGCATCGAGTGGAAGCACGGAGGTCGCCAATTACCTGCTCAACCTCCAGGACAAGAGGCTCCGCAGCTACGACCGTATCGGCCTGATCTACGGATTGGCGGAGACCGTCGGCACGCGCGACTATGCGGCCAGCTGGATCCTCGAAAATTATGACGAGCTGCTCGCCGGCGGTAATGGCATCTTCATCAGCAGCCGCCTGCCCGGAGCACTGAACTACCAATGCGGCGTGGATACGGCGGCGCGAATCGAGAGCGTTCTCGGCCCGCAGATCGAGAAGGCGGACTTGGGCACGCTGGAATTCCGGCGGATGGTTGAACGGGTCCGGGACTGCGGAATCCTCAAGCAGGCGAAGCTTGCGGAGGTCGATGCAGCCGTCACGGCGAAGTAGCCCGACCCGCGCCTTCTAACGAATTGCGCGCGCGACATTTGTAGCAGCCTTGCGGTGCGAAGATGCATCGGTACGCTGCGAGTCGTGAGCGAGGGGGAATATGTTCCGCTCAAGTGCTGCTCGGATGTGTTGATGGCGCTTGCAACGGGTCTCACGCGCTTCGGACCTGCCGAAGGCGCGCCCGATTGGCTCGTCTGCGGAATCTGGCTCTGCACTGCCGAAACCGACTTCCTCGCGACCGCCCGCGCCGAGGTCCTTTCAGACGGCTATCTCGCGCGGCCGCTCACCATCTGCTCACGCGACGAGCTGCTGGCGGCGGTCGAAGCGGACCTTCCCGATATCGAGGGCCGCCTGATGGGGCGTGGCTGCAATCTCGTGCTCCCCGGGACAAGCAGCGACTTCGCCGCTCCAACCTCGCTTCGTGACTGGCCGGCGGGCGACTATTCGACGCGAGTGCTGATGCGGATCTCGCAACGCGCTTCCGAAACGCACAAGGTCGCCTGCGGCCTCCTCTTCGAGGCGGAAAGCGGACAGCGGCTTCTAGCCGGCACGGACGTGTCGAGCCTGGCGATGGTGCTGAGCGAAGACCCGGAGCTGATCGATCGCTACCGGAAGTGCTGTGAAGAAATGTCGAGGGACGAGTTTCTCGACGCCTGCAGCGGCTAGTTCGGTTCCGCCACGTCCGCGCAATCCATCAGCGCTTCGATGCCCTGCCGCTCCGCCGCACCGAGTTCGGGGCGCCAGAGATCGGCGATGACGACGACGCGCATCGAGCTGCTGTCATTCCACGCTTCGTGCATGGTCATGTCGTCGAAGATCATCGCCTTCCCGACTTCCCATTCGCGCATTTCGCCGCCCACCCTGAACCCGCAATTGTTAGGCACGATCAGCGGGAAATGAGCGATCGCCCGCGCGCTGGTGATGCCGATATGCGGCGGGATCCGGCTGCCCGGCTCCAGGATCGAGAAATAGAGACTGGGCGAAATCAGCCCAATCTTGGGCTGGTTGAGCATCTTCGCCACCGCCATCGTCACTGGGCAGCGGGACGCGAATTCCTCGACGACCATGCCATTCCTGATCAGCGGAATCATCGACCATTTGCCGGCCGCCGGAGACGTCGCTTCGGCTTCATGGCTCCCGCTTGCGTCAGCCGCGACCCTGATTTCCGCGGAATCGATCAGCGCCAGGAATTCCTCGCGCATGGCATCGGTCGCCGCCTCGACATCGGCGATACCGGTGAACTGGTCGGCGTCGAAATATTTCCTCGAGCGCAGGCCGGGGACGAGGAAGAGCGGCGGCGCCGTCGGACCTGCATCGAGATTGTCGAGGATGTTGCTCCTGAACTGCCGCAGCCGCCGCTCCTGGTCCGCGCTCAGGCCGGGCACATCCTCCGGCTGCCATTCAAACAGACGTCTTCGCCATCGGCTGATCGCTTCAACCTTCGCGCGAGCCTGTTGGAGCTGAATCGCGATGCCCGGCTGGAATGACAGGTCGAAAGGAGCGAATTCGCACGCAACACGATAGGCCCGCTCCGAAGCATGCAGAGCGCCGGTCGCCTCGCGAAGGCTGCCGAGAAGCAGCGACATGACGAAATTGCGCGGTGCCAGCTCGACGGCGGCGGCCGCCGCCTGGACCGCGCCAGGCAGATCGCCGACGGAGCGGCGGATCGTCGCCAGCCGCAGGAGAGTCGACGCATCGCGGCCGCGCTGGGCCGCAAGCTCGAGCAGGCTCGCGGCCTGGCCAACGTCTCCCCGGGCCATCGCCTCATCGGCCTCGATGATCAGCGAACAATTCTGTCCGGCGGTGCTGATGACCCGTCTCCTTCGGCCTTCCCCTGCCTCGGAAGCCGGAGTCTGGCCGGGCCAATTCGACGAAGCCGCCCGCCCCGTCCACCAACGGTATGGAAACTTAGATGGGCCTGCGGACGGCGAGCGGATGCAAAAAGGGCCGGGAGTTTCCTCCCGGCCCTCGCTTGTTCCAAGGCCTTCCGACTAGCGGCGCTGACCCATGAACTGCAGGAGGAACATGAACATGTTGATGAAGTCGAGGTACAGGCTGAGTGCGCCCATGATCACGACCTTGCCCATCATGTCGCTGCCCGCGACGTAGGCATACATGCTCTTGATCCGCTGCGTGTCGTAAGCGGTGAGTCCGGCGAACAGCAGCACGCCAATGGCGCTGATCGCGAGCATCATCGCCGGGGACTGCAGGAACAGGTTGATCAGCATCGCGACAAACAGGCCGACGACGCCCATGATCAGGAACGTTCCGAAGCCGCTGAGGTCGCGCTTGGTAGTGTAGCCGTAGAGGCTAAGCCCGCCGAAACCGGCCGCGACCGCGAAGAAGGTTTGCGCGATCGAGGTTCCCGTATAGACGAGAAAGATCGACGACATCGACAGGCCCATCGTCACCGAGAACGCCCAGAACAGCGCCTGCAGCGTGCTCGTCTTCATGCGGTTGAGCCCGAAGCTCATCGCCATGACGAAGCCCAGCGGCGCAAGAATGATCAGCCAGCGGAGCGGCGTCATCAGCACCTGCGCGGCAAAACCCGAACTCGCAAACAGCAGCGCGACGATGCCGGTGAGCAGCACGCCGGACGCCATATAGTTGTAAACTGACAGCATGTAGGACCGGAGGCCCGCATCGCGGGCGGCGCGCGGAACACCGACAGTCGCGGTGTTCGCACCGGTCGTGCGCGGGTCGAACTGGTTCTGCATCATTTCTCCTTACGGACGGGCTAAGGGCCCGTGCTCCCTCCGCCAATATCGGCAATGGGAGGGGGCCTTTCAAGCAAAACCGGACATCCGCCGGTCGAAATTCGAGAGTTGCTGCTGCTGCTCCTATCTCTTCTTCTTTTTCTCCGGTTCGGGCGGAGCGGCGTTGTCGACCCCGTCGAAGTCGGCGAGATAGCGCTTCATCCCCTCCTTTTCGCCATATTCGCTCATCCACAGCAAGGTGAAGCAATAGCTGAGCATGATGCTCATCACCGCGGCCAGCTCGACCGCGCCGATACCCGCCGACAGCCCCATCGCGACGGCCAGGAGGATGAACAAGGCGTCGCCGGAGCTCTTGAGCGAATTCCTGAACCTGACTGCGCCGGCAATGCCGGCCAGCGAGAATGCGAGGGCCAGGGAGTTCTGGACGATGATCACGATGCCGGTGACCACCATCGGCAGGACCAGGATCGTGTGGACCAGCGACTGATCATATTCCTCGCCGCTGCGCACGGCCATGTAGACCCAGCTCACCGGAAGCGAGCAGAGGAAAGCGCCGATGATCGCGACGATCAGCCAGAACAGGCTCTGGCCCAGATTGCCGACATGCTGCGCGTGGATGGCGTCGCCCTGCAGCGGGTTCTTCGCCGGCTGGGAGATCAGCTGCTCCACGCCGCCGACCGGCAGATAATTGCGGAATTCCGGCCAGATCTGGACGGCAACGAACACGATGAACGCGATTACGAGATAATAAAGCGTCAGCTTCCCGAGCAGCTTGGTCCCCATGTCTTTCCTCCCCCTGAGCGGCTGCAACTCACTTTCTTACAGAAACATCCCCCCCGGCTCCTGCTCTTCTCTCGGCGCAGTTTCGATCGGATAGTTCGCTATGGGCTGGATGACGCCGTAGCGCTCCTTCAGCGGCTCGCCCTCGAGCTTTGGCCATTCCATCTCTTTGGCCGGCAAGTCCGTATCCGGGATCCGGTCGAGAAAATCGCGAAGCAGCGTCAGCCTGCCGAGCGCCTGGTCGTGGAATTCGACGAGGGTCCACGGCGCGAAATCGGTATGCGTCGCCTCCAGCATTCGCTCGCGAGCGTCCGTGTAAGCCGCGTAGCGCGTGCGCGCTTGCACATCGATCGGCGACAGCTTCCACCGCTTCAGCGGGTTGAGAAGCCGGTTTTCGAACCGTTCCTCCTGCCGGTCCTGATCGCAGCAGAGCCAGTATTTGAACAGCAATATGCCGTCGTCGACGAGGTGCCTCTCGAACTCCGGCACCGCTTTCAGGAAAGCGTCCGTCTCTTCGGGCGCGCAGAAGCCCATGACCGGTTCGACGCCCGCGCGGTTGTACCAACTGCGGTCGAATAGGGTCATTTCACCCTTTGCGGGCAAATAGGGAATGTAGCGCTGGAAATACCATTGGCCGCGCTCACGGTCGCTCGGTGACGGGAGCGCTGCGACGCGGCATTGGCGCGGATTGAGCACCCGGGCGATGGCGTCGATGGAGCCGCCCTTGCCCGCCGTGTCGCGGCCCTCGAATACAACGACGACCCGCTGCCCGGTCTCGGACAGCCAGCGCGCCATCCGCGCAAGCTCCTTCAACAGCGGCTTCGCGAGCTGCTCATATTCCGGATAGCTGAGCTTCTTGAACTCGCTCATCCCGAGACTCCCCCGGCGAGTATGTGACATCTCGTCGCGACAACGGCAATCTCCTGAAATGCACCGCTTGTTCGTCGCAATCCGCCCGCCCGAGGACATTCGCGACCTGCTGATCGACGCGATGGACGACAGCCCGGACTTGCGCTGGGTCGGCGACGAGCAGCTGCACCTGACCCTGCGCTTCATCGGAGAGGTCGAGCGGCCGCTGGCCAACGATATCGCCGACGCATTGTCGACGATCCGATTCCCCTCTTTCGAGCTCCGGATCGCCGGCGTCGGGCGCTTCGACCGGCGCAGCGGAGGCGCGCTATGGGCGGGAGTCGAGCCGAGGAAGCCGGTTGCGGAGCTAGCTGCAAAAGTCGACCGCGCCTGCGTGTCCACAGGATTGGAGCCCGAGCGCCGGGCCTTCCATCCGCACATCACCCTGGCGCGATACGGCCGGCAAAGCAGCGGCGCCGCCAGCGCTTTTGAGCTTCGCTCCGCCAGTCTCGCGTCAGCGTCTTTCGACGTGAACCACTTCATTCTTTTCGAAAGCGCTCTGTCCCGCCACGGAGCCCATTATGAGGAAATCGCTCAATTCCCGCTGACCGCGTAGGAATCAGGCGCAGCAATCCCCATATCGACTGTTGCCGCGTTGACCGTCGGGGGCGGCTGATTTAACTAGAACAAAGCTGGAACGAAGCCGACCGATGCTGACGCACATTTCCGTTCGCGGTGCTCGCGAACACAATCTGAAGGGCGTGGACGTCGAGATCCCGCGCGAGAGCCTGACGGTCATCACCGGCCTGTCGGGATCGGGAAAGAGCAGCCTCGCCTTCGACACCATCTATGCCGAGGGGCAGCGGCGTTACGTCGAGTCCCTGAGCGCCTATGCGCGCCAGTTCCTGGAGATGATGCAGAAGCCCGACGTCGAGCATATCGACGGCCTGTCGCCGGCGATCTCGATCGAGCAGAAAACGACGTCGAAGAACCCGCGATCGACGGTCGCCACGGTCACCGAAATCTACGATTACATGCGCCTGTTGTGGGCGCGGGTCGGCATTCCCTATTCGCCCGCGACCGGGCTGCCGATCGAGGCGCAGCAGGTCAGCCAGATGGTCGATCGGGTGATGAGCCTGCCCGACGGCAGCCGCCATTACCTGCTCGCGCCGGTCGTCCGCGGTCGCAAGGGCGAGTACCGCAAGGAACTCGCCGAGTG
>DATMHP010000170.1:0-6090 GCA_035554875.1 Sphingomicrobium sp.
CGGTTGGGTAACGGGAGTTTGCGCTTTTGTTTCCGCGGCTTGCGTTTGGGCAGGAAGGGGCTGGCCGACCGAAGCCACATCCGATGGATGGACGATCGGCGGACACAAGGCGAGCACCGCCGGATCCATGTTCCAGCGCCGGAACTTGGTGCTGTCCACGTGGAAGCGGAGGAAGGCGTAGAAGCCGAGGCCTGCAGTGTAGCGGTCGCCATTCTTGGTGTGCGTCGCGCAGAGCGTCTGGATCAGCGCCTCTCGCGTGATCGGCTTCAGCGGCACCATGTCGATCGCGCTGTCCTGCTTGTGCGCGCTCTCCGGCGCTCCGCCGGCGCATTGGTTGAGCGTTGGGTTGCGATAGACCGAGACCGGCTCGACGGGCCCTACGGCCGGAATCACATAATCGCGGATGTAGCGGAGCGTCTGGATGATGTGCGGCCATTCCTCGGTCGGCGGCACTTCGAACGGCTGCGCCCCGCATTCAGCCCAGGACGTCGCGGTGCGGAGAAGCTGCCAGGTGGGGACGATCCCGCCCACCTCCGCCGCCACCAGATAGTCGTTGAACGCCTTGACCTGCACCGGGTGCGATGCCGACGCCATGTACCAGTTCCGATACCCCGGCTCGTCCTGTCCGGCGCTGATGTAAGCGGACGCCGGATCCCAGGGAGCAGTTTGGACCGCCGTAGCCGGAGCGGGAGGCGGGGTAGCAAGAACGTCCTGCGCGGCGGCGGGAGCGGCGAGGAGCATCGACAGGAACAGGATCAGGCGCATCGGGCGCGATGATACTCGCGTGCCGCGGCTTGAAAAGCGCCCACGGCTGGGCAACATCGCATTTATGGGCCAGCCGATCGACGTCGACCTCCCGCACAAGCTCGGGAAAGAAGAGGCGAAGCGCCGCATCGGCAGCAATATCCACCTGCTCCACAAGCAACTTCCCGGAGGCGGTGACGTCCAGTCGCGCTGGGAAGGCGACACGATGAAGCTGTCGGTGGCGGCGATGGGCGACAGAATCGACGCCGACCTCACCGTTCACGACGACAGGGTCCACTGCCATTTCGACCTGCCCGGCCTCCTCGGCATGTTCGCGCAGCCGATCGCGGCGATGCTGAAGGCCAAGGGCAGCGACATCCTCCTCGAGGACCACAGAGACTGATGCGGCACTTCGCGGTGGTTGGATCGGGGCCGGGGGGCTTCTACACCGCGGAGGCGCTGAACAAGGCCTATGGTGACCAGGCGCGCGTCGATATCATCGACCGCTACCCGGTGCCCTATGGCCTCGTCCGTTTCGGGGTCGCGCCCGACCACCAATCGCTGAAGGCGGTGTCGAAGCGCTACGACACGACCGCGGGCACGGCGGGCGTCGATTTCATCGGCAACGTCACCGTCGGCCGCGACGTCTCCATCGCCGAAATGCTCGACCTCTACGATGCGGTGGTGCTGGCGATCGGCGCTCCGCACGACCGCAAGCTTGGAATTCCCGGCGAGGACCTGTCCGGGGTCATCGGCTCGGCAGCCTTCGTCGGCTGGTACAACGGTCATCCCGAATTCGCGGACCTTCACCCGCCCCTTGGCGGGACTCACGCTGCGGTGATCGGCAACGGCAATGTCGCGCTCGACTGCGCGCGGATCCTGTCCAAGACCCGGGGCGAACTCGAGGGCGGCGACATCGTCAACCATGCGCTCGATGCGCTGCACGCCTCGCCGATCCGCACGGTCACCATCCTCGGCCGGCGCGGACCGCTCCAGATTTCCATGACCCCGAAGGAATTGGGCGAGCTCGGCCACATCGAGGCCGCGACTCCGGTCGTCGATGCCGCGGATTTCCCGGGTGTCGAGGCCGACGAGGCGCTCGAGCCGGGCCAGCGCAAATCGGTCTCGCTCCTTCGCGAATATGCGGCGAGCGGCCCCGATTCGTCGAAGCCGACACGGATGGTCTTCGATTTCTACGCCAAACCGCTCGCAATCGAAGGCGACGGCAAGGCGGAGCGGATCATCGTCGAGCGCACGAAGCTCGACGAGAACGCCCGCGCGGTCGGGACCGGCGAGACCTATGAAGTGCCGGCATCGCTGGTGATCAGCTCGATCGGCTATTCGACCCCGCCGATGGAAGGCGTTCCGTACGACGAGCGCGGCGGGAAATTCCTCAACGAAAACGGCAAAATCGCCGACCGGCTCTATTGCGTCGGCTGGGCACGGCGCGGGCCGACCGGAACCATCGGGACCAATCGTCCCGACGGTTACGAAGTTGCCGCGCAGATCGAAGCCGCGATGGCTCCGGGAAGCGCGGGCGACCGCAAGGGCGCGGAAGGCCTGAAGGCGCTCCTCGCGACCCGCGACGTGATGCCGACCGACTATGACGACTGGCGCAAGATCGAGCAGACCGAGACCGGCAACGCCCGTCCCGGCTCCCCGCGCGAGAAATTCGTTCGCGTCGAGGATTGGTTGAAGGCGCTCGGGCGATAGGCCGCTTGCGCTCCAGCAAACCCGCCTCTATCTAGCCGCGGCCTTGGCTCCCGCCGCGACCCTGCGTCGCATTCAAGCGGGTTCCGGTCGGGGAGTAGCTCAGCCTGGTAGAGCACTGTCTTCGGGAGGCAGGGGCCGGAGGTTCGAATCCTCTCTCCCCGACCATCATCACGCACAGGACTGCCGGGGGCAGTCCGAGCATGATGATCCGACGGATGTCGAGCTAAGTCAGCCGCGCCCTTAGATCTTCGTCAGCGCCGACCCCTTGTGCGCGGCGATGTGATCGGTCTTGTCGCTCTTAATCTCGTACTGCGGGTCGTCGGCGCTCGCGCGGTGGGTGTGGCCCTTGTAGTCGAAGTCGCTGGTGTGGACCTTGATGATGTGGCCGCTGACGTTCCCGGCCTCCGAGTTCCACTTCACATGATCGCCGACCTTGAATCGCTTGGTCATTCCACCTTTCCATCGAGAACACCCGCGTCGATCTCTGAAACGGCGGTGCAGGCCGTCAGTGCCATTGCGACCCGCATCTCCGCCTCGATGATCTTCAGCACATGCGCGACTCCCGCGCCGCCAGCCGCGGCAAGCGCATAGGCCCACGCCCTTCCGAGAAGCACGAAATCGGCGCCGAGCGCGAGCATCCGCACCACGTCCAGCCCGGAGCGGACTCCGCCGTCGACCATAACGGGAATGTTGCCGCCGAGCGCTTCGGCGACGCGGGGCAGGGCCCGGGCGCTCGAAATGACGCCGTCGAGCTGCCGGCCGCCATGGTTGGATACGACGATGGCGTCGGCTCCGGCCTTCGCCGCCTTACGCGCGTCGTCAGGATCGAGGATGCCCTTGATGATCAGCGGCCCGTCCCAGCGTTGCCGCAGCCATTCGACGTCCTTCCAGCTGACCGAGGGATCGAAATTGGCGTGGATCCACGCCTGGAAATCGCTGAGCGGCGCCTTGCGCCCGACAATCGGCTCGAGATTGCCGAGGCTGATCGGCCGGCCGCAAATGCCGACATCCCACAGCCACTGCGGCCGCGACAGAAGCTGCGCCGTCCGCCGCGGCCCGCCACCCGCCGCCCGATAATCGCGATAGCGCGAGCCCGGCACGGCGAGATCGACGGTGAGGATCAAAGCCTCGCAGCCCTCCGCCTTCGCGCGCTCGACCATATCCGCGACGAAGCCGCGGTCCTTGACGAAATAAAGCTGGTACCAGGGCACGTGCCCCGACGCCGCGACCTCGTTGAGCGAGCAGCCGCTGACGGTGGACAGCGCCATCGGGACGTTCGCCGCCGCCGCGGCGCGCGCCGCCTGCACCTCGCCGCGCCTCGCATAAAGGCCCGCCAGCCCAACCGGCCCGAGGCCAACCGGCATCGCCCACTTCCGGCCGAACAGCTCCGCCGACAGGTCGAGCTTTGAGACATCGCGAAGCACGCGCTGGCGAAGCGCGACGGCTTCGAGATCGGCGACGTTTCGTTTCAGGGTCGCCTCGGCGTAGGAGCCGCCGTCGAGATATTCGAACAGGAAGTGCGGCAGCCGCGCTTTCGCCAGTGCTCGATAATCGCTGACGCAGGCGGCCTTCGTCATGGCTACGGCATCGCAGGCGAAATGATTTGCCGCAAGTCCGCGCCCATGCGCCGCTCCGGCTCTTTTTTATGTCGGCGCAGCGACACATATGCAGGTCGAGCCAGAAAAGGAGGACTCGCATGGTCGAAGCACCGCGCATGGACATCACGAAGCTCGCCCCGGAAGCCTACCGGCACCTGATCGCGCTGGAGGGCACGATTGCGAGCAAGATCGAACCCAAGCTCTACCACCTCATCAAGCTGCGGGCTTCCCAGATCAACGGCTGCGCCTTCTGCATCGGCATGCACACCGATGAGGCGCTCCGCGACGGCGAGAGCCTCGAGCGGATCGTCCTGCTCGACGCCTGGGAAGAATCGTCGCTCTACAGCGACAAGGAGCGGGCGGCGCTGGAGTGGGTCGAGGACCTGACCCTCATCGCCGACACGCACGCTCCCAAGGAATCATTCGACGGGCTGAAAGAGCATTTTTCGGAAGAAGAGGTTGGCTATCTCACGCTCGCCGCGACGATGATCAATGCCTGGAACCGGATCGCGATCTCTTCGCGCGGGCAATATAACCGCCACCTGTTCGAACAGCAGAGGAACGAGCTGAAGCTCGCCGAACCGGCCTAGGTCGCGAAGTTCGGATCCGTCCGGTACGCCTTGCGCTTGAGCGCCGGCCAGGCGAGCAAGTTGGCGGCGACCGGAAGGCCGACCTCGCCCTGCTGGGCCGTGATTTCGGGCGAGCCTTGCGGCGGCGTGTTGAGGTTGTCGCCTGCGCTCAGCGCCATGATCTGCGCCTGGCATGCGCGCTCCAGATAATAGAGGCGGATGAAGCATTCGCCGACATTCTTGCCGACCGCGAGGGTGCCGTGGTTGCGGAGGATCATCGCATTCTTCGTGCCGAGGTCCGCGACCAGCCGCTCGCGCTCTCCGAGGTCGACGGCAACGCCCTCATATTCGTGGAAGGCGACCTGCCCGCGGATCAGCATCGCCGTCTGCGTCAGCGGCAACAGCCCTTCGGAATGGGCTGACACGGCCTGCCCCGCGGGCGTGTGCAAATGCATCACCGCATACGCGTCCTCCCGCGCCATGTGGATCGCCGAATGGATGGTGAAGCCGGCCGGATTGGTGATGAAGGGCGTCGGCTCGACCGGGTTGCCCTGCACGTCGACCTTCACCAGCGACGAGGCCGTCACCTCCTCGAACATCAGATTGTAGGGATTAAGCAGGAAATGATGCTCCGGCCCCGGAATGCGCGCGGACAGATGCGTGAAAATGAGGTCGTCCCAGCCGTAATGCGCCACCATCCGGTAGGCGCAGGCGAGATCGACGCGGATCGCCCATTCCTCGTCGCTGACCTTGCCCTCGAGCGACGGGATTTCAACCGACTCCAGCGCCTTCGCGCCGGCGATCCCGCGGTTCATGCTGTCGACGCGGTTCATGCTTCCTGCCTTTGCTTGTCGGGATGCGCCGCGGCGAAGGCCGGAATCGCGTTCGCGCTGGCATCGGCGCGCAATAGTGTCGGATAGGCGTCCAGCGGCACGTTGAAGCGCCGGGCGTTATACATCTGCGGCACCAGGCAGATGTCGGCCAGTGTCGGCAAATTGCCGAAAAGGAACCCGCCGGAGCGGCTCTTCGCCAGCGCCTCGAGCGCCTCAAAGCCTTCGGTCACCCAATGCACATACCATTTGTCGCGCGTCTCCTCGTCCTGCTGGAGCGGACCGGAGAGATATTTGAGAACGCGAAGGTTGTTCAGCGGATGGATATCGCAGGCAATGGTCAGCGCCATCGCCAGCACATGCGCGCGGTCGCTTGCATCGCCCGGCACGAACGGCGGCTCCGGAAAGCGGGCATCCAGATAGTCGCAGATCGCGAGGCTCTGCGTCAGCCGGTGATCGTCGATCTCCAGCATCGGCACGAACCCCTGCGGATTGAGCGCCTTGTAGGACGGGCTCTTCTGCTCGCCTTCGCGAAGGTCGACCGGGCGGCTCTCATATTCCACGCCCTTCAGGTTGAGCGCGATCCGCACGCGATAGGCGGCGGAGGAGCGGAAATAATCGTGGAGGATCGCGCGC
>DATMHP010000171.1:0-2627 GCA_035554875.1 Sphingomicrobium sp.
CGAAGGCAAAGGCAAACCGGAGCGGCAGCAGATGACCAGCGATCTCGATCGGAAATTCGACGAGACGCTGGCTGCAATCATCGGGCCCGGAGGCCGGATCGTCCTCGACCGCGACGATCAGGGACGGCCCATCGTCGGCAATTTTCCTGCGACATTGCCGGCGCTTCTCCGGACCTTTTGCGCGCTCAATGCGGCGACCGAAGCGCTGATTGCCGGTGACGAACGCTTTACATTCGCCGAGCTCGACGACGTGTCCGAGCGGCTGGCGCGGGCGCTCGTGGGCCGCGGGATTGCCAAGGGCGAGCGCGTCGCGATCGCGATGCGCAACTGCCCGGCGTGGATCGTCACCTACATGGCGGTGCTCAAAGCGGGCGCGGTCGCAACGCTGCTCAACGGCTGGTGGCAGGCCCATGAAATGGAGCACGCCCTCAAGCTCTCCAGTCCGGCGCTGGTCATTGCCGACGGAGCGCGCGGCGAGAGGATCGCGGCGCGGTGCAGCGAGTTTCCGATTGTCTCGCTGGAAGTCGGCTGCCGGCTCGAGGAGGCACTCGCTCCGTTGCTCGATTCTACGGAAGGCGAACTTCCCGAGATCGGGCCGGAGGACGATGCCACGATCCTCTTCACCTCGGGTTCGACCGGTGAAGCGAAAGGCGCGCTTTCAACGCATCGCGCAGTGACGACCGGCGTCTATGCCTATGCGACACACCTGATGGTCCTGCTTTCGATCCTCGAGAAAGAAGGGCGCCCCCCGGCGAACCCGCCGCGCACCTTGCTCAGCGTTCCGCTGTTCCACGTTACGGGCGAGGTCCCCGTCCTTCTGAACAGCTTCGTCATCGGCCGCGGCATGGTGCTGATGCCCAAATGGGATCCAGCGGAGGCGCTGCGCCTGATCGAGAAGGAAAAGGTCACCTATTTCGTAGGCGTGCCTACGATGAGCCTGGAGTTGGTCACGCACCCGAACCGCGAAAAGTACGACCTGTCGTCATTGACCGATATCGCCGCGGGCGGCGCTCCGCGACCGGTCAGCCACGTCGAGCGGCTGAAAGAGGCGTTCGGCTGGGCGCAGCCGGCGCTCGGCTACGGCCTTACCGAGACCAATGCGGTCGGCTGCAGCAACTTCTGGACCAGCTATGCGGCCAAGCCCGGCTCGACCGGAAGGGCGCAGAAACCGTTCGTCGAGGTCGCGATCCTCGGTCAGGGCGACGTCCATCTTCCAACGGGCGAGCGCGGCGAGATCGCGATCCGCTCGGCCGCGAACTTCAAAGGCTATTGGCGCGACGAGGAGGCTACCCGCCAGGCGTTCACCGCCGACGGGTTCGTGCGAACGGGCGACATCGGTTATCTCGACGAGGAGGGCTATCTCTTCATCGTCGATCGCAAGAAGGACATCATCATTCGCGGCGGCGAGAACATCTCGGCGGCCGAGGTCGAGGCGGCCTGCTACGCCTGCCCCGACGTCGCCGAGGTGTCGGTCTTCGGCCTGCCCGACGAGCGCTTGGGCGAAGTCCCGATTGCCGTCGTCCACGGCCGGGACGGGTTGGACGAAGCCGGCCTGCGCAGCTTCCTCGAGGCGCGCGTCGCCGCCTTCAAGATTCCCGCCCGCTTCATCTTCAGCGAAGAGCCGCTGCCGAAGCTCGGGACGGGGAAGATCGACCGTGTCGCGCTGAAGGCGGTTTACGCCCGTTGACCGCCAAAACCGGAATCCTGCTGATCAATCTAGGAACGCCCGACGCGCCGGAGCCGGCGGCGGTTCGGCGCTACCTTGCGGAGTTCCTGTCCGACAGGATGGTCGTCGACCTGCCGCCTTTGATTTGGCAGCCGATCCTTCGCGGGGCGATCCTGCCTTTCCGGCCACGACGAACCGCCGAAGCCTACCGGCTGATCTGGACCGAGGAGGGTTCGCCGCTGGCGGCGATTACGAGGCGGCAGGCGAACGCCCTTCAGGATCGGATCGGGGGCCAGTTCGTCGTCGATTATGCGATGCGCTACGGCACGCCGGGGATCGCCGGGGCGCTCGACAGCCTGGCCCAGGCCGGGTGCGAGCGCACCCTCGCGGCGCCGCTCTATCCGCAGTTCAGCGGGGCGACGACGGGAACGGTGGAGAAGGCCCTCGTGGCGGCCGTTGGCACGATGGACGCCGACGTTCCGATGCGGATTCTGCCGCCTTACTACCGCGACGAATCCTACATCGGGGCCCTTGCCGCCAATCTCGAACGCCAGCTCGCTGATCTCGATTTCGAGCCGCAGCGGCTTCTGCTGAGCTTCCACGGCCTGCCGCTGCGAACGGTCGAGCGTGGCGATCCCTATTTCCGGCACTGCAGCGAGACGGCGCGGCTGCTCGCCAAAAGATTGCCGGTCCCGACCGATGTCGCTTTCCAGTCGCGATTCGGGCGAGCGAAATGGCTGGAGCCGGCAACGGACGTCACGCTCGCAGCCTATCCGGCGATGGGGATCAGGCGAATCGCGATCGCTGCGCCGGGGTTTTCGGTCGATTGCATCGAAACTCTGGAAGAGCTTGGAATCCGCGGCCGCGAGACGTTTCTCGGGGCGGGCGGCAAGAGGTTCGCGCGGCTCGACTGCCTCAACGATTCGCGGGAAGGCATGGACATGCTGGAAGCACTTGTCCG
>DATMHP010000172.1:0-14397 GCA_035554875.1 Sphingomicrobium sp.
CGGGACTCACCTGCAGCCCGATGAACGTCACGGAGAAAGGCGAGTATCGCGCGGCCTGCGCCGAGCTCGGGCTCATCTTCGTGGCGCCGGACACCAGCCCGCGCGGCGACGACGTTCCAGACGTCGAGGACTATGATTTCGGCAAGGGCGCCGGCTTCTACGTCGATGCGACCGAGGAGCCGTGGGCGAAGCATTTCCGGATGTGGACCTACGTAACCGATGAGCTTCCGGCACTGATCGCCGGGGAGTTCGCGGCGGACATGGAGCGGCAGGGAATCACCGGCCATTCGATGGGCGGGCATGGCGCGCTGACGGTCGCGCTCCGCAATCCCGGACAGTTCCGCAGCGTCTCCGCTTTCTCGCCGATCGTCGCGCCGAGCCAGGTGCCGTGGGGGCAGAAGGCGCTCGGCGGTTATCTCGGGGCGGACGAACAGGCGTGGCGCAGGCATGATGCCGTCGCGTTGATCGAGGACGGCGCGCGCCTGCCCGAGCTTCTCGTGGATGTCGGCGATGCCGACCCGTTCATCGAAAAGGAGTTGCGACCGGAACTGCTGGAGCAAGCATGCGCCGATGCCGGCATGGCGCTGACGCTGCGCCGGCAGCCGGGATACGACCACAGCTATTATTTCGTCTCGACGTTCATGGCCGAGCATCTGCGCTGGCATAAGGAGCGGCTTTCCTGACTGGCGGCTGGTATTGGCAGGCGCTCTGCGTCGCCACGGCGCTGGCCTCGGGCTTGCTGATCGGGATCGAACGCGGGTTCGATCTTCGCCGGCTGGAATCCGGAACGCGGATCGCCGGTGTCCGGACCTTCACGCTGGTCGGGCTCGCGTCGGGAATTGCCGGCCTGATCGCCGCCCTCGGACATGGATTTGCCGCAGGAGCGATTGCCGCCGGCGCCGCCGCGGTGCTCACCGTCGGCTACGCGCACAGGCCGGGCCTCTCCGAGAAGCCTGACGCCACCACGCCAATCGCCGCAATGGTTACCATCGGCCTTGGGTTCCTCGCCGGGAGCGGCAATCCGGCACTCGCGATCGCCGGCGCAACGATCGTCACCCTGATCCTCTCGCTGAAGCGCGAGACGCACGGCATCCTCAACCGGCTCGACGAGGATGACGTCAAGGCGCTGGCGCAATATGCCGTCATCGCCGGCGCGGTCCTGCCCTTCCTCCCTAACGGCCGTTATGGACCGCTCGGTGCGTGGAATCCGCAGCAGCTCTGGCTGGTCGTCATCATCGTCACCGGATTCTCGTTCCTCGGTTATGTGGCCAACCGGCTGTTTGGCGAGCGGCACGGGACCATTGCCACGGCCGTGATCGGCGGCCTCTACAGCTCGACCGCGGTCACCCAGTCCCTGTCGGAACGTCTCGGGAGGACCAAGACTCCGGGAGCGGAAGCGGCCGGGATCGCGCTTGCGACCTCGGTCATGTACGTCCGCGTGCTGTTCCTGGTCGCGATCCTCGCCACCAGGATCGCGCTTCCATTCGCGATCATCACCTTCCCCGCGATCGTCGTCGGTGTCGCTGCGGGCTGGTGGCTCTATCGCAAGTCTCCGCGTTCGGATGCGCCAACCGCTCCCGGAAATCCCGTCGCGCTTCTCCCCGCCCTCGGCTTCGTCATCTTCGTCGCAGCCATGGCCGTCGCGGTCACGTGGGCGGAAGGCCGGTTCGGGCAGCAGGGAATTGCGCTTCTCCTGTTCATTTCCGGAAGCGCGAACGTCGACGTCGCAATCGTCACGGCGGGCGGAATGCCGCCTCAAGCGATCGGGGCCAACCTTGCCGCGATTGCGCTGGCCGGGACAATCGTCGCTAACATGACGGTGAAAATCGGCGTGACCTTGGTTTACGCCAAGGCGAAAGGGCGCTCGGCGGCCATCGCACTGATCGCGAGCACGGTCGTGCTAGCCGCGAGCATCGCGGTCGCCTGGTTCACGATGGTGTGATCCGCTGTCACCATTTGTCACCAGTGCTCGGCTGTCCCCCGGACAGCCTGTGCTCTGGTGACCCCAACGGGACTCGAACCCGTGTTTTCGCCGTGAAAGGGCGACGTCCTAGACCGCTAGACGATGGGGCCGGGAAAGCGGGGGCGAGTTAGGCGAGGCTCCCCACAGCGTCAAGCAAGCGCGGCGTCTTCCAGATGCATTTCCGCGGCATTGCCGCCGTTCCACTCGTCGCGGCGGATGCTTCCCGCAAGCCACCAGCGCTGGTCGGGGGCCGAGGCGAGCAAGGCCTGGCCCAGTTCGGTCGAAGCGCTTCGGAAGGCGATCCACTTGAAGCTCTTGCCGTCGTCTCCGCAGGCGAGTCCTCGCACATGGCCGTCGCCGACGATCCCCACCCGGATCAATCGCGCCGGGCCGGCAACGATCTTCGGGCTCGGCCAGCCCGCGCCGTACGGGCCTGCCTGATCGAGCGAATCGCACAGGCCGCCGACGACACCGCCGGGCGTAAGCAAAGCATCGACAAGCAGGGCGCGCCCGTCGAGTGAGCGCTCGACATCGGCGGCGAGCCGCTCGTCGATGAACGCGCGGAAGGCGTCGAGCCCGCCCTTGGGAAGCGTGAGGCCGGCTGCCATCGCGTGGCCGCCGCCTGCTATGAGCAGTCCGTTGTCCTTGGCCGCGAGAACGGCCGCGCCAAGATCGACGCCGGAAATCGAACGGCCGGAACCCTTGCCGGTGCCATCCTCGTCCTCGGCGATGACGATCGCAGGGCGCCTGAATTTTTCCTTCAGCCGACCGGCAACGATTCCGATCACGCCGGGATGCCAGCCGGGCGCCATTACAGTGATTACCGCCGCGCCGTTCAACTTCGCCGCCTGCTCTTCCGCCTGCTGGCAAACGGTCGTCTCGATCGCGCGGCGTTCTTCGTTGAGCCGGTCGAGCTCTGCAGCGATAGCCCGCGCTTCTTCGGGGTCGGTGCTGGTAAGGAGTCGCACGCCAAGGTCCGACTTGCCGACGCGTCCGCCGGCATTGATCCGCGGGCCGAGCGCAAAACCGAGATCGCGGCAGCTAGGCGCCTTCACCAGCCGCGCCGCTTCAGCGAGCGCGACGAGCCCGATATTCTCCCGGCTCGCCATGACCTTGAGCCCTTGCGTCACGTAAGCGCGGTTGAGCCCATTCAACTTCGCCACGTCGGCGACCGTCCCGAGCGCCACGAGGTCGAGCAGGTCGATGATCTTCGGCTCCTCGCGGTCGGCAAAATACCCGCGGTTCCGAAGCTCGCGCACCAAGGCGACGCCGAGGAGGAAGGCCATTCCGACCGCAGCGATGTGGCCGTGGGCGGCGCCGATCTCGCCTTCGTCGAGTCGGTTCGGATTGATCAGCGCGAACGCGACCGGCAGCAGAGTCGCGCACTGATGGTGGTCAACGACAATCACGTCGAGACCCGCGGCTTTCGCCTCTTCCAGAGCATCGAAGGCTTGCGCTCCGCAATCGACCGTTACCGCGAGCGAGGCTCCGCGCTTCTTGAGGTCCACGAGGGCGGCGCCGGACGGGCCGTAGCCCTCCATAAGCCGGTCAGGAATATAGACGATCGGGTCGGTTCCGAGACGCCTGAGCAGGAGCGTCAGCAGCGCCGCGCTGGTCGCACCGTCGACGTCATAATCGCCGAAAATCGCAATTGTCCCGCCGCCCGCCACGGCGTCCGCCAGCCGCTTCGCGCCCTTGTCCATGTCCTGGAACGCCGACGGGTCGGGCAGGAAATCGCGGATTCTCGGATCGCGATGGCGGGCGAGGTCGTCGCGTCCCACGCCGCGCGCCATCAGCAGCTCGTCGACGAGCGTGTCCATGCCCGCGCCCGGCTCCACGGCCGAGCGCCACTTCCACGGTTGCCCGCTTACCGATTTTTCGACGTCGAGCGCGAATCCCACCCGCTGATTCTACGCCAACCGCCGCTGCGCGCTAGAGGCTGCGGCGGCTTCCAAGCTTGTAATGTTCAGTGAAGACCCGGCGGACGGTGCCCGAGCTCGCGCGCATCACCAGAGTCTCGGTGGTCGTGCAATCCTTGCGCCGGCTGACGCCCTTCAGCAGCGAGCCGTGCGTGACGCCCGTTGCGGCGAAGATGCAGTCGCCCTTGGCCATGTCGGTGACCGAATAGACGCGGTCGAGGTCGTCGATCCCCCAGCCGTGCGCGCGCCCGATCTCGTCATCGTTGCGGAACAGGAGCCGCCCGAAAATCTGCCCGCCGACGCAGCGCAGCGCCGCCGCCGCGAGGACGCCTTCGGGCGCGCCGCCGCTTCCCATGTAGATGTCGATGTCGGTGTCGGGATCGGCGGTGGCCATCACCCCGGCAACGTCGCCATCGGGAATGAGCTTGATCCCGCAGCCCAGTCCGCGAAGCTCGGCGATGATCTTGTCGTGGCGCGGACGGTCGAGGACGCAGGCGATGATGTCGCTGGGCTCGACGCCCTTCGCCTTGGCGAGCGAGCGGACGTTCTCGGCGGGCGACCTGTCGAGACTAACGGTCCCTTCGGCATAGCCGGGCCCGATCGCCAGCTTCTCCATGTAGACGTCCGGTGCGTTGAGCAGACAACCGCTCTCGGCGATTGCGAGGACCGCGAGCGCGTTCGGACCCGCCTTGGCCGTGAGACTCGTGCCTTCCAGCGGGTCGAGGGCGATGTCGATCTTGGGACCGCAATCCTGCGCCGAGCCGACCTTCTCGCCGATGTAGAGCATCGGCGCTTCGTCGCGCTCGCCCTCGCCGATGACGACCGTGCCGTCCATCGGCAGCTTGTTGAGCTCGGTCCGCATCGCTTCGACGGCGGCTGCGTCGGCGGAATCATTGTCGCCCCGGCCGATCCATTTCGAAGCGGCGATGGCCGCGGCCTCCGTCACCCGAACCATCTCGAGAACGAGAACCCGGTCGAGGACGTGCGAACCCTGGACATCACTAGTCACGCGAAAACTCCCTGTTGAATTGCAGCGCGATAGGGGCGGCCAAAGCGGCTGTCGAGCCTCAGGACTGGTCTTCGGCCTCATGCTGCAGGAGCGAGTGCCGGACCCTGATCGCCCGCGATCCCACCTGCGTTTCGATGAGGAAGATCGCAAAGCCGCTGCCCAGCGAGACCATGCAGCCGATGAACAGCAAGGCGATGGCGGTCCCGAAGTGCCCGCTGACCAATCTTCCGGCGAACAGCAGGACAACCACCAGGCACGTCAGCACCGCGGCGAGCACCGCAAGCCAGATCGCTCGGCCGACGAGGCCCATTCGCCGATCGAGCACGCGGATCTCGCGCAGATACCGATCGTGCTCGGAGCCGCGGCTCTTCAGAAGCAGCGGCTCGACCTGCCGCGCCCTGTCCACAATCCGTGAAAGGCGGCCTGCGCAGACGTTGAGGAACGCGCCGATGCCGGCGAGCAGGAAGACCGGTCCGAGCGCCGTCTGGATGATGTCGGCGATTTCGGCGACGCGGGTCTCGTGCGGCGGGATTGGGATCATCGGCCTATCTAATCACGATAAGCCGGCAGCGACCAGCCGCGCTGGATGGCAATGCCGCGAAGCACGAACCCCGCGAGCCCGGCGATCAAGACCGCGACCAATGTCGAGATGCCGAGCACGGCGAGCAGCACGAACAGGCCCGCGGAGAGCGCGATTGCCGTCACGTAGAGCTCCGGCCGCATCAGGATCGACGGCTCTCCGGCGAGAACATCGCGGATGATCCCGCCTGCGCAGGCGGTGAGCACGCCCATCGCGAAAGCCGGGACCGGCGCGACCCCGAAGCCGAGTGCCTTGGCCGCGCCGTACGTCGCGTAAGCCGCGATTCCCGCGGCGTCGAACCACAGCAGGGCCAAACCGGCAAAGCGGCGGCTGCTGACGAACCAGACGAGCAGGCCGGCGGCGATGCAGATCGCCAGCACGATATTCGACTGGATCCAGAACACCGGCGCGCCGATCAGCAGATCGCGCAGCGTTCCGCCGCCGATTCCGGTTGCAACCGCGAAGAAGATGAAGGTGACCAGCGTCTGCTTCTTTTCCGCCGCGACCAGTGCTCCGGACACGGCGAACACCGCGATCCCGAAATAGTCGAGCAGGACGAGCGCTGCGGGCAGGTGGCTGGTCGCGGTCACCCGCCGTCATTACATGGGCTCGATGGCGGACGAAACAGACAGCGGCCCGATCCCGACGCTGGAGGACTGGCAGCACTGGACGTGGGTGATGGGCCGCGCCCAGCAGATGCTGATGGAGGCGTGGGCCGAGAGCCTGAAGACCGCGCAGCCGTGGCCGACCAGCCCGCCCGCCTGGGGGGCCTTTCCACCCGCCTTTTTCGGCGGTGAGACAGCCCCAGCCGCCGATCCGATGAGCATGATGAACGCGGGAGCGCAGGCCTGGGCCAAGGGGCTGGAGACGTGGGGCCAGATGCTTGGGCTCCAAAGCGGAGCTGCCGAAAAGAAAGACCGGCGCTTCTCGGCTCCGGAATGGCGCGAGAACCCGCTCTTCGACCAGATCCGCCAGACCTACCTGGCTCTCTCTGACAAGCTGCTCGGGAGCGTCGACCAGATCGAAGGGCTCGACGCCGAGAGCCGCGCGAAGGTGAAGTTCGCGACGCAGAATTTCGTCGATGCGATGAGCCCGTCGAACTTCGCTCTGACCAATCCGCAGGTGCTGAAGAAGACGATCGAAAGCCGCGGCGAGAATTTGCTCAAGGGCCTCGCCAACATGCTCAAGGACATTGCGGCGGGACAGCTCACCCAGACGAAGTCCGGCGTGTTCGAGGTTGGAAAGAACCTGGCGACGACGCCCGGCAAGGTGATCCGGGAGACGCCGCTCTACCAGTTGATACAGTATACGCCAACGACGGACGAAGTGCTGGAGACTCCGGTCGTCATCTTCCCGCCGTGGATCAACCGCTTCTACATCCTCGACCTCACGCCCGAGAAAAGCTTCGTCAAATGGTGCGTGGACAACGGCATCTCGCTGTTCATGGTCAGCTGGAAATCGGCGGACGAGAGCATCGCCGACGCGACGCTCGACGATTACGTGTTGCGCGGCCAGATCGACGCCATCGACACGGTTCGCGACTTGCTCGGAGTGAAGAGCGTCCATGCGATCGGCTACTGCGTCGCGGGGACGACGCTTGCCGCCACACTCGGCTATCTCGAGGCGAAGAAGCAGCAGGCCAAGGTCGCGTCGGCGACCTTCCTGACAGCGCAGGTGGATTTCACGCTTGCAGGTGATCTCAAGCTGTTCACCGGCCCCGAGACGATGGCGCTGCTCGACAAGCTGACGGCGGAGAAGGGCTATCTCGACGGCCGTTATATGGCCGCGACGTTCAACCTGCTGCGCGGGCGCGACCTCATCTGGAACTATGTGGTCAACAATTACCTGCTCGGCGAGGAGCCGCCGCCGTTCGACCTCCTCTACTGGAACAGCGACACGACCAACCTGCCGGCAAGCTGGCATCGCGCCTATCTCAGCGACCTTTACGAGGGGAACAAGCTCGCGACGAAAGGTGGCATCAAGGTTGCGGGGATGCCGGTCGACATCGACGGGGTGAAGACGCCGACTTACGTCCAGGCCGGCCGCGAAGATCATATCTCGCCGCCCGAAAGCGTGTGGAAGATCATGGAGCATTTCGCCGGACCGAAGCGCTTCGTCCTGGCCGGCTCGGGTCATATCGCCGGCGTCGTGAACCCGCCCGCAGCAAATAAATATTGCTACTGGACCAACGAGAAGGCGTGCGGGTCGATCGAGCAATTCATCGACGGCGCGACCGAGCACAAGGGAAGCTGGTGGCCCGACTGGCTCGACTGGCTCAAGGCTCAGTCTTCAAAGACGGTCAAAGCCGAGGGCGCGCGGATTCCTGGCAAGGGCAAGCTGAAAGCGGTCGAAGAAGCCCCGGGGCGTTACGTCAGGGAACGCTGATCAGCAGCTCTCGAGTACGAAAACATACTGATGCCCCCAGCATCAGCGGTTTTCGTACTTCCAGTTGCGCCGTTTGCCCTCGCTCAGCCATTCGACTGCGGTCGCGATCCGCTTCTGTCGGGTCGCATCCTGCTTCGCTTCCAAAATCCATTCGAGATAGTCGCGCTGCGCTGACGGCGGGAAGCCGTCGAGCGCGGCCTTGGCCTTGGGCGCCTTGCGGAGCGCTGTAGCGAAGTCGGGGTGCATCTCCGGCGCGGGTTTCGGCGCATGCTTGGTCTTGCGCGGCGCGGGTGCATTTTTTGCGACCTCGGCCGCCTCTTTGATCAGCCGGTCGAGCTCGCCATCGGGCGGCAGATCGGCAACTGAAGTGAGCTTGCCGAACTGGCCCATGGCTTCCGCATTGGACGCATCCCCGCGAAGCTCCTGCCCACGCCAGAAGTTGAGCGCTGCGTGCGCCTTGAAGGCGGCGGTGATCAGAAGGATTTTGCCGCCGGCCATGTACGCCGGCATGCTCCACTTCATCGCTTCCTCGATGTCCGGAACGACCGCGTGCACCCGCCGGCGCACCGTCTCCAGGATCGGGCGAGCGAAAGGCTGCGCCTTGGCGATATAAGCGTCGATCTTCGGTTCGTGGCTCACAGGATCCCACCTCCCAGCATCAGCCGGATCACTCCGACGATGATCACGAAGATGTTGAGATTCCGGCCCGCAGTGCCGCGGCTCATGAAGCCGACCGCCGCACCGATGATCGCCAGGGGAATGACCAGCCAGTTCACCCAGCCCAGCAGCGGCAGGAAGGCCACGGCCGCGACAATCAAAGCGACGATTCCGATGATGATCGAAACGAGATTGAACATCCGCGCTTCCTCCTGATCGAGCCGGCCACTTTAGCAGAGCATCACTCCGGCGGCATAGCCGATACGGCCGATTTCGGCGCCCGGATCAGCGCCGTGACGTAGAGAGCGAGCGCCAGCCAGATGGAACCAAAGGCGAGCGCGTGCCAACGGGTGAATTGCTCGCCGTAAAGCAGGACCGCGCAGAGGAATTGCAGAGTCGGGGCGAGGAACTGCAACATCCCAAGCGTCGAATAAGCGAGCCGGCGAGCGGCGGCCGTGAACAGGATAAGCGGCACCGTGCTGGCGATTCCGGCGAACAGGAGAAGCGCCCAGTCGCGGTTTTCCGGTCCGAAGAAAGGCTCCCCGGCGGCAACGCTCCAGCCGAGCCAAATCACGGCGGCCGGGAACAGCAGACCGGTTTCGACCGCCAGCCCAGCGACCGCTTCGACCGGAGCGATCTTCCGGAGCAGGCCGTAAGTCGCAAAAGTGATCGCGAGCGCCAGGCTGATCCACAATTGCCCGATTGCCTGCAGCGCGAGGCCCGAGATGCCGACCGCGGCGACCGCCACCGCCGCCCATTGCAGCTGCGCCAACCGTTCCTTCAACAGCACCCGGCCCATGAGCACGTTGATCAGCGGATTGAGATAATAGCCGAGACTGGCGGCGAGGATGTGCCCACCGGTGACCGCGTAAACGTAGAGCAGCCAGTTGGTCGCGATCAGGATCGCGGTGACCGAAAGAAATGCAATGGTTCGCCCTGATCGAAGGGCTTCGCGAACGTCCCTGAAACCGCCGAAGACCGCCAGGAGCAGCGCCAGGAAGGGCACCGACCACAGCACCCGATGGGCGACGATGTCGACTGGGCCGACCTCTGCGATCGCCTTGAAGTAGATGGGGAGGATTCCCCAGAGGGCGTAGGCGCCGATGCCCAGGAACAGTCCGCGGCCTGCGTCATCGTGACTTGGGCGGACGGGAGTTCGGGCGTTCATCCGGCGCGCGCCTAGCGGCAGCGAACGTGAAATCAAAGCGATTGGTGAACCCCTGATTGGTTGCATCCCGGCGCTCGGCCTGCCACCAATGGCCCTATGCAGGGGAAGCTTAAACTGGCGACCTGCCTATGCATTTTGCCGGCGGTCGCACTGCTCGGCGGATGCGAAACGGCAACCAAGCGCGCCCGGAGCGCAGCGTCCGTTACCGTCGAAGCGCCGCCGACGTCGGCGGCATGGAAAGCCGTGGCGGGCCCCGGCGACCAGGACCGGATCGACCGGCTCGGCCTCGCCTGGCAGCAATCCCTGACGGAAGCGAAGAAGAAGTCCGCGAAGGAAATCGCCGCGGAAGGCGATTTGCTGAAGCCGCGATCCGCCCTGCCGCGGCCGCAGCCGACCCCCGGCAGCTACAATTGCCGGATGATCAGCATGGGCGCCAAGGATTCGAAGTCGCCGGCTTTCGAGAAGTTCAAACCCTTCTTCTGCTATGTGCTCAGCGACGACGACGGGGCGCTCACGATCGTCAAGCAGACGGGGAGCCAGCGGCCAGCAGGGCGGTTGTGGGACGATGACGATCCCAACCGGATGATCTTCCTCGGCAGCCTCGCACTCGGCGACGAGAAAGAGCCGCTTGCCTATGGCGAGGATCCGGAGCGCGACATGGCCGGCGTGTTCGAGCGCATCGGCCCGTTCAAATGGCGGCTGGTGATCCCGTGGCCGCGCAGCGGCTCGATGCTCGAGGTGTTCGAACTCACGCCTGTCGCCGACCAGCCGGAGGGATGAGCTCCGCAGGTTTGCTGGCGGACCCGGTGGAGGTCCGCCGCCTCTTGATCGAATCCGCGGCGGCCGGCGAGGCGATCACCTATTCCGAGCTTCTGAATGCGCTCGGTCACCAGTTCACCCGACCAAAGATGCGCGCCTTGTGCAAGGTGCTCGGCGTGATCGACGACGAGGCGGCCGAACAAGGCGAGCCGGAACTTGCGGTGCTGGTCGTCAGGCAGTCCGACGGCCTGCCGGGCCAGGGCTGGTGGGTCGCGGGCGGAGCGATGCTCCACGGCTACGACGGGCTGTGGACCGGGCCCCAGGCGCTGAAGCTGGTGAAGAAGCTCCAGCGGCAGGCATTCGACTATTGGAGCGAAAGGGCGGGTTAGAATTCGCCGCCGCAATCGCTAAGTGGCGGCAATGGCGGACACCCGGACATTCACGGTCAGCGAAGACGACGACGGCATTCGCCTGGACCGCTGGTTCAAGCGGCACCAGCCGGAGATCAGCTTCAACATCGTCTCGCGCTGGGCGCGAACCGGACAGTTGCGGCTGGACGGCAAGAGGGTCGCCCCCGGCGAGCGCATCGCCGCCGGACAGGAAATCAGGCTGCCGCCGCCCGAGGCCGAGCCGGTGCGGCGCGGACCGGTGAAGCCCAAGCGCCAGCCGCTTGCGCGGGAAGAGGAAGAGTTCGTCCGCTCGCTGGTGATTTACGAGGACGACAATGGTTTCGTCCTCAACAAGCCGCCGGGCCTTGCGACGCAGGGGGGCACGAAGACCACAAATCACCTCGACCGGCTCCTCGACGGGCTTTCGGATGAGGCGGGCAATCGCCCGAAACTGGTGCACCGGCTCGACAAGGATACATCGGGCGCGCTGCTGGTGGCGCGGAGCGCACGCGCCGCGGCTTTCTTCTCGAAGAGCTTTTCCGGACGCACCGCGAAGAAAATCTACTGGGCCCTGGTGATGGGTGTCCCTTCCGCCGACGAAGGGCTGATCGACGCGCCGCTTGCCAAGCAGCCGGGCACCGGCGGCGAAAAGATGCATATCGACGAGGAGCACGGCCAGCCAGCGAAGACACGCTGGCGCGTGGTCGATCGGGCCGGGAACCGTGCCGCCTGGGTCGAGCTCCAGCCACTGACCGGACGAACGCACCAGCTTCGCGCGCACATGGCGGCGATCGGCCACCCGATCGTCGGCGACGGCAAATATGGCGGCGCTGACGCCTTCCTGACGGGCGGAATCAGCCGCAAGCTCCACCTGCACGCGCGGCGGCTGAAGATCGATTCCCCTGGCGGCGGCAAGATCGACATCACCGCCGATCTTCCCGATCATTTCGAGCAGAGCCTGGAGACTCTCGGATTCGAAGTCGCCGCCGGAGAGCGGGTCGTGATCTCCCGGCCGAAGCCGCCAAGCCGCCCAAAGCCGCGCCGCGAAAACCGGCGCGGAGAGCGGCGAGCACGCGGAGGGCGCGGCCGACGATGACGAAGCTCGCGATCTTCGACTGCGACGGCACGCTCGTCGACAGCGGCGCGACCATCCATCGCGCGCTCGCCGAGACTTTCGACCTGCACGGGCTCCTCCTTCCGCCGCCGCGCGAATGCCGGAAAGTGATCGGCCTCAGCCTGACCCAGGCGATGGGTGCACTCGTGCCGGACGCGGCCGAAGCCGACCACCTGAGCTTGGCCGAAACCTACAAGGGCTGCTTTCATCGGGCGCGGCAGGAGGGAAGGGTCGAGGAGCCGCTGTTCGAAGGAATCCTCGAGTTGCTCGACACGCTCGAAGCCGACGGGTGGCTGCTAGCCGTCGCCACGGGCAAATCGGATCGGGGGCTTCGCCTCTGCCTCCAAAGTCACGGGCTGCACGCCCGCTTCATCTCGCTCCAGACGGCCGACCGCCATCCGTCCAAGCCGTTGCCGCACATGGCGCTGGCAGCCATGGCCGATGCGGGAGCGATGGGCGAACGCACGATCGTGATCGGCGACACGAGCTTCGACATGGGCATGGCCGTTGCGGCCGGGACGACAGGAATCGGCGCCGGCTGGGGCTATCACGAGCCGCCGGAATTGCTGGCTGCGGGCGCTCGCGCGGTCGCCGATGATCCGGCTGGTGTAGCCGCTATCGCCAATGAGGCCGTCAATGGCTGACGAAGCCAAGTGGAAGCGCCGGTTCCACCTGTTCATGGCTGCTAGGCTGTTCGGGCTCGCGACGTTCTTGGCGGGCTTCGCAATCATGTTCACCGACCTGCTGCGGCCGGGGGGATGGCCGGTCGTCGGAGCGATCGTCGTGATCCTCGGCCTGCTCGACGCGGTGGTCGCCCCCAAGCTGCTTCGGAAGCAGTGGGACGCTGAGGACCGGAACGAGCAGTGAAGAGATTCTGGAAAGAAGTGGCTGCTGCCCCCGAAGAGGGCGGCTGGGCGATCCGGCTCGACGGCAAGCCGCTCCGGACGCCCGCGCGGAAGGCCCTGCTCGTGCCGACCGAAGCGCTCGCCCAAGCGATCGCGGATGAGTGGAGCGGCGCTGGAGAGCCAATCGATCCGCGCGCGATGCCGCTGACCGGCCTGGCCAACGCCGCCATCGATCGCGTGGCGCCGCACCCGGACAGCTTCGCCATGGGCTTGGCAAAGTATGGCGAGAGCGACCTCGCCTGCTACCGCGCCGACAGCCCCCGCCAGCTGGTCGCGCGGCAGGAGAAAAGCTGGGACGAGCTGCTTGGCTGGGCGCGTCGGCGCTTCGATGTCGATTTCTGCACGACGGTCGGGATCGTTCATGTCGCGCAGCCCGAGGAAACGGTCCGGCGCCTATTCCACGCGGTGGCTTCGTTCGACCCGTTCCGGCTGGCCGGCCTGGCGCCACTGGTGACGATCAGCGGCTCACTCGTCGCGGCGCTTGCCGTGGCGGAGGGCCAGCTTCCGCCTGAACAGGCGTGGGATGCGGTGACGATCGACGAACAGTGGCAGCGTGAGCAATGGGGCGCGGACGCCGAGGCGGAGGCTGCTTTGGAGGCGAGGCGCAGCGACTTCTTCGCGGCCGCGAAATTCCTGGAGCTGCTCGACTCCTAGTGGGCAGGGCCGACGAGGTCGCGCACGAACGCCACCAGCCCGATCTGGCGTGCGCGCTTCAGCCGCTCCGCCTCGACGATGATCCGAATGTCGGCGAGGCACTTCTCGGCGTCTCGGTTGATCAGGACGTAATCATATTCGGCCCAGTGGCTGATCTCGGCATCGGCGCGATCCATGCGATCGGCGATGACTCCATCGCTGTCGGTCCCGCGGGCTTGCAGGCGCCGCTCCAGCTCATCCATCGACGGCGGAAGCAGGAACATCCGGACGAGATCCTCGCCCATTGCGGCGTGAAGCTGCTGGGTGCCCTGCCAGTCGATGTCGAACAGGATGTCGCGCCCTTCCTTCAGGGCGGCTTTGACCGGCGCCTTTGGGGTTCCGTAGCGGTAGCCGAACACCGGCGCCCATTCGACGAACTCGCCGGCGGCCACCATGCGGTCGAACTCGGCATCGTCCACGAAATGATAGTGCACGCCATCTTCCTCGCCCGACCGCTTGGGGCGTGTCGTCGCCGAGACCGACATGGTGATCTGCGGATCGGCCTCCATCAGCATCCGCGACAGGGTCGATTTTCCCGCGCCGGACGGAGAGGACAGGACGATCAGCAGGCCACGGCGGGTGAGACCGGCGTCGAGCTCCGAGGTGGCATCCATGGCCGCTCTTGCGATGGGTGCCGAGGCTTCGTCAAGCCGCTTTGCTGCGCCGCACAAATTTCCCTTGAAATTGTGCGCTGCACCTTTTATGTTGCGCTGCAACAAAAGGATGAAACAATGACCAAGCAGAACGACAAGACGTCCGCGCCGTTCGCCGCTTTCCCGGCCGCGACTGCGTTCGAGAAGATTTTCACCGACGCTTCGGTGCGCGGTGAGGAAGCCGTGAAGCGCTCGCGCAAGGC
>DATMHP010000173.1:0-4703 GCA_035554875.1 Sphingomicrobium sp.
CTGATCGTCGTCGACGAGGCGCACGAGCCGAGCTTCAAGCAGGAGGACGGCGTCCAGTATCACGCCCGCGATACTGCGATGATGCGTGCCAAGTTCGAGGACATTCCGATTGTCCTCTCGACCGCGACCCCGCCGATCGAGAGCCGCCATATGGTCGAGATCGGGCGCTACCGAGAGCTGACCCTGGGCAACCGCTACGCGGGTGCGAGCCTGCCGAAGATTCGCGCGATCGACTTGACGCAGGACCCGCCGCCGCGCGGACGGTGGCTGGCGCCGGACCTGGTGAACGAGCTGCAGGCCAATCTCGAGAGCGGCGAGCAGTCGCTGCTGTTCCTCAACCGGCGCGGCTTCGCGCCGCTGACCCTATGCCGGCATTGCGGGCATCGATTCCAATGCCCGAACTGCACGGCCTGGATGGTCGAGCACCGGCTGATGCACCGCCTCGCCTGCCACCATTGCGGGCACGTGATGCCGCCGCCCAAGGCCTGCCCCGAGTGCGGCGAGGAGGACAGCCTCGTCGCCTGCGGGCCCGGCGTCGAGCGGATCGCGGACGAAGTCGCCGAGCTGTTCCCGGAAGCCCGGACGACCATCGTCACCAGCGACACCATCTGGTCGCCGTTGCGCGCCGCGGAATTCGTCGGGGCGATGGAAGCGGGCGCGATCGATGTCGTCATCGGCACGCAGCTTGTAACCAAGGGCTATCACTTCCCGAACCTGACCCTGGTCGGCGTGGTCGACGCGGACCTTGGCCTTGCGGGAGGTGACCTGCGCGCCGCCGAGCGCAGCTTCCAGCAGATCCAGCAGGTCGCCGGCCGTGCGGGCCGGGGCGAGAAGCCGGGCCGAGTCTACGTCCAGACCCACGATCCCGATGCGCCGGTCATTGCCGCGCTCGTCTCCGGCGACGCTCCGGGCTTCTACGCCGCCGAGACAGAAGCCCGGCGCGAGGCGGCCATGCCGCCGTTCGGGCGTCTCGCCGCGATCGTCGTTTCGGCCGAGGACGCGTCAGAGGCCGAGAGCGTCGCGCGGCGCATCGGCAATGCGGCCCCGAAGGTGGAGGGAATGGCGGTCTTCGGCCCGGCCCCTGCCCCTCTGGCTATGCTTCGCGGCCGTCACCGGCAGCGGCTCCTGGTCCACGCCGCCCGCGTCCTCGACGTGCAGGACGTGATCCGCGACTGGCTGGCGGAGGTGGAATGGGGTTCGAAGGTGCGGGTCAGCGTCGACGTCGACCCGTACAGCTTCCTTTAGGGACGCTGGTCCGGGTTGTGGTGGGTCGTCGCGTCGGAAACGGACTGGTCGTGCCCGCTCTTGTCGCTGAAGAAGGCGGCAGCGAACAGGCCACAGCCGAGCAGCACCGAGAAAAAGACTCCGAGGACCGTCGCGATCACGAGGTTCGCGTCGAGATCACCCGTCATGCCGAGATAGGTCAGGGCACCGGCGACCATGACCACCGCGATGACCGCGATCCAGATCATGATCCGGCGAAAATCGGCGATTGCACGCTCGCGCTGAGTGGGACCGGTTCGTGAGCTAGTCAGCAGGGTACGAAAATCGAAGGCCATCGCGGCGGCTAGATCGTGCTTCGCCGCCTGCGATGCAAGCCCGACTAGAAGTCGAGCTCGAGTTTGATTCCTTCCGCGGCGAGGAGCCTCTTCTTGTTCGCAAGCCCGCCGCCATAGCCGCCGAGCGTTCCGTCGCTTCGGATTACCCGGTGGCATGGGATGAGCACGGAAACATGGTTGTCACCATTGGCAGTCCCGACCGCCCGAACCGCCTTCGGCTGGCCGATGGCTGCCGCGATTTCGGCATAGCTGCGCGTTTCGCCAAGCGGAATCTTCCTGAGTTCGCGCCACACGGCTTCCTGGAAAGCCGTTCCAGCGACGTCGATCGGCAGGTCAGGAGCCGCCGCCGGACGCTCGATCGCCGTCAGCGCGCCCTCGACCAGCTCTCGCATCCCGCCCTCGTCGCGGACGATGGTGGCATTGGGGAAAAGTCTCTTGAGCGACGCTTCGCTGTCGTTGAACGTCAGACGGCAGACGCCCTTCGACGTTGCGGCGATCAGCATCGGCCCGAGCGGGCTGTCGAACATGGTCCAGCGGATCGTCTCACCGCGGCCGCCGTCGCGCCACGCCGAAGGTGTCATGCCCATTCTCTCCTTGGCGTCGGCATAGAAGCGGCTCGGGGCAGAATAGCCCGCATCGTAGATGGCGTCGGTCACCCGCTCGTTCTCCTTGAGATGCTTTTCGGCCCGTTTGGCGCGCAGGCCGCGCGCATATTCGGCTGGCGAGACTCCCAGATCGCGCTTGAACAGCCGCTGGAAATGATGCGGCGCGTAGCCGACGGCGTTCGCCAGCTGATCCAGGGTCGGCGCCTCTTCCGCCTGCTCGATCAGCTCGAGCGCCTTGGCTACCGCTTCCCTGTCGCGGCCGACCTCGTCCGGCTTGCAGCGCAGGCAGGCGCGATAGCCGGCCGCCCTCGCCTCGTCGCCGGAAGCGAAGAATTCCACATGCTCGCGCTTCGGACGCTTCGCCGGGCAGCTTGGCTTGCAATAGATGCCGGTCGTTTTCACCGCACCGATAACACGCCCGTCCCAGCTCCGGTCGCGGCGCTCGAAAGCCGCCCAGGCGGTATTGGGGTCGAGGCGGGTGACGTTGTCCACGGCTTCGGGTCTACGCCGCTCGATATGGGTTGCAAGGCTCGCCATTGTCAGGCCCTTTCGATCTTTGCCGAGAAGCAGCCACGTGCCGCGTTGTGAGCGTGAATCGTCACGATCTCGGGATTGTCGAACAATTTGCGGATGCCGGCGTCGGCTTCGCCCGGCTGGGTGATCAGCGCCTCGGTCATCATGCCTTCCTTGTCGAAGCCGCGAAGCGACAGGACGCGCCGGACGAACACCGGCGGTACCTCGTCGACGAACTCGGCCTGCTCGGCGTCCGCGACAAAGATCGCATGGCTGGCGCGATAGGCGTTCGCGACATCGTGGCTGACATGGTTGAGGAGGATCACCTCCTCGCCGATCGGCCGGTCGACCAGGCTTACCCGGCAGGGAAAGGTCGGGCTCGTGACGGTCATCCGCCGCATCCCGCGCCTTTCCAGCTCCTCATCGCTCAGCGCGAACAGCGGACGGTACGGCTCGGGATCCAGTCCTGTGATTCGATAGGTCATGCGGGTCCTCGTTGCTTTGATTCGACCCTGGTTTTGCCTCGGAAAGCGGGCGCTCGCGTCCCGTGCCTTGCGTTCAAACAAAATCTGTTCCGATCCGCGCCTTGCACTCCCCCGCACCCGCTGCTACGGGCGCGCCAACCCATGAGGGGCGGTGTGGTCTAAGACCGTGCAAACGCCCCATTTTCGCATGGGGGCAATTCCAGTTCTGGAGCTTTGGGCGCGTGGAGACTTCCGGCGGCATTCAGGCCAGCTTAGCAGGACGCTACGCGTCCGCGCTGTTCGACCTGGCCCGCGACGAAAAGCAGATCGATGCGGTGAGCCGCAGCCTGGATTCTTTGAACCAGGCGCTCGCCGATTCGCGTGAGTTCGGGCAGCTCGTCGCCTCGCCCCTCGTCGGGCGTGACGATGCCGGCAAGGCGTTCTCGGCAATCAGCGCCGAGCTGAAGCTCGATCCGCTCACCGCCAATTTCCTCGGCGTGCTGGCCAGGAACGGCCGCCAGGGTCAGCTCGCGCAGGTGATCCGCCTGTTCCGCAGGCTGGCCGCCGAGCACCGCGGCGAGACCACCGCGGAGGTCGTTACGGCACACCCGCTGACGGACGACCAGGTCGCCGCTCTCAAGACACAGCTCAAGGCTCGCGCCGGCCGCGACGTCACCATCGACGCTCGCACCGATCCGGCCATTCTCGGCGGACTGATCGTCAAGCTTGGAAGCCAGATGATCGACGCCTCACTCAAAACGAAACTCAACCGACTTGCCCAAGCGATGAAGGGCTGACGAAAGGCTAAAGATGGACATCCGCGCCGCTGAAATTTCCCGCGTCATCCGCGACCAAATCGCGAATTTCGCTGCCGAGGAGGAGATCGCCGAGGTCGGCACCGTCCTTTCCGTCGGCGACGGAATTGCGCGCATCTATGGCCTCGACAACGTCCAGGCCGGCGAGATGGTCGAGTTCGAGGACGGCACGAAGGGCATGGCGCTCAATCTCGAAGCCGACAACGTCGGCGTCGTCATCTTCGGCTCGGACGCCGAGATTCGCGAAGGCTCGACCGCCAAGCGCACCGGCTCGATCGTCGACGTTCCCATCGGCAAGGGCCTTCTCGGTCGCGTCGTCGACGCCCTCGGCAACCCGATCGATGGCAAGGGCCCGATCGAGTACAGCGAGCGCCGCCGCGTCGAGGTGAAGGCGCCGGGTATCATCCCGCGCAAGTCGGTGCACGAGCCGGTCCAGACCGGCCTGAAGGCGCTCGACGCGTTGGTTCCGATCGGCCGCGGCCAGCGCGAACTGGTCATCGGCGACCGCCAGACCGGCAAGACCGCCGTCGCGATGGATGCCTTCATCAACCAGAAGGACATCAACTCGGGCAAGGACGAGAGCCAGAAGCTCTACTGCATCTACGTCGCCGTCGGGCAAAAGCGCTCGACCGTCGCGCAGATCGTCCGCCAGCTCGAAGAAAATGGCGCGATGGACTACACGATCGTCGTCGCCGCCACGGCTTCCGAGCCGGCCCCGCTGCAGTTCCTGGCGCCGTACGCCGGTTG
>DATMHP010000174.1:0-5182 GCA_035554875.1 Sphingomicrobium sp.
AGGCTCAGGAAGACGTCGACCTGCTCGCGAAGGTCGACGCAGCAACCACGGATCTCAACTCCCGGTTTGACGAGTTCGCCTTCTCCGTCGGGTTGGAAACCTGGATGGGCGCCGTCTTCGCCTGCAATGCCTATATCGACGCCGCCGCGCCCTGGACCCTGCGCAAGACGGATCCGGAACGGATGGCCGACGTCCTCGGCACGCTCGTCGCCGCCATCCGGGAGCTCGCGGAGGCGGTCGTGCCGGTGATCCCGGAATCGGCCGAGAAGCTGATCAAGGTGATCGATGACGGCCTGAGCGGAGGACTCGACCAGCCTGTGCCCATTTTCCCGCGCCTTGAGCTTCCCGAAGAGGAGGGGGCGGCGGCGTGAGGCTCGTCGATAGCCACTGCCACCTCAATTACGAGGGGCTGGCTGAGCGGCAGGACGAAGTGCTCGCCAGCGCGCGGGAGCGGGGCGTCACCGGCTTCCTCAACATCTCGACCCGCCAGCGCGAGTGGAATGACGTCATTTCCGTCGCCGAGCAAAACCCGGACGTCTGGGCCACGGTCGGCGTCCATCCGCACGAAGCCGACGCGCATCCAGACCTCGGTTCGGCCGCTCTGGTAGAAGCCGCATCACATTCCCGTGTGATCGCGATCGGCGAATGCGGCCTCGATTATTATTACGACAAGTCCGACCGCGCGGCGCAGCGCGGGCGCTTCCAGGCGCATATCGACGCAGCGCGCGAAGCTGGGCTGCCGCTGGTGGTCCATACGCGCGAAGCGGAAGCGGACACGGCCGAAATCCTCGAGCGCGCAGTGAAGGAGGGCGGGATCACCGGAGTCCTCCACTGCTTCACCGGGAGCGCGGCGCTCGCCCGCAAGGGCCTGGACCTTGGGTTCTACGTCTCACTGTCGGGGATCGTGACCTTTAAGAATGCACAGGAACTGCAGGAGACCGCCAGATGGCTTCCGTCGGACCAGATGCTGGTCGAGACGGATTCGCCCTTCCTGGCGCCGGTTCCGCACCGCGGGAAGCCCTGCGAACCGGCCTTCGTTGCCGATACCGCCGCCTTCGTGGCGGAGCTTCGCGGGGAAGAGCCGGACGCGCTCGCTGACGCCACGACGGCGAATTTCTACCGGCTGTTCAGCAAGGCGAGGCCGAGCTGAAGCTGACGATCCTCGGCTGCGGAACGTCGGCCGGCGTTCCGAGGATCGGCCCTGATTGGGGCGAGTGCGACCCCGACGAGCCGAAAAACCGCCGGACTCGGTGCGCTCTGCTGGTCGAGATCGCCGGACAGCGGCTCCTCGTCGACTGCGGGCCCGATATCCGCCAGCAGTTGCTGGATGCCGGCGTTGGGGACCTCGATGGCGTCATCGTCACGCACGACCATGCCGATCATTGCCATGGGATCGACGAGCTTCGCCCCATCGCGCAGCGCCGCAGGCCCGTGCCGCTCTACGCGCGGGCCAATGTGCTGGAGCGGCTGAAACAGCGGTTCGGTTATGCGTTCGCTGGAGCCGGTCTCTATTCTGCGGTCGTGGAGGCTCGAGAAGTCGGACAGGAGTTGGCAATCGGTGACGCACTCATCCGCTTCGTTGATCAGCCCCACGGCGATCTGACGTCACTCGGGCTGCGCATCGATGGAAGCGCCCGTTCGGCTGTTTATGCGATAGATTTCAATGCAATGTCGTCCGACATGGCTGAGCTCTATGAAGGCGCGAGCGTGCTGATCAGCGATTGCTTGCAGCGTCGGCCACACCCAACGCACGCCCATCTGGACGCGGTCCTTGGCTGGGCGAGGGACTTACGCGTCGGCCATCTCTATCTGACCCATATGAACAAGAGCATGGACTATGCGACGCTTGTGCGGGAGCTGCCCGACTGGGCGGCGCCGGCATATGACGGCCTGGAGATCGAATTGTGAACGACAACGCGCCTTACGTCGTATTCTACGTGCTCGCTGCGGTGTTCGTTGCGTCGTCGCTGATCGGAAGGCGGCTGCCTGTCGGCCAATCGGTGAAGATGGCTTTAGCCTGGGTTGCCATCTTCATCCTCGCGATTGCGGTTGCCGTTTTCCTGAGGGCCTACTTCTGATGCCTCTGATATTTTACATAATACATATTATCAGACTTACAGATCAGAGGGTGCGTAGGGCTTCGGGGGTCCTCTCATGAGCAATCTCGAGCGCCTCGTCGCCATCATGCGGCGACTCCGCGATCCGGAGCGCGGCTGCGAATGGGATCTGCAGCAAAATTTCGCGACGATCACACCCTATACGATCGAGGAAGCCTATGAAGTCGCCGACGCCATCGACCGCGGCGACATGGAAGCGCTCGAGGACGAGCTCGGCGACCTCCAGCTTCAGGTGGTCTTCCACGCGCAAATGGCCGAGGAACTGGGCCATTTCACGCTCAATGACGTCATCGGCCGCATCTGCGACAAGCTCGAACGCCGGCATCCGCACATCTTCGGCGATGCGACCGAAACGCCAGGCTGGGACGCGATCAAGGCTGCGGAACGCCGGGAAAAGCGGCATGAAAGCGCTCTGGATGGAGTAGCCAGCGCCCTTCCCGCCCTCGACCGAGCCACAAAGCTGCAGAAACGCGCTGCGCGAACGGGATTCGATTGGCCGGATGCATCAGGACCGCGAGCCAAGATCGGCGAAGAGCTGGAGGAGCTGGACCGAGAGAGCGATCTCGAGCGGCAGAAGGACGAACTCGGGGACCTTCTCTTTGCTGTCGTGAACTTGGCACGCCATCTTAAGATTGACCCTGAAGAGGCTCTTCGACAAGCAAACAGGAAGTTCGAGGGCCGTTTCCGCCGGATTGAGAAAGCTCCCGGTTTCGAGCAGATGAGTCTGGACGAGAAGGAAGCGCTCTGGCGCTCGGCCAAGACCGCTCAGAGCGACTGAAAGCGCGCCCAATTCTCGGGTGACAGTCGCACCTGCAGGTGAACCTCGCTGTCGCGCGTCTGCTGCTCGATGACGTCACCCCGGGCGTGCAGCCATGCGATCTTTCCGCCGTCGCTCACGGGAAGCCTGATGTCATGGAGCTGGGAGTCGCGCCTCAGACATTCGGCCATCTTCTCTCGCAGGGCATCGATCCCGAAGCCCGTCAGCGCTGAAATCGGCACCACATCGTCCCGTCGCGCTGCTTCGGTCGATAGCGCCGTGCGCTCTTCCTCCGGCAAAAGGTCGACCTTGTTCCACGCTTCGATCTGAAGCGGAGCGCCCTCGTCCTCCGGCCCGACACCCAACTGCGTGAGCACGCCCAGAACGTCCTCGCGCTGCGCGTCGTGGTCCGGATGCGCCATGTCGCGGACGTGGACCAGCAGGTCGGCCGAAGCGACCTCTTCGAGCGTCGCGCGGAATGCCGCCACCAATTGCGTCGGAAGGTCCGAGACAAATCCGACCGTGTCGGACAGGATTACCTTGTCGAAACCTGGCAGCTTGACGTCACGCATCGTCGGATCGAGCGTCGCGAAGAGCATGTCCTCGGCGAGCACCTCGCCGCCCGTCATCCTGTTGAAAAGGGTCGATTTCCCGGCGTTCGTATAACCGACCAGCGCGACCACCGGCCACGGTGCGCGCTGCCGGCGCCCGCGATGGAGCGACCGCGTGCGCTTCACCTGTTCGAGCTCGCGGCGAATTCGCGCCATCCGGTCGCGGATCAGCCTTCGGTCGGCTTCGATCTGCGTTTCTCCAGGGCCGCCGAGGAAGCCGAAGCCGCCGCGCTGCCGCTCGAGGTGGGTCCAACTCCGCACCAGGCGGCCCGCCTGATAATCGAGATGAGCGAGCTCGACCTGCAGCCGCCCCTCCGCAGTTGCCGCCCTTTCCCCGAAGATCTCGAGGATCAGGCCGGTGCGATCGATGACCTTGGTTCCGACCTGTTCTTCCAGGGACTTCTGCTGGACCGGCGTCAGCGGCGCATCGACGACGAGCAAGCCGGCCTCATTGCCCCTGGCAATACCGGCAATCTCCTCGACCTGCCCCTTGCCCAGCAAAGTCGCGGGCCTCGGTGCGCGAAGCCTGAAGGTGCGCTGGCCGACGACGTCGATGCCGATTGCCTCGGCGAGACCCACCGCTTCATCGAGACGAGCGTCGGCGGAGCGGCCCTCCCTCGATTGCTGGTCAACGCCGATGACGACCGCCCTTTCCCCGCGCGTGACGTCAAGTGCACCCGGTCCGCTGCTGATATTGACCGTCACTTGGCGTCCGAACCCTCTGCGCTTTCGCCGCCCAGCGGCAACGGATTGTCCGGCTGCATCGTCGAGATGGCGTGCTTGTAAATGAGCTGCGCCTGGCCGGATCGCTCGAGCAAAAGTGAGAATTGATCGTGCACGCTCACCCTTCCCTGAAGCATCACACCGTTCACGAGGAAGACGGTCATATTCTCCTGCTCGCGTGCCGCAGTTGAGAGGAACGAGTCCTGAAGACTCGCCTTTCGCGCACCCTCAACCGCCGCGATCGGCTCAAGTTCGATGGCAGCAGCCGGCATGATGGTCGAGATCGAATGCTTGTAGACCAGCTGAGTCTGACGCTCGCGCCGCAGAAGCAGGGAAAAGGCATCGAACCAGGTGATGACGCCCTGCAGCTTCACGCCTTTGAGCAGATAGATGGTCACTGCGATCTTCGACTTGCGCGCGCCGTTCAGGAAGCGGTCCTGCAGGCTGAGCGACTTTGCGGCCGTCGAAGGCAATGCGGACCTACTCCTCGTCGCGTTTGTCGCCGATCCCGAGGGCCTTGAGCTTACGGTGAAGGGCGGAACGCTCCATGCCGATGAACGACGCTGTCCGCGAGATGTTGCCGGAAAACCGCCGGATCTGAATCCGCAGATATTCGCGCTCGAAAGATTCGCGTGCCTCGCGCAGGGGGCTGCCCATGATCGTCATCGCCTGGCTCGACAGGTTGGACGATCCCTGGCTTTCGAGGATTTCGGACGGGAGCATGTCCGCCTCGATCCGCTCGACCCGCTCGCATGGGGCAAGGATCACGGTGCGCTCGATGATATTGCGGAGCTGGCGGACGTTGCCGGGCCAGTCGTGGGCCTGGAGGGCCGCGATCGCCTCGTCGGAAAGCACCGGCGTCGGGATCCGGCGATCGGCGGCGAACCGCGCGAGGAAATGGTTGGCGAGCTCGGGAATGTCCTCCCGGCGCTCGCAAAGGGGCGGCAGACGCACCGGTACGACGTTGAGGCGAT
>DATMHP010000175.1:0-8877 GCA_035554875.1 Sphingomicrobium sp.
ATCACCGGGCGCCGCGCCTTCTGGAACATCGAGCTTCATGTCGGGCCGGGCGTGCTCATCCCGCGGCCGGACAGCGAAGTGCTGATTTCTTCCGCGATCGAACATTTCGAAGGGGCGGCTGGTCCGAAGCGAATCCTCGACCTCGGCACCGGCCCGGGGACATTGCTGCTCGCCGCGCTCGACCTGTGGCCGGAAGCGACCGGGATCGGCGTGGATTCCTCGCGCCGCGCCCTCTCCTACGCGGCCGCAAATTCGCGGCGGTTGGGCTTCGAGAAACGGGCGAAGCTGAAGATCGGCGACTGGGCCGAGGGCATCGACGAGAAATTCGACCTCGTCCTGTGCAACCCGCCTTACGTCGCGGAGCACGAGCCGCTCGGCGCGGGCGTAGCGGAATATGAGCCGGAGGAAGCTTTGTTCGCCGGGCCCGAGGGTCTGGAATCGATCCGCCGCCTTGCGCCCGAAATCCCGCGGCTGCTTGCGCCGGGCGGCCTAGCTGCCGTCGAGATCGGCGCCGCCCAAGGCAAGGCTGCAGTAAAGCTCCTAAAGCGCGACGGGCTCGACGCCCGGATCGCCAGGGATTTCGGCGAGCGCGACCGCGCGATCCTGCTTACATGGATTAAATAGAAATTCACTTGGAATATGCGCGGATCGGCACTACATCTCCTTTTCAGGACCGGGTCCGCTTCGAAATGGATGAGCGCACCAGTCCTACCCCCGACGCAATCGGCCGTTCGCTCAAGCGCTTTGCGCAGGCCCGAACGACAGAGGCGGAGCAGCGCTGAGCGCGCCCCGTCCGCCCGAAGAGAAACGGGGGCACACGCTTCTACTGTTTAAGGAAGTCGGCATTTGATCAACAATCGACAGGGCGGCCGCCGTCGCGGCCGTGGGGGCCAGAGGGGCCAAAGTCTCGGGGGCAACCGCCAGGACAACCGCCAGCGCGGCAACGCGGCGCAGCTGCTCGAGAAATACAAGAACATGGCTCGCGACGCGCAGCTCGCGGGCGACCGCGTGCAGAGCGAATATTATCTGCAGTTCGCGGACCATTATTTCCGCGTTCTCGGCGAGAACCGGGCGCGCTTCGAAGATCAACGCCGACAGCGGGGCGAGGATTCCTCCGACGAGGATGAGAACGACACCGAGGACGAGACCGTCGAGGCTCCGGACGACGACCGTGAAGACGACAACCGCCGTCCGCGCGGCAACGGCCGCGACCGCTCGCGCCGCAACGACCGCAACGGCGCGCGCCAGGTCGACGCCGATAACGAGGACGAGGAGCGGCTGCCGATGTCCGCGCTTCCGCCCGCGATCGGCCGTGACAGCGACGACGACGGTGAGCCCGTTGCCAAGCCGAGGCGGCGCACGCGCAAGCCGCGCAACGATGGCGACGAGACGGAGATTGCGCCGGCCGCCTGAGCGGCTGCGCACGGGAGGCCGGCGTGACGGGTGAACCCGCCGACTTTTCGCGCTCTTTGATTGAAGGGCTCCGCGAGCCGACGTTGGTTGTCGGCAACGACGGGCGGGTGACGCTCGGCAATGCCGCGGCCCGCAAGCTTCTCGGCCAATCCGTCGAAGGCTCGATCCTGTCCCAGGTTATCGAGCACCCGGCGGCGACCGAATGGCTGGAGCGCCCGGAGCATGTGGCTGCGGAAGAAGTCGAGCTTTCGGCGCTCGCAGGATCGCGCCGGCACTGGTTGATGCGCATGGCCCCGCTCGAAGATGGGCAGCTTCTCATCCGCCTCATCGACCGGAGCGAAGCCCATGCCGCCGAGCAGATGCGCGTCGATTTCGTCGCCAACGCGAGCCACGAGCTGAGGACGCCGCTTTCGACCTTGATCGGCTACACCGAAACCCTTCGTGACCAGGGCGACGACATCGACGGCGGAACGCGCGAGCGGTTCCTCACTGTCATCGATGATGAAGCGCACCGGATGCAGAGCGTCGTCGAAGATCTTATTTCGTTGTCGCGCATCGAGGCCGAGCGATTTTCAACTCCGACGGACGCAGCCGACCTGACGCCACTCATTCGGCGGGTGGTCGAGAACAGTCGGCGCGCCGCCAACGAGCGTGATTCCGCGCTCGAAGTTCATATCGCCGACGATCTTCCGCCGGTCGCGGCGGACAGCGGGCAGATCGTCCAGCTTCTCGATAATCTCGTCACCAATGCCCTTCGCTATGGGACGCCGGGAACCCCGGTGACCGTCAGCGCCGAAGCCGAAGGCGCAATGGTCCACCTCATCATTGCCGACGAAGGCGAGGGGATCGCTCCGGAACACATCAAGCGTGTCACCGAGCGCTTCTATCGAGTTGACACCAGCCGCAGCCGTGCCCTCGGCGGCACCGGCCTCGGCCTGTCGATCGTCAAGCATATCGTCGAGCGCCACCGCGGCCGGCTGACTATCGAAAGCAAGCTGGGCGTCGGCACGAAAATGCACGTCCTGCTTCCGGTGCACCGGTCATAAAAGTGTAACAGAGCTGTCACGAGCCCGACCATGTCGGGCTGTAAAAACCGTCGCAAATGAGACGGAGACACAGCGTGAAAGCGATGACCTTCGCCGCGGCTAGCGCGGCGCTTTTTGTATCCGCGTGCGGCGGACAGACCAGCAATCAGGCCGGTGAGGCCGCGGGCACTTCGGCGACGGAAATCACCGGCGCCGGATCGACCTTCGTTTATCCGGTACTTTCGGCCTGGGCCGGCGATTACCAGAAGCAGTCTGGCGCCAAGATCAATTACCAGTCGATCGGGTCCGGCGGCGGAATCTCGCAGGTGAAGGCGGGCACCGTCGACTTCGGCGCCTCCGACCAGCCGCTCTCAAGCGAAGAGCTCGCGCAAAGCAATCTCGCGCAATTCCCGGTCGTCATCGGCGGCATCGTCCCGGTGACGAACCTCACCGGCATCGAGCCCGGCAAGCTGCGGCTGACCGGACCGGTGCTCGCAGACATCTTCGCCGGCAAGGTGAAGACCTGGAACGACCCCTCGATCGTCAAGATCAACCCGGGCGTGAATCTCCCCAGCGCGCCCATCGCAGTCGTGCACCGGTCCGATGGTTCGGGCACGACCTTCAACTTCACGCACTATTTGAGCCAGGTGAGCCCGAGCTGGAAGGCCGGTCCGGGCGAAGGCAAGACCGTGTCCTGGCCGACCGGCGTCGGCGGCAAGGGCAATGAGGGCGTCGCGGCTTATGTGAAGCAGCTGCCAAACTCGATCGGCTATGTCGAATATGCCTACGTCCTGCAGAACGGGATGAATTACGCCTCGCTGCAGAACGCTGCCGGCAATTTCGTCCTGCCGAGCGCGGAGACCTTCTCCAACGCCGCGGCGACGGCGGACTGGGCGAAGGCTCAGGACTTCAACCTGGTCATGACGAACGCTCCGGGCGCCAACGCCTACCCGATCACGGCGAGCGTGTTCGTGCTGATGCCGACCAATGCGAAAGATCCGGCGCGGTCGAAGGCGGCGCTCGATTTCTTCCGGTACGTCCTCAATAGCGGGCAGGATCAGGCGAAGAAGCTCGATTACGTGCCGCTTCCGCCTGAGCTGGTGAAGCAGATCGAAGCGTACATCGGCCCCAAGATTAAGTGACGGCCTTCGTACCGATAGTCAGAAGCCGGAGCGCCGCCGCCGATCGGGTGTTCAACCTGGTCACGGCCGGCGCTGCCTGGCTCGTGCTGATCCTGCTCGGCGCCACCGCGGCGTCGATGGCGTGGGGCGGCCGGCTCGCGTTCGAGACCTTCGGGCTCGGCTTCATCACCAGCACCGACTGGGACGCCGTCGGCGGCAAGTTCGGCGCGCTGGTGCCGATCTACGGGACCATCGTCACGTCGATGATCGCGCTGGTCATCGCGGTCCCGGTCAGCCTGGGCATCGCCTTGTTCCTGACCGACATTGCGCCGCGCTGGATCCGCGGCCCGATCGGCATCGCAGTCGAGCTGCTCGCGGCCATCCCGAGCATCATTTACGGAATGTGGGGCCTGTTCGTGTTCGCGCCGTTCATGGCGCTCCACGTCGATCCATGGCTCAATGACAAGCTCGGGCCGCTGCCGATCATCGGCGCGGTCTTCACCGGCCCGCCGATCGGGATCGGAATGCTGACCGCGGGAATCGTGCTGGGGATCATGGTCATCCCGTTCATCGCCGCGGTCGCCCGTGACGTGTTCAACGCCGTGCCGCCGCCGCTCAAGGAATCGGCGGTCGCACTCGGCTCGACCCGCTGGGAAGTGCTGAGCCGCGTGACCCTGCCTTATGCGCGCTCCGCGATCATCGGCGCGATCTTCCTCGGGCTCGGCCGCGCGCTCGGCGAGACGATGGCGGTGACCTTCGTCCTCGGCAACGCGCACGATCTTTCGGTCTCGCTGCTGATGCCGAGCAATTCGATCGCCGCTGCGATCGCCAACGAATTCACCGAGGCTGACGCCGAGCTCTACCGCTCGTCGCTAATTGCGCTCGCCTTCCTGCTCTTCGTCGTCACCTTCATCGTGCTGAGCGCGGCAAAGCTCCTGCTCCTGCGCATCAACCGCGCGCACGGGAGGACGAACTGATGGGCCTGATCCTGATCCGGCGCCGGGCTGTGGACGCGCTCGCCTTCCTGTTCGCGAGCGGCGCGACGCTGTTTGGTTTGTTCTGGCTGTTCTGGATCCTGTGGACGACGTTCCGTCAGGGCCTCGGCGCGATCAACCTCGCGCTGTTCACGCAGATGACACCGCCGCCGGGATCGGCTGGCGGGCTCCTCAACGCCTTCTACGGAAGCGTGGTGATGATCCTCCTGGCAGTCGTCATCGGCGCTCCGCTGGGCGTTGCCGCAGGCACCTATCTCGCCGAGCACGGGCGGTACTCGCGGCTCGCCAGGATCGTCAGCTTCCTCAACGATGTGCTGCTCAGCGCCCCGTCGATCGTGATCGGTCTGTTCGTCTATGAAATCGTCGTCCGCACCTCGGGCCATTTCTCTGGCTATGCGGGCGCGGTCGCGCTGGCGATGATCCTCCTGCCGATCGTCGTTCGAACCAGCGACGAGGCTCTCCGGCTAGTGCCGGACCAGATGCGCGAAGCCGCCTTCGCTCTCGGGATCCCGCGATGGCGGGTGACCGCGCAGATCCTCTACAAGGCGGCACTGACGGCGATCCTCACGGGCGTGCTTCTCGGCGTCGCGCGGATCGCAGGCGAAACCGCGCCGCTTCTTTTCACCGCGCTCAACAACCAGTTCTGGACCGGCAGTCTGTCGGGGCCGCTGGCGAACGTGCCGGTCGTCATCTTCCAATATGCAATGAGCCCGTACGACGAGTGGCACGCGCTCGCCTGGGCCGGTGCGCTGGTGCTCACCCTGTTCGTTCTTGGGCTGAACCTCGCGGTGCGCATGATCGCGAAAAGGACATCGAAGTGATTGAATTGATGGAACCGCAGGTCCGCGCGGATCAACAATCCGATGCGCCGGCGAAGATCGAGGTCCGCGACCTCGATTTCTTCTACGGCAAGTCGCAGGCGTTGAAGACTGTCTCGCTGGATGTGCCCTCGCACGCGGTCACCGCGATCATCGGGCCGTCCGGTTGCGGCAAGTCGACGCTGCTTCGGACGGTGAACCGCATCTACGAAATCTATCCGGATCAGCGCGCGGAAGGGGGAATCCTGATCGACGGCCAGGACATCCTCGATCGCCGTTTTCCGCTGTCGGACCTGAGGCGTCGGGTCGGGATGGTGTTCCAGAAACCGACTCCGTTCGCGACGTCGATCCGCAATAATGTCGCCTTCGCATTGTCCTATTACGAGCGGCTGTCGAAGTCTCAGATGGCCGACCGCGTCGAGGATGCCCTTCGACAGGCAGCGCTGTGGGACGAGGTGAAGGACAAGCTCGGCGCCAGCGCGCTGTCGCTGTCGGGCGGGCAGCAACAGCGGCTGTGCATCGCTCGCACGCTCGCAGTGAAGCCCGACGTGATCCTGCTCGACGAGCCAACGTCGGCGCTAGATCCGATCTCGACCGCCCGGATCGAGGAGCTGATCCATGAGCTGCGCAGCCAGTTCACGATCGTGATCGTCACCCACAACATGCAGCAGGCCGCGCGCGTGTCGCAGCGCACGGCCTTCTTCCATCTGGGCGAGCTGATCGAGGTCGGCGACACCGCCCAGATCTTCACCAACCCTCGAGTCCAGCGGACTCAGGACTACATTACAGGCCGTTATGGCTGAGGAGCAGCACCGCATGACGCCCGCAGGCGCACATACGCTTACCGCCTTCGACGAGGACCTCCGCAGCCTTCGCGAGCTGATCGCTGAGATGGGCGAACGCGCGGAAGCCGCGATCCACGAGGCGATGCGCTGTCTCGTCGAGCGCGACACCGAGGCGGCCGCGAGGCTGGTCGAGGCGGACCAGGAAGTGGACCGGCTCGAGGCCGAGGCGGAAGACCGGGTCGTGCGCCTGATCGCGCTGCGCGCGCCGATGGCCGACGACCTCCGCGATGCGCTTGCAGCGCTGAAAATCGCCGGCGTGGTCGAGCGGATCGCCGATTATGCGAAGAATATCGCGCGGCGCGTTAAGCGCTTGCCGAAGAAGGGCTCCATCGAGCCTCTGGCCCTGCTCCCGCAGATGGCGAACATGGCGGCGGCGATGGTGCACGACGTGCTCGACGCCTTTGTCGAGCGCGACGCGCCAAAGGCGAAGAAGGTGTCCGAGAGCGACGACGCGCTCGACGATTTCTACGACAGCATCTTCCGGACTTTGCTGACCTTCATGATGGAAAACCCGCAGAATATCGGGCCGTCGACCAGCCTTCTCTTCGTCGCCAAGAATCTCGAGCGTATCGGCGACCATGCGACGAACATTGCGGAAATGGTCTATTTTGCGGCTACAGGCGATCGACTGCCCGACTCTCCGGAGCGCGACATCCCGTGAGCAAGAAGAAGCTGCTTCTGGTCGAGGACGACAAGGCGCTCGCCGAGCTGCTGATCTGGCATTTCGAGCGCGCGGAGTTCGACGTCACGCGGACCGGCGACGGCGAAGAAGCGCTGCTCCTTGCGGAGGAAAGCACGCCCGATGTGATCATCCTCGACTGGATGATCGAGGGCATATCCGGCCTGGAGGTCTGCCGGAGGCTCAGGCGGAAATCCCATACCGCCAACGTGCCGATCATCATGCTGACCGCGCGCGGTGAGGAGAGCGACCGGGTTCGCGGGCTCGAGGTGGGCGCCGACGATTATGTGACCAAGCCGTTCAGCCCGCGTGAGCTGATGGCGCGGGTGGCGGCGGTGTTGCGGAGAATCCGGCCGGGCCTGGCCGGAGAGCAGCTCGGCTATGCGGACCTGGAAATGGACGTTGCCGCACACAAGGTACGGCGCGGCGGCAAGCCCGTGCCGCTCGGGCCCACCGAGTTCCGGCTTCTGAAGCATTTCCTCGAGCATCCCGGCCGCGTCTTCTCGCGCGAGAGGTTGCTCGATACGGTCTGGAGCCACGATCCCGATATCGAGCTCCGCACTGTGGACGTCCACGTGCGGCGGCTGCGCCGCGCGCTGAACGAAGGCGACAAGCCGGACCTGATCCGCACCGTCCGCTCCGCCGGCTATTCTCTCGACGTCGATTCCTGAAAAAAGAACGGCCCGCCCGGTTGGGCGAGCCGTCCCGATGCGTCAGCGCCGGCTTACTTGATGTTGCCGCCGATGTAGGTCTGGATCCGCTTCACGAGCGAAGCCGGGAGCGGCACGTAATCGAGCGCGAGGGCCTGCTTCTGGCCCTTCGTCAGCGACCAGTCGAAGAACTTTCTCGCGGACGCACTCGCGGCAGCATTCTTCGGCTGCTTGTACATCACGACCCAGGTTGTCGCCGCGATCGGCCAGGCATTGGTGCCGGGCGCATTGGTCATCAGTTGGTAGAAGTCCTTGGCGTTCGCCCAGTCGACGGTCGCAGCCGCCGCCGAGAAGCTCGCGGCATTGGGCTGGACGTAGCGGCCGGCCTTGTTCTGCACGACCGCGTGGCTCATCTTGTTCTGCAGGGCGTAGGCATATTCGACATAGCCGATCGAGCCCGACACCTGCTTCACATAATTGGCGACGCCTTCATTGCCCTTGCCACCGAGACCGGCCGGCCAGTTCACCGTGGTGCCCTCGCCGATCTGGTCTTTCCAGCCCTTGCTGACTTGGCTCAGGTAGTGGGTGAAATTGTACGTCGTGCCCGAACCGTCGGAGCGATGGACAACTGAGATCGCCACGTCGGGCAATTTCAGCCCGGGGTTCAGCTTGGCGATGACCGGATCGTTCCACTTCTTCACCTGGCCCGCGAAGATGCCTGCAAGCACCGGACCGGTCAGATGCAGCCGGCCGGGGCGAAGGCCGGAGAGGTTGATGACCGGGACAATCCCGCCGACGACGACGGGGAACTGGACCAGGCCGCCGGCCTGCAGCTCTTGCGGCGTAAGCGGCTTGTCGGTCGCTCCGAAATCGACGGTCGCGGCCTTGATCTGGGCGATTCCCGCGCCCGAGCCCACCGACTGGTAATTGATCTCTTCGCCGCCGGCTTTTTTGAAGTCCGCGGCCCAACGCGAGAGCACCGGATAAACGAAGCTCGATCCGGCACCGGTTACGGCTGCCTCGGCGCCACTGCCGGAAACCAGCGTTGCGGCTGCGGCAAGGCCCAAAATCCAATTCAACTTGTGCATTTTTGCTTTCCTCGTGGACGTGGATGGCCAGATGCCATCGCGCGTGGCCTACGCTGCCGAGTTGACGCGCCCGTGACAGATGCGTTGCTGGACGATTGCGCGCCTCCGAAGGCGCCCCGGACGCTGTCACAAAAGTGAAAGACGCGAGTCACGGGGGCATCGCACTGCGCCTGTAGGGCCGACCTCAGACAACAACAGCAAACCCGTTTGGGGGAATGAATGAAACTCGCCTACCTTATTCTC
>DATMHP010000176.1:0-3162 GCA_035554875.1 Sphingomicrobium sp.
GAATTGCCGAGCTTCAGCGCGCGAGTCGACCGGATCTCGGACAGGTTCATTTGCCGCTGGACGTGCAGCTGATTGATCGATGTCACCGGGCTCGCGCTTTGCAGCAGAAGGGTATCGGGCAGGGCGGGAGCCGCCGCTGCCGGAGCGATCTGCGCGAGATCGGACGCCTGCTCCGCGTTCGGAACGATGATGGCGAGCTTTTGCGCGGTCGGCGCCGTCCTGATGGCGCGGACCATCGGAGAGGTCGGCTGGGCGTTGGCTGTTGAAGCGAGGAGAACGGCGACGAAAGCCGCCGAGTGCAGGTGAAGCTGACGCATGGAAGATGCCCCCTTCCAAGCTCGTCCGGCGCGGACGAAACGCCCCATCGCCCGCGGATGGTGACTCCGACGCGGCTCCCGGTCAACAAAAAAGCTCAACTAAATATGGCAGTTAAGCGCGCTCGCCTGTGCGAGAACTTAATGCGACGGCGATTTGGCTGTCCTACAACCGCGCTTGTGTGATTGAAGCTCGCCGATGGATCAGGCGCTGAACTCCGCACCTCTGCGTCGCCAGATGAACAGGCTTTCAACGACTCGCGTGGACGCGTCGCGTACGCGCGCTTCACTGCGAACTTTGCGAACATTCGCCGGGTTTCGGAGGAGGTGGGCGGCCTTGTTGCTCCGCCGGACCAGTCGTAGAGGAAGCCCCATGTCCAGCTATGCAGATCGTCTCGCGGCGCTCCGCGAACAACTGAAGTCCGAGAAGCTCGACGGCTTCGTCGTTCCGCTCACCGACGAGCATATGAGCGAATATGTCGGAAGCTATGCGCAGCGGCTCCAGTGGCTGACCGGCTTCAAGGGTTCGGCGGGCTCCGCTGTGGTGCTTCCCGAGGAAGCGGCGATCTTCGTCGACGGCCGCTACACGCTCCAGGTCCGCCAGCAGGTCAGCGCCGACTACTGGAGCTACCAGTCGGTCCCGGAAACCAGCGTCACCGACTGGCTGAAGGACCATGCCGCCAAGGGCGCGCGCATCGGCTACGACCCGTGGCTTCACACCCGCGACTGGGTGAAGAAAGCGAAAGAGGCGCTCGCCAGCCGAGGCGCCGAGTTGGTGCCGGTCGGCGAGAACCCGATCGACAAGATCTGGATCGACCGGCCCGAGGCCTCGAAGGCGAAGCTGGTCGTCCAGCCCGACGAATATGCGGGGCGGGGGGCGGCGGAGAAGCGCACCGACATCGCCGAATGGCTGGAGAAACATGACGCCGACGCGGCGGTGCTCTCCGCGCTCGATTCCATCGCCTGGGCGTTTAACGTCCGCGGCCAGGACGTCACCCACACGCCGGTCGCCCTGGCCTATGCCATCGTCAACAAGGACGGCACCGCCGACCTGTTCGTCGCCGAGGAGAAGGTCGGGCCGGACGTTCGCCAGCATCTCGGCAACGGGGTCCGCCTCCACGACCGCTACGCGTTCGAAGGCGCCCTGTCCGAGTTCAAGGGCAAGACGGTCGCGGTCGATCCCGAGCGGGCGGTGTCCGCCATCTTCGACGCACTCGACAAGGCGGGGGCGAAGATCCTGCCGCTGCGCGATCCGGTAGTTCTTCCGAAGGCGGTGAAGAACAAGGTCGAGATTGCCGGCCAGCAGGCGGCGCAGACCCGCGACGGCGCGGTCATCGCCCGCTTCCTGCACTGGATCGACGAGGAAGCGCCCAAGGGCGACGTCGACGAACTCGGCGCTTCGGACAAGTTGGAAGCGCTTCGCCGTGAGAATCCGGAGCTTCGCGACCTCAGCTTCGACTCCATCTCGGGCGCTGGCCCGAACGGCGCCATCGTCCACTATAAGTCGAGCGAAAAGACCAACCGCAAGCTCGAGACCGGAACGCTCTACCTGATCGATTCCGGCGGCCAGTATGTCGACGGCACCACAGACATCACCCGCACCGTGCCGATCGGCGAACCGACCGATGAGATGCGCGACCGGTTTACGCGCGTGCTCAAGGGTCACATCGCCGTCGCCACCGCGGTTTTCCCGAAGGGGACGCGCGGGACGCAGCTCGACAGCTTTGCGCGGCGGCCGCTGTGGGACGCGGGCCTCGATTACGCCCATGGCACCGGTCACGGGGTCGGAAGCTTCCTCGCGGTGCACGAGGGACCGCAGCGCATCGCTCCGGTGACCAGCTCGCAGTCGGGCGGCGACGAGCCTCTGCAGGCCGGGATGATCATCTCCAACGAGCCCGGCTATTACAAAACCGGCGAGTACGGCATCCGCATCGAGAACCTCGTCCTCGTCGTCGAGAAGACAATCGACGGCGCGGAGAAGGAGATGCTCGGCTTCGAGACGTTGACCTTCGCGCCGATCGACCGGCGGCTGATCGTCAAGGCCATGCTCGCGCCCGAGGAAATCGCCTGGCTCGACGATTATCACCGGCAGGTGGTGGAGAAGATCGGGCCGACGCTGAGCGGCTCCGATCGTGAATGGCTCGAAAAGGCCTGCGCGCCGATTTGAGGAGGCGACAATGGCGCAATCGCTGCTGACCCACCCGATCCACCTCGGCACCGGCGCGACCGCCGTTGCCGAGCCCGAATTCACCGGCGGGATGGAATGGTACGAAGCCTATGGCGAGCGCCACGCCGACGACGGGCCGGAAGGGCGGCTGGTGTCGCTGTTCCGCTTCGATGCGCCGTGGACGAGCTGGGAGATGCATCCCGCCGGCGACGAGGTGGTCTGCTGCATCGAGGGATCGATGACCCTGCACCAGCAGCTGCCGGGCGGTGGCGAGAAGACGATCCACCTCGGCCCGGGCGACTATGCGATCAATCCGCCCGGCGCCTGGCACACGGCAGATTGCGACGGCTCAGTCCTCGCTCTCTTCATCACCGCCGGCTGGGGTACCGAGCACCGGCCCCGGTGACGCGAGGTCCCGGGCCTGCGCTTTCCGCTTCCTCAGATTGTCCCGAAGCGCCCTCGCCAGCTTTTCGTCGCGCGACTTGTCCTGTTTGGCCATGGACTTACATTGACCTTCGAAAGCGGCTCCGGCAACGGGTTGACGGAGATAAGCCGCTTGGCCATAGCGCCGCCTTCTCCGTCAAAGTGCTGCCGTAGCTCAGTGGTAGAGCGCATCCTTGGTAAGGCTGAGGTCGTGAGTTCAATCCTCACCGGCAGCACCATTTTCTCACGTTGACGGTC
>DATMHP010000177.1:0-5696 GCA_035554875.1 Sphingomicrobium sp.
CTCGTTCCCGCGGTCCTCACTTCAACCGACTGCCATCATGTGATCGGAATGGAGCAGATCCGCGTCGGCCAATCACCAGAGTGGATCCGCTGCCACAGCTGGTCGAAGTTAGCTGCCGATGAGGGTGATGTCGCGGCAATCGAGGCCCGGGCCGCGGAAACCAAGCGTGGGGATCTCGCCTGCATCATCTACACGAGCGGGACCGGCGGAGCGCCGCGCGGGGTTATGCAGCACCACGGGGCGCTACTTCACAATATTGCCGGCGCGACGGACGTGATTTCCAGCGACTTCGGCTGGGGCGACGAGGTGTTCCTGTCGTTCCTCCCCGCCAGCCACGCCCTTGAGCATACCGGCGGGCAGCTGTTCCCGATCGGGCTCGGCGCCCAGATCTATTATGCCGAAAGCCTCGAGAAGCTCGCTTCCAACATCGAGGAGACCCGCCCGACGATCATGATCGTTGTGCCGCGCTTGTTCGAGATGCTTCGGACGCGGATCCTCAAGACCCTGGAGAGCAGCGGCGGGCTCTCGCATTATCTGTTCAGGCGGGCGCTGAAGATCGGTGAGGACAAATACGAGCGACGGCTGAAGCCCTGGGACCTGCCGATGGACAGGCTCCTGGAGGTCACGCTTCGCAAGAAATTGCGCAAGAAGGTCGGCGGGCGGGTGAAGGCCTGGGTCTCGGGCGGAGCGCCGCTCAATCCCGACATCGGCATCTTCTTCCAGTCGCTCGGAATCACCTTCCTCCAGGGTTACGGCCAGACCGAGGCCGGGCCGGTCATCAGCTGCAACCGGCCGAGCGTCGGAATCCGCCTCGAAACGGTCGGGCCTCCGGTGAAGAACACCGAGGTCAAGATCGCGGAGGACGGGGAGATCATCGTTCGCGGCGAGCTCGTGATGCACGGCTACTGGCGCAACCCGGAAGAGACTGCGCGGGTGCTGAAGGATGGATGGCTAGCGACGGGCGACATCGGCCATTTCGACAACAAGGGCCGGATCGTCATTACCGACCGGAAGAAGGACATCATCGTCAACGACAAGGGTGACAACGTCGCCCCGCAACGGATCGAGGGCATGCTGACTCTGCAACCCGAGATCGCGCAGGCGATGGTCTATGGCGACCGCAAGCCGCACCTGGTCGCGCTACTGGTTCCCGACGCGGAAATCGCCAACGATCCGGACATGCAGCACAGGCTTTCGGCGGCTGTCGACCGGGTGAATGCCGACCTGTCCATCATCGAGAAGGTGCGACGCTTCATCGTCGCCGACGCGGCTTTCACGGTGGAGAACGAGCAGCTGACGCCGTCGATGAAAATCCGCCGCCACGTCATCAACGGCGTCTATGGCGAGCGGCTCGAGGCGCTTTTCCGCCGTTAGCGGCCCGGCGTCATGTAGGGCACGAAATCGCTGAAGACGCAGCTGCCCACCTCTGAGTGGCTAAGCGTGTCGACGACCCGCCCGATATCGCCCCGGCACAGGCCCAGCCCGCCGGTGTTGCGGGTGACCAGCGCATACGGTCCGGCGCTAAGCAGGTTGCATCCACCGGGCGGCTTGTTGATCCAGACGCGGTTGGTGCCGTCTCGGAAGGCGATCGTGTAATCGTCGATGACGATCATGTCGTTCGCGCGATAGCTGGCGAGGCAGGACTGGGGCCGCCCCGGCACCTTGCCGGCGAGCAGCGTGTTCAGCCGAGTCTGGGCCTCCGCCTGCGCGGACACGCTCATCCGCGTCGAGCCGGCTGTGCAGCCGGCAATCGCGGCGATCATGATGATTGGAACGACGCGGCGCATTGCAGACCTCCTTGGTTGCACCTGTCAGCCCCGGTTCGAAAAGGCGCTCCCGTTCATGAACGAAAGCTGTCTTTTTCGGCACGAAGACGGGCGAATTCCTGCCAGTCACTAGTGCGAACGAAGGGATTTGTAGCGCGTTCCGCAGCGACTGTCGTTGGGACGGTGATCGCGCCCTGGGAGCGCAGCTCCTCGACGGCTTCGAGGCGGCTGGCGATGTCGGCATTTCCCGGCTCTGCGTGAGCGGCGAAGCGGCCGTTGGAGAGCGTATATTCGTGCGCGCAATAAAGGCGCGTCTCGTCCGGCAGTGTGGCTATGCGGCCGAGCGACGTGAACATCTGCTGCGGCGTGCCTTCGAACAGCCGGCCGCAACCCATGGCGAACAATGTGTCGCCGACGAAGGCGACAGCATCATCGTCGAAGATGAGCGCGATGTGGCCGAGCGTGTGGCCGGGGACGGCGATCACATGGCCGACATGATCGCCGAGCCGGATCGTATCGCCCTCGCTAAGCGCGACGTCGCGGCCCGGGATGGTCTCGCTTGCAGGGCCGGATACGGTCGCGCCGGTCGCGTCCTTGATGGCGAGATTGCCGCCCGTGTGGTCGGGATGCCAATGCGTGTTCCAGATCTGGCTGATCGTCCAACCGAGCCGCTTCGCCTCGGCGAGGACCGGCGCGGCATCGCCCGGATCGACCACGGCAGTTTCCCCGCTGTCGTCGTCATGGACGAGCCAGAGGTAATTATCGGCGAAGGCGGGAACTGCGACGATCTCGAGCATCACCACTCGCCCGTGTTGGGCATCGACGTCCAGGGTTCCGACGGCTGCAGCGCCTGACCCTTCTGCAGCAGCTCGATCGAAATATTGTCTGGCGTGCGGACGAACGCCATGTGTCCGTCGCGGGGCGGGCGATTGATCGTCACGGCGGCATCCATCAACCGCTGGCAGGTCTCGTAGATGTCGTCGACCTGATAGGCGAGGTGACCGAAATTCCGGCCGCCCGAATAGCCGCTCTCGTCCCAGTTGTAGGTAAGCTCGACCTCCGCCTCGTCTCCCGGAACCGCGAGGAAGATGAGGGTGTAGCGGCCCGTCTCATTCTCCATCCGCCGCCGCTCCTCAAGGCCGAGCAATTCGAAGAAGCGGACGGTGGCTTCCGGGTCCGACACCCGGATCATCGTATGGAGGTAGCGCATAGGCGCCTATTTAGGCTCTTTGGGCGCTCCTTGCACGGTCAGTGGGACGGGCAGCAGCTTCAGTGCCTCGCGGGCCTGGCTGCCGGCTTCGCCATTGGGATCGCGTGCGATCGTCCGGTTCCAGTAATCGCGGGCACCGACGGTATCGCCCGTGAACTGGGCGACGTGGCCGGCCTCGAACAGGATCATGGGATCGGCCGGCGCGAGGGAAAGCGCGCGCTCGATACTGGACTTGGCCGTCGCCGGATCGTTCTCGCGGATGGCGAGCGCGGCCGAGAAGAACCAGAGGAAGGGATCCTCGGAGATGGTCTGCGCGGCTTCCGTCACCTTCGCCCGAGCGGTCGCAAGATCGTTCTGCGCCTCCGCGGCGCGGGCGCGGTCGAGCAGCACTTCGCCCCGGTGCCCGCCGTCGAGGCCAGTCCCGGTCAGGGCGCGGTCCAGGTCCAGCGCCGCCTTCCCCGGCTCGTTGGCAGAGATCCAGCTGTTACCGGCAGCGGCATAGAGTTTCACGACCTGCGGATTGGACGCGTCGAGCGCCTGCGCCGCCTGCTCGAAAGCCTGCGCCGCAACATCCGGCTTCTGGTCCGCGGTGGCGTGGATCGCGCGGCAGATAAAGGCATCGGCAGTGACGACGTCGGGGCAGGGTGCGGGCTGCGCGGCGGCGAGGGCTGCGGTAAGGGCGAGGATCAAGCGTCGGTCTCCAAAACTCCGGCGACGGTCCGCAGGATCGCCTCGATCTCATGGCGGGCCGACAGCCGGTGACCGCCGCCCTTTAGGACAAGCAGCTGGACATCGGCTGAACGCAATTGCTGCATCGTCTTCACGGCGACGGTGACCGGCACGTCGGTGTCGGCATCGCCGTGGATCAGGCGGACCGGGCATTCGACGGCGATCGGCTCATTCAGAAGGCGGAGCGCTTCGCCGGATTGCCAGAAGCCGAACGTCGTCACTTGTGGTTCCGGGCCATAAGGGTTCGGTTGCTCCAGCCGGTCAGCCTCGCGGAGGGTCCGCTTTTCGCTGTCGCTGTAGCCCCAGTCGGTGAAGTCGGGCGCCGCTGCGATCCCGACCAGCGCCGACATGCGGTCCGGTCGATGCTTCGCCATCAGCAACGCGATCCAGCCACCCATCGACGACCCGACAAGCACGACCGGCCCCTGCGTCAGGGAATCGGCGAGGTGCAGTGCCTCGTCGAGCCAGCCGCCGAGCGTGCCGTCCTCGAAAGCGCCGTCCGACGATCCGGTGCCCGAATAATCGAAGCGAAGCATCGCCAGCCCGCGCGCTTCGGCGAAGGCATCGAGCGCGACCGCCTTCGTCCCCTCCATGTCCGACGCATAGCCGGGCAGGAACATCAAGGTCGGCGAGCGGCCTCCCCGGAAGCGATAGGCCAGGCGCTTGCCATTCACCTCCATGTGCCGAAGGTCAGGCGGCGCCATCGCGAAAGTTCCCAAAGTTCCCAATACCACGCGTACGCGTGCACATGCGCGTGCAAGCTTCGTATGACGACACGCTGTTCAATGAACTCGATCTGCAGGCACTGCGCGCCGTTACCGCATCGACGGGCCTGTAGGACAGAGATTTCATTGGAACGGGCGCCGCTGACGCCGGTTCTCGATGATGCTGGAGGAGGCCAATATGATCACGAGAACGGCAACCGCACGCTACGAAGGCACAGGCAAAGAGGGGAAGGGGCAGCTGACGACGCAATCGGGCGTGCTCAGCGCCAGCCCTTACGGCTTCGGCACGCGCTTCGGCGAGGAGAAGGGCACCAATCCGGAAGAGCTGATCGCCGCGGCCCACGCCGGCTGCTTCACCATGGCTCTCTCGTTCGCGCTTGCGAAAGAAGGAATCACGGAAGGGACATTGGAGACGACTGCAAAAGTCGAGCTCGACAAGGAAGGCGAGGGGTTCCGCATCGGCCGGTCCGACCTCGAGCTGACGGCCGAGGTTCCGGGAATCGATGAGGGGAAGCTTCGGCAGCTCGCCGAAGATGCGAAAGCGAATTGCCCGGTGTCGAAGCTGCTCAACGCTGAGATGGAGCTGACGGTCAGGACCGCGGCCGAAGCCGCCTGATCAATGCGCGACTGCGGGTAGCGCCGCTACCGGCGCGACACTTTGCGCGGCGAGATGCGCGTCCCATCCGGCGATCAGCGCGGCATTCAGACGTGCCACCTCGTCGAGATAGCTTCTGGGCTTCTTCATCAACTTGGGAATGACGGGCGCCTTGAGGCCGAGTGCGTTCGCTATCTCGGCGACGAAGTCGATGCAGTTGCGGCCGTTGAGCCGGTATGACGGCTGCGGCGCCGCGCGCCATTTCTCGACGATCGCGACGACCTGGCGATACTGGGCATCGGTCAGCTTCAGCGCGAAGTGCCGGTCGCTTCGCGCAATATAGGCCGGACTTGCGGACTCGATGATTCCGCGGACGGAGCCGAACAGCACGCCCGGGCTCAAACTTGCGGGAGTAAACCCGTAATTGACGTCCACGGGCTTTCCCGTTGCCTCGTCAGTGCCGGTCAGCCGCACGTAAGCGTGCGGGAAGCTCGACGCCATATCCTTGGAATAAAAGGCGATTTCCACCGCTGCGCTGGCAGCGGCGCTCCACCCGAATACGACCAGGAGAAGAAACAGGCGAATTGCGCGCATAGGCGATTCCTCCGGGCGCCTCGATAGCATGAACGCACGTCCCGAACGAAGATTCCGCGAGAGCGGCGGGAGTTCAT